>JBFGVE010000084.1:0-13025 GCA_041565275.1 Bacteroidia bacterium
ACTCCTACTCCGAATACAAAGGTTCAAGATTGGTGTTTCCCTGTACATGATCTGAAAGTTGTTCCAGGCAACTTTAGCAGATCCAGCCTTGTTTCCCATGAATTGATGGATATAGATTTGGATACAAAGAGCGGATATCTGAATTTTAATTTTACCCCAAAGACCTATGAAAGCATTTTTGCGGAGGACTTCGAAGAAATAAGGATTACACTGGCTCATAGTTTGCGGAGTCCCGAAGTACACAAAAGCCTAGGGGCACAACGTAAGATTTTGACCCGGTTCAGGAGGTACGATGAAGGTTTGCTCGCCCGGTCTTTGAAAAAAAACGAAGGAGTTTCAGGGAAGGAGAACTTCTTTGAAAGAAAGGAAACTTTTTCAAATGAAGGGCGACACCTCTCTGTCGGCAGTTATCCTCACCTCCCTTTAGAAAAAGAAGAAAGAGTTCTCATCAATGCTTCTTTGTGGATGCGGTACCAGTTGGAGACAAGGGATCAGCCTTGGATTCCAAGTGGTTTATCCCAATGCCTTGCCCCCTATACCCAGGCATTGATCCGGTGTTGGGAGCATGTACGGCTTGATGCAAATGGTGACAATGAACTTTTCCTTGAAAGAATTTCTCGGTGGAGGTATCATATCAAGACGATAAGGGCCATTTTGAGTGAAATTTTGCCCTGATTGAGCTTATACATGATTAACTGTTCCACAACCACAATATCAATTCCGTCATATTTAACTATTTTTGGCTTCATGTTAAGGTACTTAAAGAGCCGGGAGTTCTGGCTGATCATTTTAGGGTTCATTTCATTCGGAGCATTGGTCTATTTGGTCTTCTTCTATCTTTTTCTACCCAGCTATACCAAGCACAACGAGTCGGTTGTGGTTCCCACAGTTTCTGAAGGAGATTTAGATCAAGCCATTGAAAAACTGGTAGCTGGAGGTTTACGGTATGAAGTGGCAGATTCCATCTATGTCAGCAACCTTCCCCCTTCAGCTGTGATAGCGCAGGATCCGCCGGCTAACAGTGATGTGAAGCCCGGAAGGAAAATTTATCTGACCGTGAATAAAAGGGTCCCTCCGATGGTCAGAATCCCAAAAGTCTTCAATGTTTCAACATACCAGGCCAAATTACTCTTGGATGGTGCAGGATTGAGAATAAAAAAGATTGAATACATCCCATACGAATTTAAGAATCTAGTGCGGTATGGAGAGTACAGAGGCAAACGGGTAAAAGAAGGAGATACACTTCCTAAATTCTCCGAATTGGTCTTATTTGTAGGACGCGGCCTGGGTTCACAAAGGGTCGAAATCCCTGATCTGGTGGGTCTGAACTACTTGGAGGCCATTTCCCAATTGCATAAGATCGGTTTAAATATCGGGCCGGTTCGGTTTGACCCTGGTGCGGTAGAGGAAAAAGGAACTGTGATTCGCCAGGAACCCAATTACTATCCGGGAGACTCAATGATTCTGGGCAAGACTGTAACTATGTTTATTGCTGGCCCTGAACCCGAAGAGGGTATCGAAGATATGATTTTTGAAGAATCTGGTGATGGGGAAGGAGACGACAGTGAAGATGAAGAAAATAGCCTTTTAGACTCCTCTGGGAAAAATACAGTCAAAGAAGAAAGTAATCAGGGATAGGGTAGGGCAGATGCCTCCCAAACCCAAACTATTATGTTTAATCTTGGGACTAAGCACCTCAATTGAAGAGATAAATGATCAAAATGCGTATCCTATGTTTGTCAATTCTTGCCTGTCTATTCTGTGGAGTTCCTGCTTTTTTGCTGGGGCAGGAAGTACTCATTACTGACTTTCATCAACCGTCTGTACTTGGTGCTCAGAAGGTGAACCGTTCCCGGGTCAACCCTTCTTCTTCCCACTCCCGGTTGCGTACCAATATAACTGCCCCTTTTCCTTTTTTTGAGGATTTTTCCTCTACCTCCCAGGAATTAGATACCCTGAAGTGGCTTGCTTTTCCCATAGACGAATATATACCGACCATCTCCAACCTGCGGTCTCGCCAGACACCGAGTATGGGAGCTCTTTCTTTCGACGGAGCCACTTATAACAAAAAAAAGTATTCTCCTCTTCTGGAGGTTAATTACGCTGATTTTATAGAAACCCATGCCTTTGATCTCAGTAGTTATTCTATCTCTGACAGCCTGGTCCTGAGCTTTTTTTACCAGAAAGGTGGCTGGAGTGATCCACCGGAAGATGGAGATTCTCTGATTTTGGCTTTTGATATTACTGGTAGTGGTGATTACGCCACGGTGTGGTCAGAAACCGGTACAGGTATAGCACAGGATAGTTTTTCTTATGTCCAGATATTATTGGACGACTCAGCGTACTTTCATTCTGGGTTCCGCTTTCGCTTTGAAAACTATGGTTCTATCAATGGCGAAGTGGATGTATGGCATTTAGATTACATCACTTTTGATGCCAATCGTTCTCTAGAATCTACTGATTTCGCGGATGTTTCACCTACGGCTATCACTGGAAGTGTCTTGGGTGAATATACCTTCCTGCCTTATCAATTTTACGGTGAAGGGGCTGTCTCCAACCCATTGGGGGTGGAGGTTAGCAATGTGTCAGGACCTTTCAACAGTATTGACTTAAAAGTAACCCTCACAGAGTCCGTAAATGGTAATATCCTTTCCGGTACTGACTCCCTTACACCCGCTACTGTAGGAATCCAGCCCTATGCCAACGACATAGTCTCTGCTGGCGTTTTCTCTCTGCAAACGGGAAATTTGGACTCAGTTGCCACCCTCCGTGTCACAGCCCGGGTGAGTGCGCTCCAGGATACTAAGCCGGAAAATGATATTCTCGTGAAAGATTTCCGAGTCGATTCCTTGTTGGGTTATGATGACGGACAACCGGACGCTGGGTATGGGTTAACTTATGCTCGGTCATTCTGCCAGGAATTCAGAATTCCTGAGCATGATACTATTTCGGCAGTTTGGATCGCCTTCGTACCTACCCTTAATTACAACCCTGTCATTTCCCAGAGCACCTGTATGAATGGGGAAACTTTTAAATTGACCCTTTGGGATACCCTGGCCCCGGATCTATTTACTACTCAGCAGGGTTCAGGAATGATCATCAATTATGATTCGGCTGTCAATTACTTTCAGCGTTTTACTTTTATCAATCCTCAGATCGTAGACACGGTGTTCTGGTTAGGGATTCGTCAAAGTACCAATAAGCCATTGGGAGTCGGATTTGATAAGAACGGTCCCTCCGGGAAGATATACTACGAAGGCCAAAGTGCAGAATTTGTACCTTCCAGCCAGCAGGGAACTCTGATGATCAGGCCTGAGTTTGCAAGTATAAAAAAAACCTCTTCACACCTGAGGAATGAAACCACATTATTGTTGAGAGGGTTATTTTACCCCAATCCGCTTAGGGAGAGGCATTTGAAACTTAGACTGGATGATGTGATGGTTCGAGGTGGCCAAATAAACCTTTGGGACTCACAGGGCCGCAAGAGCTACAGTTACAGTTTGCCTGGTTCAGGGGGAGAGTTCGATATAGACTTGCCAAAAGGGCTTCGTGCGGGAATCTATTTAATTGAATTCACGGGAAAAAGCCTTCAAGGGAAACAGGTTGCGCTTCGTAGCCGTTTAATGATTCGGGACTAAAGTAATTCAGGACTAATAAGAATTCATGAAATTAGATGTATTGGCTTTTGGGGCGCACCCGGACGATGTTGAATTGTCCTGTAGTGGGACCATTTCCAAGCTAAAGGCTCAGGGAAAAAAAGTAGGGATCATTGACCTCACACGAGGAGAACTAGGAACCAGAGGTACTGCGGAGATCAGAGACCGGGAAGCCGCTGCATCTGCCAGGATACTGGGCCTGGAGGTAAGGGAAAATTTAGGTTTTCGTGACGGATTCTTCGTTGAAGATGAGGTCCATCAAATTCCTGTAATTAAAGTGCTTCGTAAGTACCAGCCTGAGATTATACTCATCAATGCGCCTCATGACCGTCATCCTGATCATGCCAAAGGCTCAGGCTTGGTTCGCAATGCAGCCTTCTTAAGTGGACTTCGGCGCATAAAAACCACCTCGGACGGGGAAATCCAACAACCCTGGCACCCGAAGAAAATTTTTAAATATATCCAAGACTTTTATCTTGAACCCAGCTTTGTGTTCGATATTTCTGAGCATTGGGAAACAAAAATGGCAGCCATCCGGGCATTTGCTTCCCAATTCTACGATCCTGACAGCGACGAACCTTCTACTTATATTTCCTCTCCCAATTTCCTGAAATACCTGGAGTCGCGCTGCAGAGAATTCGGCCACAGGATCAGAACTACCTACGGAGAAGGCTTTGTCTCCGAAACAATTCCAAAGGTGGATGATCTTTTTTCCCTGATTTGATTACGAGTTATACAGAATGTCAGCTTGTTGAAACCCAATTGTTACTTGACAGAAAAGCTGCTGTTGCCAATGTCGTACCCCTCGCAATAAATCCTTACTGAATAATCACCTTTCTCAAATTCATAGTTCTCAGGTTGTTCAAAGTCCATGCAGACCTTTTGGGTAGTCCTGTCGTATTCAATACTTTTTTTCCCAGTATAGGCTTCATCCCTCCCGTCAATGTTGACATACCCGCTGCCCCAAGCATTGTGTTTTACAACTTCCCCATTGGGATTTTTAATTTGCATGTAGATCTCTTTTTGCCCCATTTCGGAAGCTGGATTCTTGAAGATATCCAGGCATATTTCAAAGTGTTGCATCCTACCTCTGCGGATGGGATTTTCTGGTACCCGCTTGCCACTGGAACGGATGTAGTAAGATGAAAAGTTGGTTGCATTCAGTATTTTCGCCACCTCAATTACAAAATCTTTCTTTTCATTTTCTCTGGTCAACTCACTTACAGCACCGGACATATTATTGACCTTCACACTGAGGTCATTCCTCTCATCGGTCAGGACCGCTACCTGTTCTTTCAGATCTTCGATCTCATCCTGGTACCGACGTACATAGTATTCCAATTGCTCTACCTTTCCAACCAGCATTTCAGCACGCTCTTTACTGATCTTATTCTGACGAAGAAGTTCATTGATCCGTTTTTGTTGCTTTTCAATGGCATTCTCTTTTTCTGCGAGGATGCGTTCTTTATCTTCAATGGCCAGGTCTTGGTTCTCCATATCCAGTTGGAAGTCTTCAATCTCTTCCTCAAGACTTTCGATTTCCGAGGTCAGGCTTGTCTTGTCTGCTTCTATTTCATCATTCTTACTCTTTTCCTGGTAGTACATTACTCCCAAAAAAATCACCGCTCCCAAGAGAGCTGCCCCAACAACAATACTGATGATTCGCCCTGTATTGCTACCTTTGACTTTTTCTGTATTCATGTGGTATATCGATTTCAGTTTCAGAACTGTGCAGTTCGAATCTAAGTAAATTTTCACTATTGAATCCTGTAGACATTTCGCAAAATTGGCAGAATTCCATTGCCACCAACGGGCAACTGTATAATGAAACAGGCTTCTCATTAGTGAGAAGCCTGTTTCATGAATTCCTGAGCCAAGCTCAGAGTCGATAAGGGTTGTTACTTTCTGGCCGTACAATATCATTATTTGATTTTCTGTTTGTGTACATCATACTCACAACTGATTCGGGAAGCAGGAGAGGACACAGGATAGAGGTATTCAATGATCAGTAATGTCATTAAACGGATTTTGATTACAACTTAAAATGAAGAAAGGCCACTCCAAAATAAATGAAGTGACCTTTTCTTAAGTAATTCTGACTTATATTACTTTGTAACAACCATTTTCTTGGTGGTAACTTTTCCGTTGGCGTGGAGGTTATAGAAGTAGGTACCGGTTGCGAGCTCGCGCGTATCTACAACAATTTCATGTCGGCCGGAGGGATAATCACCATCAGCGATTACTGCGATCTGTTGACCATAGATATTGGTTAGATCAAGGCTGATATTAGCAGAAAAGGGCAGTTCAAACTTGATCAAGGCGTTGCCGTTCGTTGGGTTAGGGAATGATTGACCAAGAACAACTTCATTACTGACAATGCTGGCTACATTGGTAATGGTCGTATCAACACAAGAAGGAGCATCCCATTCGAGGATTAGCTGAGATTTAGGATAGAACTCAGTAGCAGGATCGATAGTAGCATCGTTTCCAAAGTACGAAAATATACAGGATTCCAATGGCTCATTGGTAATCATATTCACCATAACGATAGGAAGTTCGACCATGCCGTTATCAATGATCACTTCAGGTGCCATGGTTGGGAACAGTGCGGTACCATCCCATAAAAAGTCTCCATCAGTTATACGCTTGTAACAAGTCATGTAACCATCAGAAATGCGGCGTCCAGCAATACGAAGGTTGGGAGCGAGTTGATCACTCTCACCAAAACCAATACCATTCATTGAACCTGTAGTTTGAGAAGTATCAGAATCAACCCATGAATAGAATACATGGTCCCCGGAGGGTGTGCGAGAGATTTGGGGAAAATTGTCCATGCCTACAGGACCAGTATTGCCAAATTCACCACGGAATGCAAGTACAGGAGCAACGTAGTTTACATACCATGTGGCACCGCCATCATCCGTTGTAACATCTGCCATAAATTTTTCAATTCCATCGTAGATACCGTAGTAAGGGTCGGGAGTACCCACTACTGCACCCGAACCGATGACAACCGCCATATGTGGATTGCCATTTGCATCCACTGTGATATCGTAGTCAATTAAGCAAGTTGCACGGCCTGTAGATATAGGGAAGGTATCACCCGTAGCAGAGTCTACCTGAGACCAGAACGAAGTCAACCACTCAGCAACATCAGGGTTGGCATTCAGGTCCACTTCGATGGGAGATCCCCAAGTGGTACCCCCGTCAGTGGACTTAATAAAAATGGGGGAGTAAACGGAGTCCCCACCTGTATCAAGGTCACCCAACCATGCAATCCAGCCGGTTTCACCATCAGGAGAAAATGCAATGTTAGGTCCAAACAGCGATACAGAACCGTCAGACCGTATAATGTGGTTTGGGGAAATTGTATCGTATCGGGACCAGACGATGTCAGGAGGTGATGTAGTGTCGTAATACATACCCTTGTTGACGTAAATATCTCCTAGTACCGTTCCTGGATCCGTGGAATTATCGTATTGAGCTTCAACAGTCCAGAACTCATTTGCCCTGCCTTCAGTCAAACCACCTTGTAGAAGGGTCTCGCTGGAAAGCAGACTATAAGTTTCAGTAGCATTTGAAGGAGCAGAAGTCGTAACATCTGCCATACCAGTGACGTGGCCATCCCAAGATGGATTTAGGGTAGGAGCGGAGTAAGCCAGGAATGTGTTGAAGGGATTGGTTTCATTGTTGGGGTTAAATCCGGTGATGTTGGGGTAACGTGCAGGACGGGTGTAAGTTGCATTCAATACGTCTACATCAGGGGAAAAGGTTGTACCACCATCAACTGAAATGTCGAAGCGGAGCTTGCCGTTTTCGGCAGTCCCTCCCCCCCAAATTGTTACGTCTTGACGGTGAATGAACGCAACAATACCAAGGTTGTCGTCTGCGTAAACCTGATTTTGTTCAGTACGAAGAATAGAGAAGATGTTAGAAGCACGTCCTAACTCTACCGGGGACACTGTATTCACACCACCCGTCCGCACCAAAGAAGTCTCGGAAGTAATAGGATGAGAATGGACCAATGTTGGTTCCGCAGAATACATAACTTGGTGGACACGGTCTTCCAAAGTGTGCTGCTGGGTCATTTGGTCAAAAGAAGCAATAGCCTTGCGTCTTTGGGCCATTACTGGCAATCCAAGCACAAGTGCTAAGGCAATGAGTGTAATTCTTTTCATAATTGAAATATTAAAGATAAGATTTAGAACATCTAAAATAGCTATTATTTTAAACAAGCTTAAATATAAGACACTTTTCGGATCCGCAAGCCGTGAGTTGCTGCTCACAGAATACAACGTAATCCTCTAAAGAGAGCAAATTTAACAACACAAACCCAGAAGGCAATAAATTTATTTATCAGCTATCCTGTATTCCAAATGATACCAATAGTGATTCATCCTCCATTTTCGGAAACTATTTCCCAGGTCGGAAGTGTGTATCTTCCAGTGCAACCACTGTCCGTGGATTCGTATTTACAATATGGACTCCTTCAGAGGAAACAGTTTCGTTGAGTTTGATGGATTTGACCACCTGGTCACCAGAGGGGGCAGACGCTCCAAAGATGTTCACGATGAAAGAGAAAAAAGCCAGTAAAGTATTCATGATATTTTTGTTATTTAATTTCTAACAGCCCTTGTGTAATATCAAAATGCAAAGAGATCTTAATTTCGCATGATGCCTAGGCTTATGTCCTAGGTTACACAGACTCTGATTTCTTCTCCTAAATTACTTCTATGAAATGCGTTCCGTGAAACGCTTGAATAAATTCTGGCCTGCATTGCATTCAATTCTGTTTTTGGGAGTTCGATCAGGGTTTTTGTTAATTTAACCCCAATTGAGCTGAGATCAGTATTAAAACTATTAACCAAGACATCGATTGAGTGTAATAAGCAGTATAATAAACAGGCTTTTCCCCAGAGACTTAGGCGCTATTTCCTTTCAATTCTATTCGCTGACCAGGTTTGGAGCTCTGTTGATCGCATCTGTTATTTTGGCCCGGTGCCTTCCGGATCAGGAATTGATCGCACGCTATGAATTTATGCTTCTGTTGGGAGGGAGCACCACTTTTTTCTGGGTAAGTGGACTTTATGATGCTTTTGTAGTGGCTTTCAAGAAGAGCCAGGTCGAAGAACAAAATGTCTTCGCATGGACAATATTAAAGCTCGCCAGTCTGCCCGCCGTCGCCTCTGGCATAACAGTATACCTTCTCGGAACCTTAGTTTTTCCGGACCGTGTTCTTCCAAGTGAGTTAGGTGCGTATGCTGTTTTTCTAGGGTGCGATACTTTGGCCATGGCTCTGATATATGTATTGATGGCCCTGAGGAAGTTTTTCTTGTTGTTCGTAGTTGCAAGCCTCTCCACATCCCTATACGTAGGAGTCATATCGACCGTTCCCTACCTGGAAAACCTTACCCTGGCTATGGGTATTTTGGCTGGCTTCGCCTTACTGAAATTGGCCGTTATACCTTTTGTCGCCCTCCAGAAAATTTCCATAACGGGAGGGATCAAACCTGGACGTACCCTATTTTATCTTGCTTGGCCTTTGTCCCTCTCGGCATTGCTTAGCCATTCGGCCACCTATCTGGATGGTTTTTTGGTAGAGCACTTTTTCATAGATCAGTTTGTCAACTTCCGTTACGGTGCCAGAGAATTGCCTCTCATTCTTTTGCTGGCTAATTCGCTCAGTGTGGTAAGATCCGGCGATATTGCGGAAGGAATTCAGAACGGTTCGCTTGAAGGGTCCTTACAGGCTTTGATGAACAGTGGCCAAAGATTAATATTCTGGCTGTTTCCTATGTCCTTGACATTGCTTTATTCAAGTGACTATCTTTTTAAAAATATTTTTGGGCCTGACCTTTTGGGGGCTGTACCCATATTTGATATATATCTCCTTCTCATCATCCCCCGTTTGATATTTCCCCAAAGTGTAATCCGAGGCCATATGCGAATGAAGATCATGATATGGAGCGCAGGCTTGGAATTGATTTTGAATGTTACCTTAAGCTTAATAGGATTGCATTACTTTGGATTGAGAGGTATTGCCGGAGCTACTGTGATCGCCTATTTATTTGAGAAAGTAATTCTGGTGGTATATTGTCACCGCATGTTGGGGATCCGCTTAGGAGCATATACCCCCGTTCTGACATGGTCGGTCGCTTCTTTGGCTATGTCGGGGGCTTGGATTTGGAAATATCTTTGAAAATGAACGTAGGGACAAGTACTTGCTGCCAACCTTGACAAGGTCCGCAGGCAGGTTTATCTTTGTTAAGAAAGAGATTAAGACGAAGAAAAAACAAGTATGAAGATTCAATATTATGGTCACTCCTGTTTTAAAGTTGAAGCGCAGGGCATGTCTCTGTTGTTTGACCCTTTTATCAAAGGAAATGTGCTGGCGTCTTCAATTGACGTTTCCAGCATTTCCTGCGACTATATTTTAATTTCACATGCACATGAAGATCATATTGCGGATGCGATCAACATAGGCAAACGGACTGGTGCCGTTATTGTAAGCAATTTTGAAATTGTGACATGGGCGCAAGAGAACGGTATCGAAAACGTCCATCCCATGAATCACGGAGGTAAATGGAAGTTTGATTTTGGGACCCTCAGGTACGTCAATGCTGTTCATTCAAGCAGCTTTCCCGATGGACGATATGGTGGAAATCCCGGAGGATATATTTTATCTTCAGGGGGAAAAACATTGTATTATTCAGGTGACACGGCATTGATGTCTGATATGAAAATGTTTGGGGAAATTTATGACATTGATATCTGTCTTCTCCCCATTGGTGATAATTTTACTATGGGGGTAGAAGACGCTTCAATTGCTGCGAGATACCTGCAATGCTCAAAAGTGATGGGAGTCCATTATGATACTTTTTCTCTGATCAAGATCGATCATGAACATGCAAAAAACTACTTTGCGGAAAATAACCAGGAGTTACATCTTGTCCCAGTAGGCGGCAATTTATCCCTATAGGCATTCACGTAGCCATGTTAAGATGAAAATATCTGCATCTGTATTTTCCAACCCAGATCGCCCTCTGGAGGATTTGGTTCCCGAACTTGAGGATTGCGGTGTAGATTATATTCACATTGATTGTAAAAATGATCTTTCGATAGAGGATGCAGTGGTCAGGATCCGCAAGGTTTCGAAGATGCCAATTGACCTTCACCTCATAACTCCAGAACCAGAAAAGTTCTATCCGATGATCAAGAGACTGGGTATTGAAATGGTCACGCTACAGTATGAGGACCTGGAAGGGCGTATTCCTGATTTCCCGGATTTAGGCTGCCGTTTTGGATTGGCCCTGATGACAGGCACTGCACTCGATGCTTTTGATAGATTTGCCAAATATGTCGGATTCGTCTTGTTCATGACCACCGTTCCCGGTGAAAGCGGAGGAACATTCCGACATGCTAATTTTACCCGTATCCAACAGTTTCGACGCAGTTATCCGGGGAAGCTAATCCATGTAGATGGTGGGGTCAATGCAGAAATTTCTTTTGTATTGCGCAACATGGGGGTGTTCTGTGCTGTTTCTGGCTCTTTTCTCGTCAAGGCGGACTCTCTGGCCAAGGCTTTCCTCCATCTGCTGGTGCAAAAGAATGACAATAATTTAAAGGTAAGGGATATTATGTATGACCTTCCCGATTTACCTGTCCTGACCCTTCCTTCCCAAGAAGATCCCTTGATGCGGGAAACAAAGGGAGTTAACCCAGTGTTGAACTCAATCGAATTAGGCATGGTGTTAGAAGCTATTGAAGAATATAAAATGGGTTATTGTCTATTTCGTCATCCCGATGGTCGCTTAGCTGGTTTGGTGACCAATGCTGATGTTCGCCGTGCCTTACTCAGAAAGCTTGATGATCTCGACGGAATTGAATTAGCAGATATGCTTAATTCCGATCCTAAGCGGATAGGAGTAAATCATACTGTCAGCGAAATGCTCCAATATGTCAAAGAACAGGATTTTCTCATCCTAAATTTGCCCGTTGTTGACGAATCCGGTGTTTTGGTAGGAGCAGTGAATTACAACAACTTGATTCTAGGGGAATTGTAAAGTAAATTGAGAGAGGATTATCTTGTCAGTTCAGTAAGGTCAAATGATTAGAGACAAGTCGGATAAAGTCTTGGAAATGGTCAGGACGTTTTTCACTGACAAGGTTGATTTAGAAAAGGGTTCAGGAGTTTTGGTGGCTTTAAGTGGAGGACCAGATTCAGTCTGCCTTTTGCATGCAATTCATTCTCTTGGTTACAGAGCCTTTGCCGCTCATGTTAACTATCGGTTGCGGTCAGAATCAGATGAAGAAGAAATGTTGGTGAGGGACTTTTGTACTCAGCTAAATATACCCCTCTTCGTTCATGTTTGTCGTCCTGGTGAGATAGAGAGTATAGCTGGTTCAGTTCAGATGGCAGCAAGAGAAATCCGCTATGGTTTCTTCAGAAAACTGCTCGGATTCCACGGGCTATTCTATTGTGCAACGGCTCACCACAGAGACGACCAGGTGGAAACCCTGTTATTCTCATTGTTAAAAGGTAAAACCCCCGGAGCCTTGAATGGGATCCCGGCTATGAATGGCCCCTATATACGCCCTCTCCTCAAGGCTACCCGTATGGATATTCTGCTTTACAATACCGATCACCATTTGAAATACGCCCAGGATAGCTCCAATTTTAAGCGAGATTATTTACGGAATCGGATAAGGATTGATGTACTGCCAATGCTGGAGAAGATCAATCCTTCTTTTTCAGATCGACTGCTGGAATTCGCTGGGAACCTTGACCTAAGAGATAAGTATTTGAAGACTAAATTCCTAAATATGAAGGGAGTACACCGGGAAGGAGAGGGTGCCTGGAGGATAATTTATCGAGACCTGGAGGTCGATCGCAGATACTGGCCGCTGGTGTTAGAGCAGGTGCTGAAGGAGGTGGGATTCTCAGGTACACAAATCCATCAGTCCTATACGGTTTTAGACGCGCCCTCGGGGAAAGGGTTATCTTGGGCCGACTATTCCATTTACCGTGATCAAAAAGGTGTGGTGGTCAGGAACCTAAAAATACAAAAAGTGAAGTTGGAACGTACTCAAATCAAGCCATTGAGAGTGAGCTTATCTTTGGTTGGACCTGAGGGTCTTTGCCTGGACGTTGGTATTTGGTCCGTAAACCTGTCTGTGAAGGTTATTGACAAAGGGTTTGAAAATATAGTCCATCCAGGTGTTCATTACATGGACTTGCGGAAAGTTTGCTTTCCCTTAGAGTTTCGGAGATGGAAGCAAGGAGACCGAATGCAGCCTTTGGGAATGAGTGGACAGAAAAAAATTAGCGATATCTTCATTGACGAAAAGGTTCCCGTGGAGGAAAGAGTA
>JBFGVE010000085.1:0-12996 GCA_041565275.1 Bacteroidia bacterium
GGAATGGTCGCGCTTGACTTCGCCCCGACGGAATCTCAAAGACCGAGATTCGACGAGGCATCCCTTAAAAAATCAATTTCGACCTTCTGCTGGCCGATGATCTTATAAAGAGACTCATTCTGCTTCTCAAGCTCCTCAGAACGACTGTCGACTCCATCATCGAATATCGTCTCAGCTTTGTCGAGAAACTGACGCTTCCAATTGCTGATCTGGTTGGAATGAATCTCATGCTTCCGGGAGAGCTCCTGGACCGTAAAACGTCCAGAAAGAGCTTCCAAAACCACTTTAGTCTTGAACTTACTACTGAATTTCCTTCGCTTCATTGCAGTGAATTTAAGGGTTAATAATCAAACTTAAGCCAATGTCCTAATTTTGGGGGGTAGCTCAATTGAAAAATACACCTTTTCCCAAATCACAAAGCAAATGATGAAAAAAATTAAAACACTTGCTAACAAAAAACAATAGCCATTAACCCAAGTTGAGCCCTTGAATTTATATGCCTATCCTGTTCACTGGTTACAATGGCGATCCTCGCCAGAGGATCGCCACAAGCTTTTACGGAATTTGGGTCTCAGCACATACCCGTTCTCTCAGATTTCCGCCCTGATCTTCAACTCCTTAGGTAAATGATTGTTGACTCTGTTGTCTAGCACTTTGACCCAACCGAGGTGTCGGTTACGAAAGGTCAATACCGCCCATTCTCGCACTTTCCCTACATCTAGTGTTAGTGATTCCCGTTTCATATACCTGAGAGCGGTTTGAGTGTCTACCTCTATTTTTGGAACCCTGCCTGAAGTTTGTTCGCTGAGGGCCAGGTCGTGGTCAGGGATGAGCTTTTTGTTCATGACGGTTCCAATACGCACTCCCGCTTTGGCAACCCTCAAGTGTTCTCCGAGTTTTTCCACCAACTTGGTGAATTTTGGCTCAATTGCATCGAAACCTTCTTTTCGTACCAAAAGATCCAACTCTTCAGGTCTGTTCAGATAGGTGGAAGCGATCTTTCGTTCTTCTCTTCCCAATTCCACTTTTTTTCGAGGTTCAGGTCTGTCACTATTTTGCCTGTAGTTCCTGCTGTGGCGTCTTTGCTTGCGCTTTCGGCTGGGTGACAATCCGAAATCCCGTCCGGGACGGACCTTCTCCAGGCAGGCAAAATAGAACCCTTCTCCCTTGACTTTGTGGGGATAACAATGGTAAGTATAGGCCATTTCAGACGGGTAGCCTTGAGTCTTTCCGGGGGTCAATCCCCATTCTTCTGGGAATTCCAGAGGAACGATTCGAAAAACGCCTGGTTCATGGTTGAGCACCCAATTAATGATTGCTTCGTTCTCGGTAGAATTGTAGGTACAAGTCGAATAAATGAGGCGACCACCGGGTTTGAGGGCATTTGTCACCTGTCCCAGGATTTCTTTTTGGCGGAGGGCACAGTGCCGGACGACCCCGGGTGTCCAGGTTTCGATTACCGATGGGTCTTTCCGGAACATCCCTTCCCCGGAGCAGGGCGCATCTACTACAATGGTGTCAAAGGTGTGTCTCAAGTGGGAAAAATCTCTGGGGTGGTTGACAGTGACCATGGTATTAGGCTTACCCCAGCGGCTGAGGTTGTCGACCAGGGCGCGGCTTCGGCTACCTACAATTTCATTAGAGACGAGGAAAGAGTCGGGGCTGAGCTTGCTGGCAATTAGGGTGCTTTTGCCGCCGGGAGCGGCACATAGGTCAAGCACCACTTGGTCCTGGGAAAAGTCCAGACACTGGGCGATCAACATCGAACTGGCCTCCTGCACGTAGTAGGCTCCCGTATAGATGAAGGGGTCGCGAAAGAACTTTGGACGTTCTGACAAGTAGACGCCTTCGTTGCACCAGGGGATCGGATTTCCTTCGGGAAATATGGCACCCGGTTTTGAAGGGTTATACCTTAAAGAAATGACAGAAGGTTCTTTTAAAGCAGTGAGGAAGCCATCGTATTCGGGACCAACCTGGTCTCGAATACGCCGAAGAAAGGGTACAGGAAGTTCTGGAAGCATTGCCGAAGTTAGTTATTCAGGCAATCCCAAAACATCATCTGCATCTATTTCCTTATCGGAATCCCAGCTATTATCCTTTTTGGGTACCGGACAGAAGGCAGATACAGTGTAGTTGTCAGGAGGAAGGAATGGTTCCTGGGAAAGTCCAATCTCGCTGTCAGCGTAGACGTATTTCATATAACCTGCCCAGATCGGGAGAGCCATATTGGCACCCTGCCCGTATCGGGTACTTTTAAAGCGTAGACGTTTATCGTCACAGCCAACCCAAACTCCTGAGACCAAGTCGGGGGTGATGCCCATAAACCACCCATCTGAGTTCCCCTGGGTCGTTCCTGTCTTTCCTCCGATTTGATTTTTGAACTTGTACTTGCTCCTGATCCTGTGACCGGTTCCATTCAGATGATCGATCACTCCCTGGAGCATTCGCACCATATCAAATGCTGCTTCCGGACTTATAGCTATATTTTCTTTAGGCTTATGCTTGTAAATGACGGTTCCATGCTTATTCTCTATCCGGGAAATGAGAAACGGTTCCCTGTGGGTTCCAGAGTTTACGAAGGTGCTGTAGGCACCTACCATCTCATAGACACTGATATCACTGGTTCCGAGGCAGAGTGAAGGGACACATTCCAGTTCGCTGGTAATCCCAAGCTGTTTGGCAAACTCACAGATCTTCTTCGGCCCTGCTTCTTTCATCAGAAAAGCTGTGACTTGGTTCTTGGAGCGGGCCAGTCCTTCATAATAGGTGATTAGGCCATCGTCATTCCCGCCAGAGTTTTTGGGTTTCCAAACCTTGCCGTCGGGTAACTCGATGGCTACGGGAACATCTAATACTTGGTCGCAGGGTTTGTGAAGTTGTTCGGACAATGCATAGCCGTATACAATGGGTTTAAAGGTAGATCCTGCCTGCCGCTTGGTCCGGTTAACGTGGTCCAGTTTGAATATATCATAATTGATGCCCCCGACCCAAGCTTTAATTTCTCCTGTATGAGGATCCTGAGACATGAATCCGGTTTGAAGGAAGGTCATGTAGTGAAGCAAGGAATCTTTGGGTGACATGAGGGTATCGACTTCACCTTCCCAGGTCCAGATCCGCATATCGGTTTTCTGCTCGAATCTTTTCTTGATCTCGCTGTTGGGCATTCCAGCTTCATCAGCAGAACGCCAACGATGGGTATTTTTCATTGCATTTTCCAGGATAGACGGGTCGTCTAACCAAGGCAGGCCTGTGCGCTCCAACTCTGTAAGAAAAACTTTTTGCAATTCGGAAAGGTGCTCTCTTACTGCCTTTTCAGCATATTTCTGCATTCGGGAGTCCAAGGTGGTATAAATGCGAAGTCCATCGGTGAAGAGATCATATTTTTCATCCAGGTCATTTTCTTCCAGAATAGCAATGACATCTCTCTTGACTTGGTCTCGGAAGTAAGGTGCAATGTAGCGGTTGGTACTTCCCTGGCGGAGTTGAAGACCGAGGTCGGTTTCGCGTGCTTTTTTGATCTTTCGCTCCGACATTTTCAGGTCAGGAAATTTCTCATTGATCCTATCCCGGTATTTCTCCATCTGGTCCAAGACCGTATTCCTGCGATCCAGGGCCCTTTGTGTATGGCGAGTCGGGCTGTAGTAGCTGGGGCCTTTGAGGAGCCCTACAAGCAGCGCGGCTTCCTGCATCTCCAAGTCAGAGGCAGATTTGCTGAATAACGTCTGGGCTCCCATTTCTACACCATACGTATTCCCGTAAAATGTAGTAGTGTTGAGGTAAGCCTGCATGATCTCGTCTTTCGTGAAGCGCGATTCAAGAATAATGGCCACAATAGCTTCTTTCACTTTTCGGGTAATGCTGTTGGCCTTACCCACTTGGTTGTAAAGGTTGCGTGCCAATTGTTGGGATATGGAGGAACCACCGCGGAGACGTTGTTTAGTGATCAGGTCCTTCAAAATAGTAAAGGGAGTACGGGGGTCGATACCTGAATGGTCATTGAAACGGATGTCTTCGGTGGCAAGAAGGGCAGGTTTTACCCAGGGAGACATCGAATCCAGAGGAATATACACCCTGTTCTCTGAATCGTGAAAAGTGCCGAGGATCTTCCCATCTCCGGTAAAGATCCTTGAAGAAAGATCCAGACGAGGGTTTTCAATGTCGTTTAACGGGGGAAGATTGTAGGAGACATTGATGGCAAATATAGCAGGCAGGGCAATGGACAGAAGCAGCAGGACCAGTGCTGTCCAACGAAAGATCTTTGAGATCTTGCTACGCGGCTTTTTTTTCTTGGACATCCGTGAAGGGTTTACCGTCAAAATTACGCTAGAAATACGTGAGGGGAAACGTTTGGTTTCCACATGGCTTAAATTAGGATGTGTAAATGGTATCTACCTTTGGATATCAATCAGATTTCTGAATATGCGAGTCAATTGCGAGAGAAGGTCAATTGTGAGGAAAGATCAATAGCAAGGAAAGGTGCAAGAAAAGGTCAATTACATGAGAAGGATCAATTTGAAGTTTCAATTGGAAAGAAGTACTTTTAAATCGATCAACAAACAAAACGTTTGAGTGCGTGTGACTACTGATCAAACAAATTATCTGAACATTGGCCTGATGGCCATTTCCCTGGTAGCAGCTTTTATTCTCCCCTTTGAGGTGTTCTTGTTTTCTTATGCTATTCTGGGACCCTTGCACTATTTGACCGAGATTTCCTGGTTACACGACCGGAAGTATTTTTCACCCGGCAGGTGGGATTACATTCCTTTGGTGATCTTGAGTTTTGCGATTCTGCTGGGTGGCGGGGCTTATGTAATGGGAGAGGGGATCTACTCCGCGCTGACAGGTGTCGGTTTGGGAAGCCTTCTTGATTTCTTAGACGAATGGGGGTATGACATTACTTTTTTTGCCTTTAGCCTAGCCTTGTTGTTCGTCATCTTTAAAGGAACTCAAATGCGGATCCTTGGATTGGCTGTGCTAGTCTTGGCAACTTACTTCTTTCATATACCCAATCCTCCCGAAAGTATACAGGGCTTACCCGCTTACTCACTTGCCCTTGATGCGAAGTACCACAATCCTTATTGGGCGACCTTTGCCGTTTACATCCCGACTTTGATCCACGTCTACATATTCACCGGTGCGTTTATGCTGTTGGGTGCACTGCGTAGAAGTAGCCGGACAGGCTATCTTTCTATCTTCTTTTTCGGCTTCTGCGCCATTTCCTGTTTTATTTTTCTGCGCGATCCTTCCTATTATTCTGCAGGAACCTGGGCGCGCAGCAGCTATGGAGATACCTTCGAAACGTTAAATCAATTTTTGATGCTTCACTTCGGAGGACTGAGGATAACCGGCCTCAATGATCTGGATGTATTTTCAAATCCGGTAAGTGTCATGTTTGCCAGGTTCATTGCTTTTGCTTATACCTACCACTACCTCAACTGGTTTTCAAAGACCCGGATTATCGGGTGGTACAGGGTACCCAAAGCGCGTTTCATCGCTGTGGTCATGATCTGGTTGGCTTCTGTATTGCTGTATGTGGTCAATTATGGTATCGGATTCCGCTGGCTCTTTCTCCTGAGCTTTGCCCACGTATTGCTTGAATTCCCCCTCAACCACCAAAGCTTTATTGGGATCGGCAGGGAAGTCCGCATGCGGATCGATGGTTCGAAAAAGGCAGAATTGGCAAAGGTAAAAAGCAAGGTGAAATCCTGATTGTCAGTACTGAATAACTCTGTCAGACATACAAATACTTCTAAATTTAACTATGAAACAATTTGCATTCCCAATCGTCCTCTTTTTCCTGGCGGTTCAATTTGTATCCTGTAGCGGTGGTACCGTTACTAAGGAAGAAAACTGGCGGACCCTTGATGAAGACAATTATTCCATTACTTATCCGGAGAGTTGGAAGCGAGATACAGCAAAGGCCGAAGGAGTGGCATTTTCTTTCCTTAGCCCACAACGGGGTATTGGAGACAATTGGCTGGACAATGTTAGTTTGGTCCTCAACGATATAAGTAGCAATAACTGGGGATTGGACTCTTTTGTTACCTACATGGAAGGTGAACTGCCATCGATGATCGAGAACCTGAAGATCTTGGAGAATGAACGTGTAGAGAATTCAAATGGGGACGAACCAGATCCGGTTAATACCCATCACAGGCTTTTGTATACCGGTAACTTTGCTGGCAAAGAGATAAAATTTGAACAGCGATTTTGGGCCTTTGGTGGCACGGCATATACCCTCGCTTATTCTGCCACCCAAAAGGATTATGATTGGTACAAGGAAGAGGCCGAGAAGATGATGAATAGTTTTATCATCAAAGATACCGCTCTCCTTGAGTGATTAAACCCGGTAAACGGTCCGGTTCCCAAGTCATCAGGGTATTGATAGTGTTTTAACAAAACTGACTTTTTCCGTTTCTGTAGGGGCGGGGCGTTCACAACTATTTTATCCTTAATGCCACCATATGATATACTGGTGTGTTACCCGTATATGTTAGATAAGTTACCTGGAAAATGAGTATGCAAAGGAGCGGTCAGGAAGTCCCAACATACGTTTTGTTACGCCAAGAGCGTGCATCCGCTGTGGAAGTAATATATGAGCGGTATGGGAAGAGTCTGTTTTGTTATGCTGTTGTTTCCTGGCGTCTGGATGACGATGCTGCATGGGAAATAGTCTATGAAACCTTGTACAAGGTCATTGAAAAGATAGATCATTACGAATTTCCCAGTGAAAAAAGGTTTGGAAGCTTTCTTTTCACAGTCTTTTGTAACAACCTCCGGCGGCACTACCGGGACACCAAAAAAAGGGAAGAGCATTTAAGTTTTTCCACTTACAACGAGCAGAACTTCGAAGAATCCCGCTCTAATCCGGAAATGAGTACCGAGCGAAAAGTACAAGATCAGATGGTTGAGCAGGCGATGGAAGCTTACAATAGGCCAGTTGAAAGTAGCAATACCCTCATGACAATTTTGGAGGATTGCTTAGCCAAGCTGAAGGATTGGGAGCGGGTCTTGTTGTTGTTGCGTAGCCAAAACATGCCATACAATGAAATTGCAAGGTATGTTCACAAGCCGGGTAGCCAACTGAAGGTCTATTATCAAAGGGCTCGAAAGAAACTTGAAAAACTGATAGAACTCGAATTGACTTATGTCGACTTGGAGTAATATAGACAATGAATCCATCCGAAAATAATAGCGAACACAAGGATTCTCTGGACGAACTCCTCCGGCAGTTTATGTTGTACAATGATCCTGATAATGAGGAAGGTGAAAGCCTCTTGGATTTGGTGGGTGAAGGCGTCTTTTCCATGCCGCTGACCGTGACGCCTTCATCCGCACGTAAAGCTGCGATGATCGGCTTGCTGAAGCAGCACTTCTCGGCAGAGTTTTATGGTCCAGCACAAGGGGCCACGGTCAATTCTGGTTTTTCCGTTCTCAGGTGGGGTCTGTTATCTTTTGGTTTTCTAGCTATTACCACTGTTTTCCTACTCCTTAGCGGAGTCTTCTCCGACCCTGATCTCGTATTCAACGAAGAATTAAAGTATATTGCTTCACCTGATCTCAATACTTTAGCCAATGCCAAAGGAATACAGCCCCGAGGGGAGGTATATGTGGATTCTGATGGTATATTGAATCTACACTCCGTGGATTCAACTTCCCGGCCTTCCCATAATGACAATAGGCTTGGGAAGCCAAACAAGGGAGATGGACAGCGATTTTCTGGAATTCAGAAGACTATTCCTCAAATTGATCCCAATCCCAAACTCTACCCTATAGCTCCTTCACCGAATCCTCCTCATGTAATTCCTGCCAATCTGGAAGAGTCAACTGCACCAGACCCATTTCCGTTGCGCGGGCTTTATGCTCAGACTTCCAATCCAAGTGAGTACTTCCAGGTGGATGCTGACAAGGACCACCTCATTGTGGGAAAGAAAGGAACTCTCCTACATATTCCCAAAGATGCTTTTACCGGGGAATTAGGCGAGGTGGTATCAGGACCGGTCCAAGTCGAAGTCAAAGAGGTGTACGACAAATCTGATTATGTCAAGAGTAACCTGTCGACCATTTCGAATGGAAAGCAATTGATATCGGGTGGAGGGCTTTACATGGATGCAACTTCAGCAGGCCGCCGCCTGAAATTGGCCAAAGGCAAAGAGATTTATGTTGAATTTGCCAGCCAGAGGAATGCCGATACCAGAGGAATGACCCTATACCACGGAGAACGGGATGAAACAGGGGCGATCAATTGGCAGCCCATCGGTGGTGAGTCCGAATTGATGATCCCACTGCCATTGGATGAGATGTTTTACGATGAGTTTTTGTGTGATTGTAAAGGAGAAGCCGAGTGGAACCGGATCCTTTGGGAGATCACAGACCCACGATTCGCTAATAGTTGGATTGCTACCCGTGAATTCCGCGAACGCGTCCGAGTACTCCGCGATATTGGATACTATCATAAAGGGCTAGCTTATTACCGGGACCACACCCATGAATCTATGTGGAAAGTGGATGAGGCCATTGCAAAAATGATAGCGGACGAAGCCAGCAGGGGAGTTGGAAAAGCAAGTGATGCTGAATACTTCTACCACTATTCAAGTGAACGCCGAGTTATTGTAGAGCCTTTTGATGACCACGATGTCGATTTGGGCCGGTGGGATGCAAGGCAACAGCTTTTGTACAGGAGGGTGAGCCGGGATGAGACGGAGCGTTTGCTCAGGATATACAAACTGCGCAAACAATATGTTAAAGAGATCGAAAGTCGCTTAGTGATAGGCCAGGAAAACGGACATCGGTTTGTACGTCACGTACGTCGGGGAACCTACCGGAAAGTAGGTAGTTTAAGTGTCAAAGGCTTCCTAATATCCAAGATGGGTTGGATCAATTTCAACAAAGAAGTCGCTCCGGAATTTGCCAATTCAAAGACCCGAAAGCTGAAAGTGAGGATCACTGGCAACGCTCCTTTGGATGCTTCCAAAGCACCTTATGAACCGGTGAGCACGTTTTTGGTGTACAAAAACATCAATTCAATTGTTCCCGGTAATCGGGTTACCGGCCAGTATTCTACTTTTTTGAAAGTTCCAATAGGAACGGAAGGTTGGGTCATTGCGGTGGGTTACCGGAACTCAACGCCATATATTGGTATTTCACCTCTGCCCAAAGATGAAAAAGAGGTGCAGTTGACTGTTGATCGGGTAACGATTGATGAATATATGACTCAGTTGAGTAGTATTAATTAGAAGGCTGTCGCACAAATCACCACCTCCTCTCGCTTCATTTTATCAAAGATCATTGCGTGCTTTACATGATTGTGTATTTCTCTTTCATTGGTAGGTTGGTTATTTTTTTGTTTCTTTGCCATTGTCATGTATAGCACTTTCAGGCCCATTGGGCTATTCTCCCATTTTAATTGCTTTTCTACTCTCCCAAACATTTTAAGGAGATCAGACGTTGCTAATTTTAGCTTGGGAGGCTTCATTCGAAACAATATTCTCCATGTTTAAGAGACTTTTTTCCTTTTTTTCTAAGAAGAAGACAGAAGAGCAAGCATCTGCCCACTCCGCTATTGAGAAAAGTCAGAGCAGTACCCCTGTGTCGGTCAAGGCTCCTCACAAAGAGAGAGGTGTTGGTATAGACAGAGAAACAAGAACGGGTTCTACTGGTACTTTTTTTGGGTTGATTGCCAGAAACAATAGTCATCGCGGACTTCGAAAAGGTTCCAAAGTGTATGTAAGACAGATCTTAGATGATGATCGTATTCGGGTCCGTGGAACTGCTCCCAGTGGTAAAAAGATCACTTTGACAGTACACAGGAAGGCCATGAAAGATTACGGTCCTGAGTTGATCCCTGAGCATGTTGAAAAGCATTATAAAGAAGACAGTATGTTCAAGGAAGAGCATGAAGCTTTGATGAAAGCCGAAGTGCTCAACAAAAGATAATCTGTCCCACCCACTAACAACCTGCTGAGAAGGTCTCCCAGCAAAAGCTTCCGAAAATGCCTAGCCATCCCGACGGCTCAACAGGTTTCGAAAGGTATCGTCACTTGGAGGACTATGCCGTCAGCGATGGAATATCTGTTTGCTTACATCAATGTGATTCGTATTTTTGGTTTCTCTGTGAAAGCTATACCAACATACTTCAATGAGATTGATCACGCGGCTGCTGATTTAGACATAGGCTCACAATTACTAAAATGTTCAACATGAAGAAAATTTCGCTGCTTCTCGCGGGTCTGTTCTTAGCAGTTGGCTTGGTGGCCCAGGATTGCGGCCCTTACAGGTTCCGCAATTTTTCTATTGCTGACAGTGCCAGCTTGGATATAATTGGTAGTGATACCTTTATCCTCGTTTCTAGATATCCCCAAGCTGTTCCAGACAGGCCACGAATGCCGTGGGACAAAATTAACTTCAAAAAGAAGCAAACAGCCTATATGAAAGCGGTTTTGGGGTACTGTTTCGAAGGAAATATTGATGTCAACTTCAGGTCCCATCTCAACGAAGTACGTCCATGGTTTCACGCTCCTTGGATGGATTTTGGATATGCTGGCCGCGAACCAATGCACGGGTTGATCATGGACCGGACATCTTATTCAGTAGACTATCTATCTTCTGGTAAAGGAAAAGGACGGAACTATTCTGTTACTTACTACAATGACATTGCAGCCTATACCTTGGGGCAAGTTTGGTGTGATCCAGCCAGTCCCGATCCAAGCAAGGCCGTTTTTTTAGATGGCTCTGTTTTTTTCAGTCTTGTTTTTACCACAGCTGATTCATCCTTGTTCCCATTCCTGAGTCATCCATACAAATGGGAAGCTCTTGTGGAGCAAAGAACGATGGTGCCGATCGACGAGAAAAACGTGGATGATGTTTGCCTTTTTGAAGTGAATTTCCAAGTTAAAACATCCAAATCTCCTACTGGGTGGGTAATGGGCTCATTTATATATAATGGCGACGCAGGAGAAGACCTCCTTAGCCGTCTTGTACCCGTTTGTTTACAGTGGGGCAACGATCCTGGAGTTACCCCGTCTGCCATCCGCAAAGGAGAAGTTGAACTAATTGAAAGCTGGTACAATACTGCTGCCTACGATACAGCTAATTTAGCCGGGAGTCTGGTCAAGAAAACTGGATTCGGAGGACGGGCTCAACGTCCAATAGGATCTATGGAGAGTTCATTGATCTCTGAGGCAATGCATGCCACCTTTCCCCCATCTCCCATTATTCCACCAGGCAACATTGATATGGATTCCACCATGAAGTACTTTCGACATATTGAACAAGGTGAAAGTATCGCAGGTGCCCAACCTCTTGACTTTTCTTTGGAACTTCGTACTGGTCTCCGTAATCATGCCATCGCCAATGGTGACTCCGCCCACCTGAACGATGCCAACCGGGAATTGGAAGAAGCCTTAGGATTCTTCCCTCCGACAAAAGGGAACATCAAGAAAGAGGAAGAGAAGATCATTGAGTACGATCAGGGCCTTGAAGGTCGTAACCTGTACATCTTTATTGGATTCATTGTTCTGGTTCTTGTAATAGGTATCTTGCTGGTTCTTAATCTTCTAAAGAAGTAAGCGCCCATATTTACCCTTGAAATGTACCTTTCTATAGGTGGATATATTCCGGTGATATAAGGGTTGCCTTCGACGATCAGGCTTTTCCAAATATTTTTCTGTATTGGGGCTTTCGCCAAGCAAACTGTAGCCAAACTACAGGATGGAGCAACCAAGTTAAAAAACCTGCTGAATACTGGATATCATCCACAATCTCTGTACAAGAGTCTCCTTTTCTTATCAGGTGCTTGTGACGCCAAAATTTCAAGGGAAAGGGCAGCTTGATCCCTTCATCTACAAAATAAGATTCGTTGTCAGTTTCCACAACCTCAGTGATCTCATTTAGCCAGTACTGCTTGATGATCCCCAATATTTTTGTTTCAATCTGAACAATTGCTCCCGGGCGGGTGGGTTCATCGTATCGAATCAAATGAACCTTCATGGCAGGAGGGGTTAGTTTTAACAATAAATCTTTGTCAAACTGCTCGTAAACCTCTTTAACTGACCCCTGAACCTGAGTTATGATCTTGAACTGCATGCCCCTTTAACCCGTTATTACGGCTTTTGTTGCCCCAACCCCGATCCTACTGGTTCAGGGAGAGAGGGTACGGGATGTTTGGGAACCCCAAATTCATCAAGCTCAGGGACAGATGAGGGGCAGTTAGAGCTTGCTCCGGTAGCCAGTCGATCTACAGCTTCCGAGAAAACCAGTTCGAGGAACCTCCCGACTTCGGATTCATCCCCTTGAAAGTCAAAGACAATTCTTGGGACATCTTTATTTCTTTGCTGAACACAGGATTCGGTTGACCTTAGAAGTTGACCCTTAACGGGATCCCAAAGCTCGAATGAAAGTTTGGCATGTTTGACAACATCATAGGAGGTGACCAGACGATTACTACGCGCGAGAACAACCGGCAATCTTTCAGAAAACAATTGAAAGGGGTTGACCACCAAAACAAGGTCAACCCCTGTCATGCTGCCCTTCAGTGGACGCATAGCATGGTCGTTGGTGGAATAGCTATTGATAAATGCACGTACCATTTCGGTCCGTTCATTAAGGAAAAAAGCAGAGTCTATAGAAGAAGCACTAGCTAGTTGGCTGGAAAACCGCTTTCCAATAGCGACCAAAGACTGAAATTTGAGGTCATCGATCAGAACACTTTCTCCTTCCACTTTTTTAATAAATTGGGAGAGAAAGTGGTGGTAGGGACGATCAAATTGGAATGTCTTTTTAGAAAAGTAAACAGCGACCTTCTTGCCCTCCAAGAGATCAGGTGATTGGGCCGAAACCGCGCCTCCGGAGAGGATATAAATTATCAAGAGGAATATGCCGTATTTCTTCATACCTGAGTAGAGTAGTAGTGGTGTTTCTACTCTGTTTACGCGGAAGACTTTCATTTAGCATTTATTGCAAAGGTAAAAGTTTTTGCCACAAGTGGGATTAGGTTAA
>JBFGVE010000086.1:0-12881 GCA_041565275.1 Bacteroidia bacterium
ACCTTGATGCCCCCCTTGCTTCTGCCGGACTTGGGCTTGCGGCCCACACACTTGAGGATGGACTTGAACAGTCCGATGGTGCTGGAATCAATCACATAAAGTTCCCGGAGATGCCGCGGTAGGCTTCGGCTGTCCGGAGAATTCCGCAGGTAGCGCCGCAGAAGGGCATAGTAGACTTTCTCAAAAAAGGCACTCTCACGGTTCGGGTTGGCTTCGGAGATCGTGCTGCGCAGCGGCGAAAAACCCAGTTTCAGGTGAACCAGCCTCCTTTCAAAGGCCATCAGCCCGGTTACAACCTCTCGAAGAGAACTCGAATTGCTAATCACCGCGTAAAGCATCGTCAACAAATGCTCAAACGACTTGAACTTCTTATAATAGCGGTCGTAATCGCCCTCAGAGGTAATATTACTAACCAAACCACTTATTCAGTTTTCCCCGGACACTACTGAAACGGAATAAAGGAAGGTAACTGGTGCACTTACCATGAAAATGGGGGCTTAAAGAAAATCAGTTTTTATAAAAGTGATATTTTGACCGACTGAAGCTGCCTGTGAATTGCTCTTAAGGAAGCTGCCTGTGAATTGCCATTAGGCTTGCTGACAAGGTCCACAAGGTAAATTCCAACTTCTCATCAGTAAACCGCCGGATCCTGCTTCCGGCAAGTGCGCGTTCTGGATTCACAACAGCTGGCTGCACAATAAAAGCACCGCAAATTATGTTTAAATTCATGCGGTTGTGTCTGTTTTAAACCAGGACCTGGCAGTATGTTTTTCATACGATCAAGCAAAAAGCGCAGAGAACTCCCCGACCGGGAGTTGATCTCCCGATACAGAATATCGGGAGATACTGGTTTTGTGGGTGAATTGTTCGAACGGTATGCCCACCTGATCTACGGGGTCTGTAAAAAGTACCTCAAAGAGGAGGAAGAGGCCCGGGATGCATGCATGGAGCTTTTCGAATACCTGGTCAAAGAACTGGTCAAATACGAGGTCCAAAACTTCAAGGGCTGGCTGGCGCGGGCTACTTCCAATTTCTGCCTGATGCGAATACGCAAGAAGCGAAGCATGGAGGTAAAGGAAGAGGGCTTCAAAAATACAGAGGCTCAGGATGTGGAATTGGGCGATGTAATGCACCTTCAAAGTGAATCAGAGGTCAGGGAGTTGGAGATCCAGCGCCTGGAAGCCGCCATCCTGAAACTCAAAGCTGAACAAAAGACCTGTGTCGAATTGTTCTTTCTGGAAGGCAAGTCCTACCAGGAGGTAGCCGAGCATACCGGTTTTACATACAAGCAAGTAAAAAGCTATATTCAAAATGGCAAACGCAACCTTAAGGTGGCTTTGTCAGCACACAAATGAAAATTGATCCACACATCGGCCAGCTATTCTCCACGGAGGAAGGACCTTGTGCCTCGTTAGAGGAAATGCAGGCATACGCCTCAGGCAAACTTCTACCGATGGAAATGCATGCTTTCGAAAGGCACTTGCTCAATTGTGAATTGTGCAGCATTGCTTACGAAGGGCTGGCGGGTATGTCTCCGGATGAAGCAGTGGCGTCGGTAGAGGCGATCAAACAAAGGGCCTGGGATCGGGTTGTGATGCGCGAGAAGCGCAAGCGCCGCGGGGTTTATTTTTGGATTTCAGGTGCCGCTGCCATCCTGTTGCTGATAGTAGCTAGCTATTTTATTGCCGAAAGACCAGGAAACAAAGATGACCTTCAGACCCTTGCGGAGACTATGCTTGAGCCTCCGGCCGAAATCGCGTCTGAAGTTGAGCGCTATGCAGGGGGAGAAAAGGTCGTTCCGGAAGGATACAAAGAAAACACCGAGGCCGATAGGGAACTGCTTTCAGGTAATTTCGGCTCGTCTGGAAATATAAAAAAAGATATCCCGGGTAGAAAAAGAATTGATGCGTCCTCTTCCTCCAATGCGTCCTTCGTAGATTCTGTTGCGCCTTTCGGGGATTTTGCGCCATTGTTAGCCATGGAGGAAGAAAAGAACACGGATTACGGCGCACTTGAAATGGCAGAAGATGAAATGGGTGCTGGTGAAATGGTAGGAGATGAAATGGCCGATGGTGAATTCGGGTTTGTCTACGAAGATAACTTATCCCATGACGAAGCCAATGAAACTGTAGTATATCTTGATGAAGGTACCGTGAGTAAAGTACCGACCATGAAAAAAGCGCCAGTCGAAGGCAAGGTACAGGCCATGAAAAAAGCTCCTGTTAAGGAAAAAACTTCTGATAAGGGACAAGTTCCGGCGAAGGTTGAAATGACCAGTGATGCTATTACCAAAGAATTCAAAGACCCTGGTAAGAGCAATTATGAGCAAGGAGTAGAGCAGTTTCAGCGCCGACAGTATCAGGATGCAGCTGCCAATTTCCGCCAGGCTTCTGCTCATAACCCTGCGGATATGGATGCCCACTTACTGGCTGCCAGGAGCTTCCTGCAACTCAATCAACCCAATGCTGCCGTCTATCACCTGGACCGTATACTTTCCGTTCGTAACAACAGCCTGGAAGAAGATGCAAAATGGTATAAATCCATCGCCATGCTTCAACTGGGCAAAAAAAGACACGCCAAGGATCTTCTAAAAGACATTAAAAGGAGTGGTGGCAACCGGAGCAAAGCTGCGGAAATGGCTTTGGATAAACTCTGATCACTCCTGCTGACCACATACTTTTTTCCACTGGTCAAGGGCTTCTTTGTCACCCATTTCTGCTGCTTGCCGGTACGCGTCACAAGCCTTTTCCACTTGTCCCAGGTGCTGGTGACAAGCTCCCTTCATTTTATGGGCCGAAATCAATCCCGGCTCCAGTCGGATCGCCATATTATAGTCCTTAATGGCTTCTTCCATTTTGCCTAACTGTATCCTGACATTTCCACGGTAGTAATAAATGTCGTAGGCATGCTGGCGCATTCCGATGGCAAGACTGAAAATATTTTCTGCCTCCTCAAACTCGAGCATCTCAGCATGCCAGCTACCCAGAGTTACCCGAAACCCAACTTCATTTGGTGCCAATTCAATACACTTTTTCAGATCGCGGACCGCCGGATAATAATCCTTCATCTCTTTGTAGGTCTTGGCACGGTTGTACCAGGCTCCCAGGAAGGCAGGCTCCAGTTCTATAGCCTTGGTATAATCTTCTAAGGCACCTTTGCGGTCGGTGAGGTCCACCCGGCAGTTGCCGCGGAAAAGGTAATTGTCCGGGTCTTCCGGGAGGAGCCGAATCGCTTCGTCTATGTCGGCAAGGGCTTCCCGGTGTCGCTTAAGAGCACGATAAGATGCCGCCCGTGCATGGAACAGGTCAGAATTTTCCGGTAGCAATCCAATGGCAATACCCATGTCCTTTATCGCGGCCTCATGGTTTTTCTGAGCTGCATGGACAATGGCCCGGTTGTACCAGGCGGTTGCATTGTCCGGATTTTGAGCAATAGTTTTACTGAAATCGATCAAAGCCCCCTCCAGATCACCTGCTTCATACCGTTCGATTCCTTGCTGTTGAAGTTCCGTCTCAGTCATACCGCAAGTTAAGGCCCGAAGTTCACAAGTCACTGCCTGAAACCTTCAATCAAGGTAGAGACTACTTCAAAAAATGTGCCACGGGAGACCGGTCGCTGGCATTGATCACAGGGAGTTCCTGCCGCTCCGACTGCTCCCGCCGCTCTGATTGCTCCTGCTGTTCCGACTGCTCCGTCTTCCCTGTCATCAATCTTTATCTTCTTTTCATGTTTCTGCTCCTCACGGAGCTCTAGCTCCTGGTCCATGAACTTCCCGAGGTCGGGTTGACCGGCATCCACCCAGGCTGAATACCAAATAGATCCAACCCGTAGGATAGAGGCCCGTATCCGGCGCTCGACTTGGCCGGACAACATCTCGTGGTATGCATCCGCAAAAGAGTATGAATAGGTTTTGACAAGCACGTTGTTTCTGTTCTCAAAGGTATATTTCCGGTCTGGCTTCATGGTTTTAGTCAGTTTCCTTTCGTAACCAAAGACAGAGTCCAGGCAGGTGTGTGCTTCCAGGACGGATGCCCAGGCTTCTGCCAGCACATCATCACAGTAATTAGCCTTCCCGACGAAGTAGTCCCATTCTTCACCGAACAGTTCAGGGAGCCTGGATTCCCAAAGCCCATGAATGCCCCTCTGCCCTGTCAGTTGTCCATTGTAATTCTCTGTGGTATGCAGCGGGACGTTGGCGTCGGATACATAATGCCCAAGATCGGCCGAAATCTTCATGATCCGGTCCAGCTTCCCATTTTTGAAGGCATCTACCAAGCCATAGTAGGTCTTTTGGATATGCCAGGGAACGATCCCATAAGCCATCAGAGTATCAAGACTGAATTTTTCCAATGCAACGTTCCATCTGCGGGGAATACTGTCAAAAGGGTATACTCCGTAATGATCCACGTCAATGTAGTGCCGCGCCGCTTCTCCATCTATGGCATATCTCCGTTTATCCGGATCAACCGCGTGAGAGGTCAGGTAATCTATGTTCTTTTTGTAAAGCACCAGCATTTCCGGTGGCAGGGTAAATACTGCCAGGCGATTGATACGTTGGTGGGCCCAGAAACCCCAGGCAAAAGCTTGGGAACAGTTGGAAAATACCAGTACCAGGAAGAGAACAGCCGGAAGGCCTAGCGTTCTCAAAAAATGTCTGCCTTCATGTGTGGTGCCTGCAACTACTGCTATCTTCACTTTTATCTTGTGTTTTGGACTGAAACCAAGTGCTGATCGACTTTTACTCTCCTGTATCGTGGACTGCAACCAGGAGCCGACTTACCTTAACAAATAGATCCACGAGGTAAAATTTACGGAAAATAACAGAGATGACAATCTGCAACAGAGATGACGATCTGCAACAGAGATGACGATCTGCCAATGATTGCTTGTATCTTTGCCCTATGCAGGTAAATGAAATAAAACTAACTCAATATAGCCATGGTGCAGGTTGTGGTTGCAAGATCGCTCCTGCTGTTCTTGATAAGATCCTTCACAGCAGCCTTCCAAGATTTCGGGATGAAAAGCTGATCGTAGGAAATGCTTCCCGGGACGATGCCGCGGTTTATGATCTTGAAGATGGCCGGGCACTGATCAGTACCACGGATTTTTTTATGCCGATCGTAGATGACCCATTTGATTTTGGAAGGATTGCCAGTGCCAATGCCATCAGCGATATCTATGCCATGGGAGGGACCCCGGCAGTTGCTATCGCTATTTTAGGTTGGCCAATTGATATCCTTCCCGAACACGTGGCATCAAGGGTGCTGGAAGGTAGCCGGGCGGTCTGTGCGGAAGCAGGCATTAGCCTTGCCGGAGGTCATAGCATCGACAGCCCTGAGCCTATTTTTGGACTGGCCGTAACGGGGATGATCGAGCTTGCTCAACTCAAGCGCAATGACCAGGGCCAGGCCGGCGACCTGCTTTACCTGACCAAGCCTCTGGGAATTGGCGCCATGAGTACTGCTCAGAAGAAAGGTATTATACAACCTGAAGACCTGGACACCATTGTGCGTTTGATGACCACTTTGAACAAACCCGGGCAACGATTTGGCAAGCTTCCTTATGTTCATGCCATGACTGACGTCACCGGGTTCGGCCTGTTGGGACATCTGAACGAACTCTGTGAGGGAAGCGGCCTCAGTGGAGAAGTCTGGTATGCGTCTTTGCCGCGGATCAACGGGGTTGAAGATTATATTGCAAAGGGTGCTGTACCAGGAGGGACCAGGCGTAACTGGCAGAGCTATGGCCACAGAATAGAAGAACTCGAAGATTCTGTCCGGTTTCTGCTCTGTGATCCACAGACAAGCGGTGGACTACTGGTAGCTGTAGATCCAACTTGCCAAGCTGAATTCGAGGATATTCTCAATGAACTGGACTTGCCCAGTAAGCCCATAGGAAAATTGCTGGGAGGGTCAGCCCCGATCAAAGTGGTGATGTAATTTATAGGCGCATGCAGATCTCAGCTGTCATCATCACCAAAAATGAGGAACGCAATATCGGGCGCTGCCTGGCTTCTCTGGAAGGGCTTGCCGATGAGGTGATTGTTGTGGATACATTTTCCGAAGACAAAACGCTGGATATCTGTCGAAAATATGGAGTAAAGGTGATTTCCAAAGACTGGATGGGATATGCTGCAACGAAGAACTTTGCCAATGAACAAGCTTCCTGCCCTTACATCCTTTCCCTGGATGCTGATGAGGCGCTTACCGATGTATTGCGCAATTCTATTCTGGGTATCAAACAAAAAATGAATGGGGTTTATTCATTTAACCGGTTGGCGTATTATTGCGGCAAGCCCATCAAACATGGTGGTTGGTATCCCGACCGCAAGATCAGGCTATTTCCGAAAGGGAGCGCACGGTGGGAAGGAGCTTATGTCCACGAAGAGTTGGTTCCTCAGGCAGGGTTGTTTGAGACTTGGTTAGATGGAGATCTCCTGCACTACACGTACTACACAGTCGACGAACACCGTGCCAGAGCCAGGCGCTATGCTGCATTGGCAGCGGAAAGCCTCAAATCTAAAAAAAGAGGAATTCTTTTAGTAAAAGCGGCTTTCAGCCCACTGTGGAGATTTATACAGATGTACTTTGTCCGTTTGGGCGTTTTGGATGGCTGGAGAGGGTTTCGCATAGGTATCATTACTGCCCGTGAAGTGGCATGGAAATATTGGGGTGCCTGGCGAAAAAGCTAAGCAACAAACTCTTCAATTGCCTCCAAAAGAAAAGAATTCACTATCTTCCTGAAGTGGAACTATTTCCCAATAGTCATATCAGTTTAGAGACACCTATTGGTTGGTTAAAGATCGAAGGCAATGATGTGGGTATCACTGCGGTTTCCTTTGAAGCAGATGATCCTGGTGAAGATATTCCTGTTTATCCTTCCCTCGAAGATGCCCGGGACCAACTCAAGGAATATTTTGAAGGCAAAAGGAAAGATTTTGATCTCAACCTGTTTCCCGAAGGTACTGACTTCCAGATCTCTGTTTGGAATGCCTTGCTAGGAGTTCCATTCGGCAAAACAGTCTCCTATGCGGATATTGCTCACGCAATTCAAAATGATAAAGCGGTCAGGGCCGTAGGCGCAGCCAATGGCCAGAATCCCATCTCTATTGTCGTTCCCTGCCACCGCGTAATTGGCGCTTCCGGTAAACTTACAGGCTATGCCGGTGGAGTGTGGCGAAAACGTTGGTTGCTCGAGCACGAAGCAAAGCTTTCCGGCAGCTTCCAACAAACCCTGTTCTAATCTTAATCTATGCCGACCAGGTGAAATAACACTGCCTTTTCTGTATATTTATCCCATGCGAAAGTTTGATGCGGGCTTCAAAGGCGCGCTTCGCTCAGTGATCGAGGACATCGAGTCCGAGTCAGGAGTTGAGGTGGTGGCAACTATACTTCCAAGAGCTGACCGTTACTGGGATACTTATTTGCTTGCCAGCCTGTGTGTTTCTCTCACAGTACTGACGGTAATGATGTTTGTCCCCGTAGAGTTCTGGTATGTATTGATCTATCTGGAAACGATTGGAGCCCTTTTCTTCACATTTGGGTTGATGTGGATATTTCCAGGCATCGCCCGTTTCCTTATTGGCAGGAAGCGCCTTTGTCGCCGTGTGGAAACGGAGACCCGTGCGCTTTTCCAAAGGGCGGGAATGGTCGAGACCAGGGAACGTATCGGCATCCTCATCGTATTTGCTTGGTTTGAAAAAGAAGTCATATTTCTCCCTGACATAGGTGCAGAGGAAATGCTCCCTCCTGATGTGGTCGGAACTCTGAAAAACCAGTTGAAGGAAGTTTTTATCAGCACTGATCCGGCCAATGCCATGCTGGACAGGTTGGCAGGCCTTAAGGACATCCTTAAGGTGTATATTCCACCAGATGTCCATGACATTAACGAACTCCCCGATGAACTATGGTTGCATTAAGTAAAAAGAAGCTCCGGTCTCTCGGTGTAATTCTCCTGCCCTTGATCGGGATGGTCCTTCTCCTCTTCATTGGAGATGAGGTTATGGCCCGCCCGGGGGGTGGAAATTCCTTTGGGGGCGGTTCATCCGGCAGGGGTGGATCATTTGGTGGGGGAGGTGGAGGTGGCGACGGCATGGGAGCGATCATCTATCTTCTTATCCGGTATCCGCAAATCGGTATTCCCCTCCTTATCCTGTTCATCGCCTACAGGGTTTATATTAGTAGAAAAGATCCGCAAAGGGAGGTCAGCACTGTTCGTACAGAAGCAACCACTCGGGTCCATCATATCCAACAGGTCAACAAATACCTCCACAAATACCAGCAAATCGACCCTCATTTTTCGAAGACCATATTCCTCGACTTTGTTCACCATCTATATTACCAATACCACCACTGGCGCGGCAAACCGGAATTCAATCACCTTGCTCCCTTCATTCAACAAAACCTGCTCTCCCAGGAAATCCGCCAATCAGGCACGGGCTTGGATGTTTCTGAATTGGTGGTTGCCAATCTGGTCATAACCAACCTGCAATCCAGGGGGGAATTGGACAGTATTACAGTAGAGATAGAAGCAAATTATACAGAAAGCCGTCGTGGCCACTCCAATCGGTTGTGGGTCCGGGACCAGTGGATCTTTTCCCGGATGCAGGGTGTACAGAGCAAGGGGCCCGATGAACTGACCGGCCTTCACTGTCCTAATTGTGGCTCCCACCTGGAACTGACTCCTACCGGAGCCTGCCACCATTGTGGACAGATCGTCCACCCGGGAACCCAGCACTGGAGTCTTGTCAACCACCGCCATTTGCAAAGAGAGGTGCGCAAAGGCAAAAAATTTGGAGAATATGCACCAGAGCGAGGTACTGAGGGACCGACTTTAGTTGATCCCATGATCCGGGAACTCGGGATAGCCTTCCAACAGGAGCACAATATCCCGGATATGGGCCGTTACTTTACCGAACTCCGGGATTCGGTTATCATTCCAATATTTGAAACAATCTATGCATCCTGGGAAAGCCAGGATTACCAGCCTGCCCGCCCCTTGATGACAGATAATTTATTTCGTTCTCATGTCTACTGGATAGAAGCCTACAAAAAGGAAGGATTGATCAACCGCTTGACCAATCTCAAGGTGACGCGGGTAGAATATGCCAGGATCGAATTGGACAATTATTACGAAGCATTTACCGTTAGGATATTCGCTTCTGTATTGGATTACCTGGAACGGAAATCCAATGGCAAATTGATCGGAGGAAGCAGGACGAGGCCCAGGCAATTTTCCGAGTACTGGACATTTGCCCGTCGCAAGGGAGCGAAAAAGCCCAGTGGGGAATTCAATCCAAGCCAGTGTCCGAACTGTGGGGCACCTGTGGACATGGGAATGACGGGCATCTGTTCCTATTGCAAGAGCAAAGTGACGACCGGGGACTTTTCATGGATATTGGTGGGCATCGTGCAGGATGAGGTCTATCTTGGTTAAAAAACATAAATACCGTGGCTGGGAAAAGTGGCGGCAAGTGAAAACCGGAACCCTAGCAGTCCCGGGTGGCGAGTTTGCAAAAAAAATTCCCTTTGTGGTTTTGTTAGTGGTCCTTGTGTTCAAAACTGGCTGTGGAGGCCCCAGTGTCTGTGGATGTAAAACTGAAGCAGCCAAGGTAAATCCAGACCGGAAATACATGGAAGACTGCGGATATCTTTACAAAGGAAAATCCTACGAAGAGGTAGAAGCCGAGTTGGCCAGATGTGTTGAGTAAGTATAGGAAACCCCCCTCCCGAATTGTCCACTAGCTAAAAAATGTCGAAGTTTGGATTAAACAAGGTGATAATGCTGATCCCGGAATTTGATGTCTTTTTAAGTTATGCGCCTGAGGACAAAGAGGTAGTTTTGCGCTTAGCCTCTGAGATGGAGGACTCAGGATTGAGAGTTTGGTGGCAACACCATCATTTGAAGCCCAAAGAGTCGATTGCCCTGTTGCAGAGGCAAATAACCGAAAAGAGGGTGATAATGGTTCTTTGGTCAAAGAACTCTGCAGGGTCAGGGAGAGTGCAGGCGGAAGCGAGAGTTGGTGCTCATCGTAGCCGGTTGATCGCAACCCGGATCGGACAGGTGCTGCCCCCGCGTGATACAGCAGCCGTTTTATATGCCGATCTGTCGGATTGGATCAGGGGTAAGGAACATGGAGCCATGCAGAAAGTGTTTGCTGCGATCTGGAGGTTGATCGGAAAAGGAGACAATATCAATACGACACCGCCGCCTATTCCAAACTTAAGTACGAGGACAGATACTAAATCGGATCCAAACGGACGAGATGCCCCTTTGCCCAACCATGAAGAATTGGAAAAAGAAATCTGGCAGAAGGCTTACGAAAACAATTCTCGGTCTGGTTATAAAGGATACCTCAAGCAATATCCCGAAGGGACCTTTGCCGAAGAGGCCAAGGATAAGATCGCTCAGAAGAAGAGCAGTAACCGTTTGATCATCTGGGCCTTGATTGGATTTCTGGCCATCTACCTGATCGCGGTCCTGATTATGGGTATTCTTTCTGTGGAATAGTCCGACCTGTGGAACAGTCCAAAATCGGAACGGATTTCCAAACAAGGAAGCTACCTTATCCGTATAAGTTCAGGTATGGACAATAGAGACAAAGGCAAGCTTATTTCAAGTTTTGTGATTGCGGGTGCTGTCAGCGTTCTGTTGGTCTTCATTCACGTCATCATCATCTTGGGTGGTACTTCCCCAGGAGTCTTTGGGATCATACCCCGCGAGGTCGGAGGTTTGACCGGTATCCTGACCTCTCCTTGGGTTCATGGAGATTGGAGCCACCTGTTTTCTAATCTAGGCCCCATTTTTGTTCTGCTTTCAGCAATGCTGTATTTTTACCGGAAGGCCGCCTTGCTAGCTTTGATGTGGATGTACCTTATGACTGGGACCTGGGTATGGATTGCTGCTCATCCGGGTATGCACATTGGGGCCAGTGGCATGGTCTATGCACTTGCCTTTTACATTTTCTTCTCCGGGATCATTCGACGGGATACCAGGTCTGTCGCTGTCTCCATGGTGATCGCTTTTTTTTATGGTTCGCTGGTTTGGGGAATATTGCCGTTGCAGCCCGGTGTTTCCTGGGAATCACACCTCTTTGGAGGTATCGCAGGAGTGGCACTGGCTTGGTTTACCCGCAAGGTAGGGGTTACTCAACGAAGGCGGTATGCATGGGAAGAAGATCCTGAACAGGGGCCAGACGATGACCGCGCATTATGGAACTACCAAAAAAATTGGAATGGGTCGAATCAAATGTATTTTCCGGGAGATCGGTTCAAGGATTGAAATGGACATTCTAAGTTGTTCAGGGTCACTGAAAATCACTATCTTTAACAAATGAGTGGTGAAATTATCAATCGGATTGCACTGAGTCCTCTGGTCACCTTTGATCTAGCTGATTACCACGATTCCCGTGAACGTGTTGGATTGGACATCAAGGACCAGTTGTTTCGAGGAATGGTCCTTCGGGAAAAAGACTTCCGTAACTGGTTGAAGGAAGAAGAGTGGAGGCATTATACCGATAAGCATGTTCATATCTATTCCAGTACAGACGCGATCATACCCGGTTGGGCCTGGATGTTACTCTGCATTTATTTAGAGCCTCACGCTGCTTCAGTGATTTATGGGAGCTTGGAAGACCTTGAAAAAGAGATTTGGCGCTCGGCACTCGACCGGATCGACTACCGTGAACTCGCAGGCAAAAAGATCGTCGTCAAAGGTTGTGGGGAGATCAGGGTCCCCGATGCTACCTACGTAGAGTTGATCCGCCGACTCCGTCCTATTGCTGACAAGTTGATGTATGGAGAACCTTGTTCTACCGTTCCTTTGTATAAAAAACCGAAATCGCATTAGCCATTTACAAGATATTTTACCTTTAAAAACAACTATGGGACTTTTTAACTTTATCCGCGGCCAATTCATTGACGTCATTGAATGGGTCGACCCCTCTCGAGATACCATCATCTACAAGTTTCCTGACCAAGACAAGGAAGTCAAGATGGGGGCTCAGCTTACTGTGCGTGAATCTCAAGCTGCTTTGCTCATCAACGAAGGGAAGTTAGCGGATGTCTACCAACCCGGCCGGTACGAACTTACTACCCGGAACATGCCCATCATGACATCACTCCGGTCATGGAAGTATGGATTCGATTCCCCGTTTAAAGTTGATGTTTATTTCGTAAATACCCGCCAATTTACCGATCAGAAGTGGGGAACCCCTACGCCTGTATATATTCCTGATGCCAAATTCGGACAGGTTGAGATCCGCGCTTTTGGTGCTTTCAATTTCAGGGTCTCAGATCCTGGAAAATTCTTCACTGAGTTTGCCGGGACAGATCATCTGGTAAGAGTTGCCGATCTGGAAGGTACCCTTCGAGGGAAATTGGTGGACCGCTTTACCGAAGTGGTCGCTGAAATGGCAGGAGAAGGGCTCTCATTCGTGCAGTTGCAATCTAAAAAGACGGAGTTCTCGAAAGCACTGGAGCCACGCATTAAAGGATACTTTGAGCAATTTGGCCTGGAGATTACTGATTTTCAGATCCAGAGCATTACCCTGCCTCCGGAAGTCAACGAATTCCTTCGTAAAAACACCCAGATGAATATGGTTGGCGACCTGAACCTTTTCAACCAATTCCAGTCGGGAGTTAGCATGGAAGAGTCTGCTAAGAAGGGCGGAAATATGGCTCAGCCTGGCATGGACATGGCGGGAATGATGATGGCCAATATGATGATGCAAAACATGCAGGATCAGCAAAGTCAGAAATCCCAGCAGTCCCCGAAGGAAGGTGGTGACAAAGAAATGACCCGTGAGGAGGTTATGAAAGTCCTCAAGGAATTGGGAGATTTAAAAACCTCCGGGATCCTGACTGAGGAAGAGTTCAATGCTA
>JBFGVE010000087.1:0-12838 GCA_041565275.1 Bacteroidia bacterium
TATATTGCTGAATTGATCGAGGACGGATCCACATTGCAAATGGGGATTGGAGCCATCCCAAATGCAGTTTTGTCTTGTTTAGAAGGTCATCAGAACCTGGGAATCCATTCTGAAATGTTCTCAGACGGGATCCTGCCCCTGATCGAAAAAGGAGTGATCAATGGCGCTTTCAAGAAGAAACACACTGGCATGGTGACTTCCTCCTTTGTGGTTGGCACAAAAAAGCTCTATGAATTCATAGATGATAATCCTACAGTGCAATTGCGGGACTTTGAATATGTTAACAACGTAGCCGAAATCTGCTCCAATCCCAGGGTTGTTGCCATTAACAGTGCGATTGAAATTGATCTAACAGGGCAAGTGTGCGCCGACTCTATCGGTTGTAGGATATTTTCCGGAGTCGGCGGTCAAATGGATTTTATCCGGGGGGCTTCTCTTTCTGAAGGTGGCAAGCCCATCATTGCCCTGACTTCAACCACTAAGGACAGTACTTCTAAGATTGTTCCATTCCTCAAGCAGGGTGCGGGAGTGGTCACAACCCGGGCCCATGTCCACTATGTTGTCACAGAATACGGGGTAGCCAACTTGTATGGCAAAACGATAGAGGAACGCGTCAAATTGCTGATTGACATTGCACATCCGGACCACAGAGACCAGTTGCTAGAAAATAGCAGGTTGATCTTGGGCTAAAACCCGTTTGGAGCCAAATACAACCCAATTGTAGTAAGTTGTACAACTAAGTTCGGGCAGAAAGCTCACGGGTGGTTACCAGCCTTTCCAGGGAGTTATTAGCAAATATTTGAGGTAAAATGTATACCACAAATTTTATTGGGGCATTCAACGAGGCAATCATTTTTTACCTAACTTCGCCCACAACCTATTGACTGAATTATCATCGAAGTAGGATTGGGTTTCTTTATTCAATCGATAGGTTTACATTGACATTAAGTTCAACTTATTTATTTCTTCAAAACCCAAAGTTTCGTTTGTATGAAACAGACAATAATTCTGGCAAGCAATTACCATGACCACCGCTATCGCAGCAAAGTATTGAAGTGGGCTTCCTCCGGAAAATTAGGTGATAACGTGAGCGTTATTGCACTTGATGACGACAGGTTCTACGATGAAGAGGGATATATGCTTCGGGACGTTGCAACTCACACTATCAAGGAATGTGACTTAGTTGTGGTAATGGTAGGTGAACAAAATATGGAGCATCCCTGGCTGTATTTTGAAGGAGAATTCTGTCACCAATGGGGTATTAAAAGGGTATTGATGCGTATTCCCTATGCAGAAGGTCAACTTCCGGAAGAATTTACCGTCTTAAGAGAGATCTCTTACAATCCCAATGCCATCGAAAAAGAGCTACGACCCACGCAGACTCAAACACATTATTACTGAAGAAATTGGAATGCTACCCAATCAAAGACGAAACCTCATTCGGGATCAAGTTCATACTCCTCGTCCCATTTGTCGAGCATGAATCTCACTATTTTTCTTTCACTGCCAATCCCTTTCGGTCTATAGAAACTCATTCCAGACAACTCGTCTGGTAAAAAACTCTTGTTCTCCTCCTTATCCATGAAACTATGGGAATGAATGTAACGGTATCTGTTCTCACTCATAAGTTTTGTAGAAGCATTTCTCAAATGCATAGGTACAGCGTAATCAGGATGATCCCTGACATATTTCAATGCTTTGTTGATCGCCAAGTAAGCAGCGTTACTTTTCTCTGAAGTAGCCAAGTAGACTGCCGTCTGAGCAAGTACAATTCTTGCCTCTGGCATCCCGATTTTTGTAACTGAATCAAAACATGCATTGGCTAGCAGCAGTGCATTAGGGTTAGCATTACCTATGTCCTCAGAAGCAGATATGATCAACCTCCGTGCAATAAATTTCACATCTTCTCCCCCTTCTAGCATGCGGGCCAGCCAATAGATAGCTCCATTGGGGTCTCCTCCACGAATCGACTTGATCAATGCTGAGATTATATCGTAATGCTGTTCTCCTTTTTTGTCATATAGTGGAACTCTCTCTTGAGCAATTTTGATCATAGACTCGTCCTCTAACACAATGGGATCTTCAAATGTATCAACATACATTTCCAAAAGGTTCAAACTCTTCCTTGCATCCCCTCCAGATAATTTGTACAAGGCTCCTAATTCCCTCAGTTCTATTTGATAATTGGAAAGGACTTCATCTACTTCTATCGCATAGATCATCAATTCTTTAACCTCTTGTTCCGTAAGGGGCTCGAGCCGGTAGATCTGACATCTGGAAAGCAGTGCCGAGTTCATTTCAAAAGAGGGGTTTTCAGTCGTGGCACCTATCAATACCACTAAACCCGTTTCAACTGCGCCAAGTAGTGAGTCCTGTTGTGATTTATTAAATCGGTGGATCTCATCTATGAAAAGAATGGTTCCCGGACGAGATTTGGCAAATGTCAATACTTCCCGGACATCTTTAACCCCTGCCTGAATTGCACTCAACTGCCTAAATGGCTTCTCAACACTATGGGAAATGATTCTTGCCAACGTTGTCTTACCCACCCCTGGCGGACCCCAAAAGATCAAGGAAGGAAGTCGCTTGCGTTCAATCGACCGACTGAGGGGACTTCCCTCAAAAAGAATGTGTTTCTGACCAATATAATGCTCGAGACTCCTGGGTCTGACCCGGTCCGCAAGTGGAGCCTTATAACTTCGGTCAGAAAATAAGTCCATTACTGTAAAACAACCCGGGTGACCACGTGACCATTATCCGTTTCAACCCTGAGTAGATAAACGCCTTTAGGTAATCCAGTCAAATCCAGAGCAATCTCACTTTGACCTATGCGCTGATTCTCCCGCATATAGATAGTTCCGTCCATCCCAATAATCTCTAGTCTGATTGCTTTTCGATTCTCCAGAAGAGTAAGGTAAAGTACCCCTTGCGTAGGATTGGGGAAAGCAAACAGGGAGAATCCTTCAAAATTATTTGATAATATCCCTACAGGATCACCCACGAGAATTTCCTCACACAAGGAGTCATTGGCAACTTCGTTGTCACCTCCGTTATTAGGAAACATCGTCCAGGCACAGAATGAATAGGTTTCATCCAAAGTATCACTCAGAAATTTTACGTCATGGGTAATAGAGAGGATCTGATTGGGTTCCAATACAGTAGTGTCTACTGCCATGCAAAAGGAAGTTCCTCCATTTATGGAATAGCATAATTCGAAACTGGTAACGGTTTCCGAACCATAGTTGGCAATGTTGATGTTAAATTCAAGTGAATCGCCAGGACTAGGATCTCCATATTCTACCGAGTAGACTCCGATATCAACAGGTACAATATTGGAAATCTTAATATTATCCAGAGCTAAGACAAACTTATCATTGGAATTTTGCCGAAATGCTATATTGACGGTTTTATTTGCAAAGTCAATTAAGTTGAGGGTTCTAATGGTATATTCATCAATTTCAGAAGAAACAGAATCAATTCTGGTTCCAGATAGAAAATCCGAGGTATCAGTGCCTGTTATGGAAATATATACTTCATAACTCTCCAGAAAGCCGCCATCCTGTGAGTAAGCTGTCCAGCTAAGACATGGATTATCCCCCAAGTCTATCGGGGGCGAAATAAGCCAGTCATCAGATACTCCGCCTCCATTTTCATACCAAGACGGTGAAACAGCAACCATATTGGTCGGATCCCGGTAATCAGTAATAACCTGCCAACCCGGGGTCAATCCCGTTTCAGAACGAGGGGTCAAGCCGTCTCCATCAACGGTCAACCACCCTGTGGGCAATCCTGATTCAAAACTCTCTTCAATAATTGTAACCCCAGTACAAGGTATACCACTGGGATCAGAATTAACTCGCATATTGCCAGCAGTCCTATCTCCCCAATGGGAAGAGCGTTTATATCCTAGCTGACCAATCACATTCCCACTCGAAAGTATAAACCAGACTGTGAATACAAAAACAATAAGGTTGTAACGCTCCAATTTCATATGAACAATTTTAGACGATTTTTAAGGGCACTGAATCACTCGCTGGGCCTGGCTCTTAGGCTGGCCAATTCTTCATAGATAAGAGGCATTCCTCTGGTCAGCCAGATGCCTTTCTCATCCCCTACCTCGACAATATCTGTCAAACGGATCAAGACTCCTTGGTATTCTAATTTGAATTTCCTGGAATTCGGAACAGCCAGAGAAGTTGTGACTGCAAAAACCATCCCCTCGTCCATTCCTCCTTCGCAATTTGCTTCATTGATTTCCAGTCCGATTGAGGAAATTTCACCGCCAATATAATTATCTTGGTATCCGGTAGTGCGACTTTCTCCATCGACCAATAGTATGGGATCAAGGCTTGCGATCAATTTCCTTTGCTGTAAATATGCAAAATCATTGGGAATAACTCCTTTTACGCACCCATTGATCGTAGAAAGGTGAATCGCTGAAACTTCATGGTATATCTTTCTAAGGGAATTACTGAATCGGTCTTCTGGTGGAAAAGTTCTTGCTATGTGAGCACTGTAGCTGTCAATTTTGACTCCAAGATCAATCACCACCGTCCCATCTTTAGAAATTTTATGAGTATTCTGGGCGTACAATACCGCCTGGCTCTGCTTGCCTGAAATAACCTGTGTTGCTTTACTCATTCTACCGCCATGAGTGTAAACCTCAAGTTCTAAAACTCCTTGAATTTCTCTTTCGTAAGCTCCCGGCCGAATGAAACTCACGGCCTTTCTAAGAGCAGAGACAGCAAGGGTTCCTGCCCGTGCCAGATGTCTCCGCTCTTCTGCTGATTTCACCAATCGCAACTCATCCATTGTCTTCCTTAAGTGGAAGAAATCAAATTTAATCTGTGTTATCTGGGATTTCACCGCATCTAATTCCGCTTCTGACCTGACTTCGGAAAATGCCCTCAAAACTTGATCGGGGACTTCCTGATGGTACTTGAGCCAGGATAGAACCTTTTTGACAAGCTCACTTACCTGCTCGTATTTGACTTGTTTGATCTCTTGGTAAAATCTGGTTACTTCCGGAGTTGCGTAAAAAAAGGGAGCCATGGAACCAAATAAGATCTCTGAAGGATTCTGGGAAAATTCACGATTAGAGAATCGATGATCACATGGATCCAAAGGAAGTGTTTGTATGTGTTCCACCTGATCCGCATCCAGGATTTCGATTACAAAACGACTAAACTGAGAGATTGGACAGACCAGAAGCGAATCGTCCACTTTTCCAAATCTCCCTTGATATTCAAACCCCATGGCTGAAAGTGGATTTTCTTCAGAACCCGGCAAAAATAGAAAATCTGATGCCAGTCCTTCATTGGTTTCGATTTTCTTGGAAAATACGACCAGAACAGAATTGGGCAATTTTGCTCCGGTAAGGTAGTAGAAATCCGAATTGGGTTGAAAAGTTCTTGGAACAGCCAAGTTAGGTGCTGAGAACTGATATGTCCCGGAAAATATGAGTGCGCACTCAGTTGCCCTTAGTGTTTGAGACACCTTTGCTCTTCGATCAGCGTAAACGGAAGAGTCTAGGCTATCATGACAGGCAGCTTCAACTTTGTTAACAAAAGGCAAGATAAAAAGGAGTAAACCTACGACCAGAGATCGATTCATCTGGATTTAGTATACTATACCTTTTTTGTCCTTTAAGTCTTTAAGTACTTTGGAGATACCAACTTTGTTTATGGTGCGTAAAGCTGATGTAGAAACCTTAAGAGTGATCCATCGATCCTCTTCTGGAATGTAAAAGCGCTTTTTTTGAAGGTTAGGATAGAATTTCCGACGGACCTTGTTGTGGGCGTGAGAAACATGATTTCCACTTATCGCACGTTTTCCTGTAATATCACAAACTCTTGACATGCTTCTTTCTTTAATGATTTAAGGTAAATTGGCTACAAATGTGCGGACTTTCTACTCGATTTCCAAACTTCCTGCAGCTTCAGTCATCGGGTATTCTGCGTTGAAAACTTGCCTTACCTGTTTTTGTTAACCCAAGCATCTTTTGCTTAGTTTTGCACAATGTCTGAAAAAGTCCTGATCATTGATTTTGGTTCCCAATATACTCAACTGATTGCCAGAAGAGTACGCGAACAAAATGTCTATTGTGAAATCCAGCCTTTTAACAAATCCATTGAGCTAGACGATACAATTAAAGGTGTTATACTTTCTGGCGGGCCTTCCTCTGTCTACAGTGAGGGGGCTCCGGATATAGAACTGTCCAATATTGTTGGTCAGAGACCCATTCTGGGAATTTGTTACGGCGCACAACTTATATCTTACAAGTACAATGGCAAGGTGGAAAATTCACCCAGCCGGGAATTTGGCCGTGCTAAATTGCATGTCCATGGCGAATCTTTTCTTTTCGATGGGGTTCCTCAAGGTTCCCAGGTTTGGATGAGCCACGGAGATACTATTACACAACTTCCTACCGGATACGATTTGGTAGCGGGGACTGACTCCATTCTAACTGGAGCTTTTCAAAATCTGGAGCATCAGGTTTTTGCGCTTCAGTTCCACCCCGAAGTTACCCATTCCGAACATGGTGGAACTATTCTAAAAAATTTCTTATACAAGATTTGTGGCTTTTCAGGTGACTGGACACCAACCCACTTTGTAGAAGAGACTATCGCCCAACTGCGCAAAAAGATTGGAGATAGCAAAGTGGTGTGCGGACTCAGTGGTGGGGTAGATTCAACCGTTGCTGCCAGCCTGCTGCACCGCGCAATTGGGAACCAACTGCACTGCTTTTTTGTAGACAATGGCCTTCTGAGAAAAAATGAGTTTGATGACGTTCTGGAAATGTACAGGACTCTGGGGCTGAATGTAATTGGTGTTGATGCAAAAGAAGCTTTTTTAAGTGAGTTGGAAGGAGTTTCCGATCCAGAGAACAAGAGGAAGATCATAGGACGGGTATTCATCGAGGTATTTCAGGAAAAAGCTTCAGAACTTAAGAATGTACAGTTTTTAGCCCAGGGAACCATCTATCCTGATGTAATAGAAAGTGTATCCGTGAATGGTCCGTCCGTTACTATCAAGTCCCACCACAATGTAGGTGGACTTCCTAAAACACTGAATTTGGAAGTAGTTGAGCCGCTTCGTTTCCTTTTCAAGGATGAGGTCAGAAAGGTTGGGCTGGACATGGGTCTGGGAAAAGAATTTATCAATAGGCATCCATTTCCAGGACCAGGCCTTGCTATTAGGATTATCAGTGACATTACGCGTGACAAGATTTCTATCCTCCAAAATGTAGACCACATTTTTGTATCGAGCCTTCATGAATTTGGCTTGTATGACTCAGTCTGGCAAGCCTTTGCAGTCTTGTTACCTGTATCGACTGTTGGGGTAATGGGTGATGAGCGCACTTACGAAAACGTAGTGGCTTTACGTTCTGTTACCAGTCGGGACGGTATGACTGCCGATTGGGGTAGGCTCCCCTATGACTTCCTTTCAGAGGTCTCCAACCGGATTATCAACAATGTAAAAGGTATAAACCGAGTGGTATACGACATTAGCTCTAAACCACCTGCCACTATAGAATGGGAATAAATATGAAGCGACTTTCAGTTGAACTAACACTGGCCATATTGTTGTTATGTTTTGGATGGAACCTACAGGCACAACTTCCCGGAGGAGCCGCTATAGACAACCGAGCAGAGGACTTGGTCAATCTTGGAAAGCGTTTTTTTAAAACCGGAAATTACCTTGATGCAGCTATCACTTTTGACTTGGCTTCTCAGAGGCCTTACAATTCTGTGACTACTTATAGCATCTTCATGTCCGGACTCTCTTATTTCCAATTAGGTGAAATGGAGAAAGCAGCAGAAACCTTCAACAAACTGGAAAAAGATTTCCCCAAATCTAAATTTCAGGAGGATGCCATCTATCACCATTCTCTGGCTTTAATGGCGAGTGAGCGTGTAACGGATAGAGAAAACGGACTTGATAGGCTCTTTCTACTCATGGAAAATACGCGAGATTCCAACTTGCGTGATGCAATTGAAGATCAGCTCAGAGACCACCTTTGCAATAAATACGACCTCGAATTCCTAGATCTCCATACAAAACTCGCTTCTACTGACAATTCTTCCTGGTTTATAGAAGCTGCCTGCTATCAATTGGATCGGAATGGTAAGGGCTTCAAAGCACTGGAACGAATCAAAACCTTTGAGCAAAACAATGGAATTTTGACCAATTATCTGGCAGGACTCAAGGCTAAATATCAATTGGGGGGAATTGTGAACTCAGGTAAATTGAATGTTGCAATCTTTCTCTCCCTTAACTTACATACGCTAGACACTGCCAGAGCGATCCCTAAAAAATCTTTGTGGGCAACAGAAATGCTTGAAGGCATGAAAATTGCCTTAGATTCTATTGGGGGAAAGATGGACAAACAAATCAATGTTCTTATTTTTGATACGCGGGGAGACACTGCGCTTATCAGGAAGCAGATTGACACCCTGAACAGCTTCGACCCAGATATAATTCTCGGTGATGTTCGTTCAGCTTTAGCTCGTCCAGTTAGTGATTGGGCAGAAGAAAATAAGGTTTTACACCTTATTCCCCGGAATCCTATCATGAGCTTGGTTGCCAATAAAAAGTACACATTTCTTGCCCACCCTGCACTAGAGACCCATGGCACCCAGATGGCCCTTCATGCCTACTACAAAGAGAATAAACGTAACTTCCTGATCTTTAATGATCACTCTTATGTTTCAGAGCGTTTTTCCAATGCTTTTAAAGAAGCCCTTGATAGTCTGGACGGAGTTAAAATTGAAGTAAGAGAAGTTGCCAAAAAATACGACGACAATCGGAAGAACATTCCTTCATTTGTCAAAAGCTTAAAGTACAAGAATTTCGATGTGATCTATATTCCACTCTCTTCCGAGGAAAGCGCTGGTCTGATCATTAGTCAGCTCAATTACCACAGAATTGATATCCCAGTGATGGGTGGTCCTGACTGGGAAGTGTTCACTGTGATCGACCCAGAACTCAAGACCAAGTATGATTTAAAATATTCTACTTTTTACTACGACCAGAACAATCCATTGATGTTTGACAGGATGACTAACATTTGTTTAAAAAATTATTACTGCAAACCCAGTAATTATACCATCCAGGGATTTGATATCATGGCTTACTTACTGGAACTTAGCAAAACCATGAATGAAATGGTTAATTCTGGTGAATTGGTCAGACAGGCTCCCGTCTATCATGGTATCCACCAGGACTTCTACTATGGTGGAACTCAAAACAACCAACTCGTAAATATCGTACAGTTTCAGGATGGCAAAAAAGCAAAAATCAACTGGAATACAGCGCAGCAAGGAACTCTTCCAAAAAGCGAATAAATATATCCCTGGAGGAGTCAACTCACCTGCAAGAGCTTTTCGAAGTGTAGGAGGAGACCCCCTTTTTATCAAAAGTGCAAGTGGGGCTTACTTGTACGATGAGGATGGCAACCGTTACATTGACCTGATCAATTCTTGGGGTCCTATGATCTTCGGACATGCACAGCCGGACATTATTGATGCTGCTCAATCTGCATTGGTAAATTCTTCCAGCTTTGGTGCTCCAACAGAGATTGAAATTGAGATGGCAATGTTAGTAGCAGACTTGGTTCCATCCATTGAAAAAGTGCGAATGGTCAATTCTGGTACGGAAGCTACCATGAGTGCGATCCGCCTGAGCAGAGGCTACACTGGCAAAGATAAATTTATCAAGTTTGAAGGTTGTTATCATGGACACGGAGACAGTTTTCTGATTGCTGCCGGAAGCGGTCTCGTTACACTTGGCGTTCCTGACAGTCCGGGTGTCACCAAGGGAACCGCTACTGATACGCTGCTTGCACGGTACAACGATCTGGAACAAGTTCAGGAGCTCGTCGCTAAATATAAAGGACAGATCGCAGCCATCATTCTGGAACCAGTGGCCGGAAACATGGGTCTGGTACTTCCAGAGAAAGGCTTTCTTGAAGGCCTACGTGCCCTCTGTGATGCGGAAGAGATTGTACTGATCTTCGATGAAGTAATGACTGGGTTCAGGCTATCTCTTGGAGGTGCACAAGAGGTTTTTGGTGTACTCCCCGACTTGACTTGCCTGGGAAAGATCGTGGGTGGTGGGCTGCCGGTTGGAGCTTATGGAGGAAAAGCTGAGATTATGGATCATGTATCACCTGCAGGACCGATCTACCAGGCGGGCACCTTGTCAGGCAATCCTGTGGCCATGCATGCGGGTGTTACCATGCTAAACTTACTCAAAAAGGATTCCAATGTTTTTACTCGTCTGAGTGAAACTACTGAAGTTCTGGCCTGTGAAATGCAAAAACTATTCGATGCTGCAGACATCCCTTTATGCATTAACCGCATTGGGTCAATGCTGACCTTCTTTATGCAAAATGGCCCAGTACGTAATTTCGACGAGTCTAAGCAGTCTGATCTTGTTCTGTTCGGGTCATTTTTCCGCGAAATGCTGGAACGTGGGGTCTACCTCCCTCCAAGCCAGTTTGAATCCCTATTCATATCCACCTGTATAGGTTCTTCAGAAATTGATCAGATCCTTGGTGCAACTACAGATGCTCTCATAAAGCTATCTCTTTCCCGTCAGGTTTCTCAGGATAGAAAACCGTGAAGCAGAATTATTTACCATCCTTTCAAACTACATACCTACCCAATAAATCCATGAGCGGGGATACTTATCTTTGAACTCCACCATTTTTGCGATCACTTTCTTTTTATCCTTTGATTTGTAGCTATAAACCCTGTAATAGTTCCCTTGGGAACGCGGGCGGATAACATTCCCTCCCATTTTATTTCCCATAGACTTGGCACTCGAAGGATCTTTTGCTGAAGCAATCACCAGGTAATAAACCCCCGATTCTGGAAAAGAACCAATATTTTCAATCCTTTTAAGTGGCTCAATGGCCTCGACGTTCTTCCAGTCATCTGCATGTTTGTAATTACCATCTCCATCCACATGGTCACCGCCAGAACTTACTCCCCCGACGGTGCTGCTATCTGTAATGTTCCCTGCTAATCCAACTCCACCTGTTCCGTATCCACCAACTGTTTCACCACTATCGATATCCTCAACATCAGATATCAAACCCCAACTTTCCAGTTGGTCTCGTACCTGCTCTCGCATAAAAACCCCAACAGTTCCTGTCCCAAAAAACAACAGGAGGAGGATGACCCAAATCCAGGTTCTGTCTCGCTTTTCCCTAGGTGGTTCGGGCTCTCCAGGATTAACATATTCAGGCTCACCGCCATCCAATATATCAGCCTGAGTGGATGCAGCAATAGTTTTTTCTTGGTGCTCTTCCGACATTCCATCTTGCTCTAGTGGCTCATCCAGGGTAAATCCCAAAGGCAACAAGCCAAAAAAGTTCCCCAGTTGGGATTCCTGGCTTAAGTCAGCTTCAAACCCAACTTCTTTCCCTTTTTTCAGCTCTAAACTACCGACCCCAGGGAAAATAAGTTTTTTACCCGCCTTCAATTCACGAACCAACCATATCTTAACTTCAGAAATATTTGTCTGTACCTTTATTTCTGCTTTCTGACCAAAGTCATGAGATCGTGCAAGGAATCCTTCCAACTTGTCCACAAATTGTTCGCCTTTTTCCAAGACAAACCGCTCGCCGGGAGGATAAATGGTATTGGTTTCGCGATCAATATGGGCAGGAAAATAACTGCGTCGAAAGGTACCAACCCCAGGGATGGAGAAAACTTCCAGATCCTGGAAGGCTTGCTGAATTATATTTTTAGGATCCGTCTTCATTCAAATCATTAGAACGAAAGGGTCGCACCTGCTTTTATGTCGAAAGGACGAACCTGATAGTTATGCCAATTATTATAAGTACTTCCCAAGAGATTATTGAGCTCCAAAAATATGGAAATCCTCTTTGAAAACCTATAATCAGCAGACAGGTTGACATCAGCTACAAATCCTTGGTCTAATGGATTGCCCAAAGAGTCAAGACTCATAGTTCTTTTTCCATACAGGTATATCTCAGTTGACACCCAGACTTTATCAGCAAAATTATAAGATGCGAAAATATCTATCTGCGTGCTTGCTACTCCGAAATTCGCTGCAATGTTAGAGGTTTGGAAATTCCTGAAATGACCCGTGAAACCAGCCCGGATCTTATCATCCTTATTGAAGAGCAATGTGATCTCTGATCCGGTTTCTACAAAGCTCGAATCATAAAGGAGATCAAAAAAGGCTCCCTTTTCAGGTGTAAAGAAGATTAGTTGATCCTTCACCCGCTTGGAATAGCCATTTACGCTCGCTGTAAAATACTTTGCAAAATTAGCATCCAGGCCAACGAAAAAGTGGAATTGGTTGCTCGTTGGCCGGATATCCGGCCGGCGGACCAAATACCTGTTCTGTTCAATGAGATCATACCATCGGTTGTATTCCATTCCGCCTATCAGACCCACAGAGGCTTTTAGCTTTTTTTCCACCAATTCATAGGATGCACGGAGATGAGGATAAGCCCTGAACTGTGAGGTTGAGTCACCGTAAGAATTAACTTTTAGACCTACCTGGGCAATGAATTGGTTATTTCTATAAGTCACAGACGGAGTGAAGTCCAGAAAAAAGCGATTCAAATTCGCAGAATCAAAATTAAACGAAGTAAAGGTTAACAGGGAACTGATATTTGCATGGTAATTATCAGCTACTTCCCAGTTCAGATCGGGAAGAATACTCATGTGAAGTTCACGGTTCGTATAGCGGTCAAAATATCCTTCGAATTGAAGCCCGATATCATAATTGATCTTTTCAGAGTTGAAATTACTCAAAGCAGATACACCCAAATCAATCCGGGTATAAGTATTACGGA
>JBFGVE010000088.1:0-12343 GCA_041565275.1 Bacteroidia bacterium
CTATCCTGGGGAACCAAAGACGGATCAGGAAAAAGAGATCAAATCCCGGTACGATAAGATCAAAGGGAGTGCGGTCAACCCTGTCCTCCGTGAAGGAAACTCTGACCGCCGTGCTCCTTTTGCGGTCAAGGAATATGCTCGAAACAACCCCCACCATATGGGTACTTGGTCCAGGGACTCTAGGACCCATGTCGCAACAATGGATGCAGGAGATTTCCGGCACAGTGAACAAGCGATCACCATTGCAGCTTCCAGCGATGCACGTATTGAATTCCACAGCACAACTGGCTCAGTCTCTGTTTTGAAGGAAAAAGTATCCCTCATGGAAGGTGAAGTAATTGATGCAAGTGCGATGAGTAAGGCCGGGTTGGTGGCTTTTCTCGACGAGCAGATCAATGATGCCCGTCAGCAAGGATTGCTTTTTTCCCTCCACATGAAGGCAACCATGATGAAGGTCTCTGACCCTATTATTTTCGGGCACGCCGTGGAGGTATACTTCAAGGACCTTTTCTCTAAATATAGCGAAGTCTTTGCTGAACTTGGTGTCGAAGTCAACAATGGCTTCAACGACCTGGTAAGTAGGATTGCCGACCTTCCCGCCACACAAAGGGCTGCCATTGAAGCAGATATTCAGGCAGCCCTGGACCTGGGGCCCGACCTGGCCATGGTAGATTCTGACAAAGGCATTACCAATCTGCACTTCCCCAACAATGTGATCATTGATGCTTCTATGCCAGCAATGATCCGGAATGGTGGCCATATGTGGGACAAACATGGAAATACGCGTGATACAAAAGCGGTGATCCCCGACAGTAGCTATGCTCCCATCTATCAAGCCGTAATTGACTTCTGCAAAGAGAACGGAGCTTTTGATCCGACTACCATGGGATCTGTTTCCAATGTAGGACTAATGGCTCAGAAGGCCGAAGAATATGGCTCTCACGACAAGACTTTTGAGATCGATGGTGATGGGACAGTCAAGGTCATAGACGCTACAGGAGCTGTCCTGCTGGAAACCAAAGTAGAAGAAGGAGATATTTGGAGAATGTGCCAGGTCAAAGATGACCCCATCCGGGATTGGGTAAAACTAGCAGTTTCTCGTGCCCGTGCAACCGGAAATCCTGCGGTTTTCTGGCTGGACCAGGCCCGGGCCCACGATGCCCAACTCATTGTCAAGGTTACCGAGTACCTCAAAGATCACAATACCAATGGTCTGGAGATCTATATCAAATCTCTGGTCGACGCCATGCAGTTTTCACTAGAAAGGATCGCCAAAGGCCAGGATACTATTTCCGTCACTGGAAATGTCCTCAGGGATTACTTGACCGACCTCTTCCCTATCCTCGAACTGGGCACAAGTGCAAAAATGCTATCCATCGTTCCATTGATGAATGGCGGAGGCCTTTTCGAGACGGGTGCGGGTGGTTCAGCCCCTAAACATGTACAACAGTTCAACCAAGAAGGACACCTGCGATGGGATTCCCTAGGTGAATTCCTTGCCCTGGCCGTCTCACTGGACCACTATGGCGAGTCCACTGGAAACACCAAAGCCAAAATACTGGGTGAGGCCCTCGATACTGCAACAGTTAAATTCCTCCTCAATGGAAAATCTCCTTCGCGGAATGTTAAAGAACTGGACACACGGGGCAGCCACTTCTACCTGGCGCTATATTGGGCAGAAGCCCTGGCAGGTCAGGATGAAGATGTTGAACTGGCATCCTTATTTACCGGGATTGAAAAGTCGCTCAGAGATGCTGAAAAGCAGATCATACAAGAACTCGCAGATGCACAAGGCTCGGAGGTAAATGTCCACGGGTATTTCTTTCCGGATCCTGTTTTGGTCAGCGAAGCCATGCGACCCAGTACAACCCTCAACAGAATCCTCGACAGTTTGAAATAACTGTTTACTGATCATTAAAAGTAGGGTCTCTCCTAAGGGAGGTCTCCCCTTAGAGCGGTCTCCCTGGAATGGTCTCCCCTTTAGAGTGCTTCCCCTTAGAATGATTCACCCTTTTGCTTAGATTTGTCATTATGAATGCAGAGTATCTGGTCAAGACGGGTCGACAGCATTTTGCAGTACTGATGGGAGTTGTTATTTTCCTTTCCCTATTAAATTCCGCCATAGAAGTCTTTCTGGGAGTCTCCTATGGCATTCTTTTCACTCAGTTGGCAACGCCCGTAGCCTTGATCGTACTCACCTGGGCTGTTCTGAAAGGCTACAAGCGTAAGAACCTCCTGTTCAGTACCCTTCTTTTCATTGGCGTTTTCACTTTTTATGAAGCAGGAACAAGGACCCCCGACCTCCGCAAAACGGATATGGGGTTCATTCCGCTCGTCACTCTCCTGTTTGGGTTGGTATTCATCTTTGGAGGGATTTACCTTGCTTACAGTACTGAGATCAAGGCATTTCTCGACCAGAAGGTATATGTCAGAAATCAACAAAAAGAAGAACAGTTCCAGTGAATGTGCGATCAAATAGTGACAGTGCCAGCCAATTTTAACTCAAGTCTGTAATTCAGGAAAGATCAATGTCGATATGAAAAAAATATTTGTACTGTTAATCCTTATTTCAAGCGGATATCTCCCCCATCACAACTTTTTTGCCCAGCAAACGGATGCCCGGTGGGGTGAAATGGTCAGAGAATCTCGGCGATCCGAAATTCTAAACTATATTGGCCAGGATGCCACCGGGTACTACGTCCTCAAAGGATCAAGAGGCTCCAAAGTCAAGGTTATCAATTTCAGACGAAACTTCCTGAGCGAAACTGATAATGCCAGTATTGTCCTGCTCGATGAAAATATGGATCCGGCCTTCGAAAAGAAATTGGATGTAATGGAATCAGGCAAGCAATTATCTATTCTCTCCGCTTTTTTGATCGGGGATGAAATGCACCTCTTCTCCAGCTTAAGGGATCAAAAAACCAAAATGAAAAATATCTTTGTCCAGAGCCTGGATAAGAAAACCCTGGAGCCTCGCAACGATATTCGGAAGGTAACCAGTATTCCTTACCAAAACCGTTTTCTCAGTGGACAGGTAGACTTCACCTTTTCCAGGGACAGCAGTTTTATAATGGTGTATACCAACGTACAGTCCAAGCGCAAAGATCCAGACAAGTTTGGCTTCACTGTATTTAACAGAGAGATGGAACAAGTCTGGTCAAAGGAGGTTGTACTTCCGATTCGTGAAAACCTATTCAAGGTATCTGATTACTTAGTTGATAATAAGGGAAATGCCTATCTTGTTGGAAAGCGTTACTTCAAAAAAGAACGAGATAGGATCCAGGGCCAGCCTGGTTATGAATACATCGTTTATGCCTACCGCAACGAAGGGTCGGAAGTGTCTGAATATGTCCTCAACCTTTCGGATCACTTTCTGTCCGATCTCCACCTGGAGATTGCTCCTGAGGGGGATCTGATCTGTGCCGGATTCTATTCCGATATCAATGCCACCAATGCCAAGGGAACGTTTTACTTTACAGTAGATGCAAATACCCAGGAGATCAAGCAGCGCAGCCTTTACGAGTTTGGGCTGGACTTCCTCACTTTGAACTTGAGTGACCGCCAAGGAAAAAAAATCGAGAGACGGGCAGCCAAAGGAAAAGGCAATGAAATCAACCAGTTTGATATCCGGGACCTCGTTCCCCGAGGAGATGGAGGGACGGTATTGGTTGCAGAGCAATATTATGTACGAGTTGTGACTTCATTTGACCGTGCCACAGGAACTTCAACCATACGCTATTATTACCACTACAATGACATCGTCGTAATAAGCATTAATCCCAATGGGGATATTGAGTGGGCTACCAAAGTACCCAAGCGCCAAACCTCCGTCAATGACAGGGGGTATTACTCTTCTTATGCGATGATGATCACAGGAGGAAAACTCTACTTCGTCTACAACGACCACAGGACCAATATCATGGAGCGCCGTACTTCCCGACTGAAAAACTTCCGTCTGAGCGACAACAAAGGGATCATTGCACTTGCCGCGGTGGATTCAAATGGGGATGTTTCCAGAATACCTCTCCTATCCAACAGGGATGCAACCACTATCTGCCGCCCAAAATTATGCAGCCAAATCAGCCCGGATGAAATGTTGATCTTCGGAAAACGAGGCAGAAGGATACAGTTTGGAAGGGTGGTCTTTGAATAATTCTTCCTGTACTTGTAGGGTCCTGCGCTGAAATTAATGAGGACTCGGCGGCAGAATTAGCGGGAATTCAATGGATCTTTCAGCTCTTTGCAGATGACCATGATTCTGTTCACTGCTGTACTGGAGAGAGAGATGATCTTATTACTCCTGGCCCATGCCATCTTGTTGTTGTGATCGATCAGAACCCCGCTGACCTCATGGTTATGATCATAGTAAACAAAGGTAATCTGTGGGATAAATGAAACCATTGCGGAATCAGGGACCTGGGTCTGATGCCACAAGGCGACATTCAAATCGGCATGATGAGCTGGAAATAACCTTATACCTGGTTGGCGGTGCTCCTGCGAAAACAAATCCCAAGTATACTCATCTAATTCTTCCCTCAGACTAAAACTTCTGGGGGAAGCGAGCAGGATGTCATGTTCGTACATGATCACTTTATCATATCTATGGCCAGGAATCGAAATTCTCCTTTCATTTGGTTCGAATACTTCACCTCCCCTATCCTGGGGAGTTCCTATTTCACAGGATATAGACCCCAATAATAACAGAGATACCAATGCCACACGATACCGACCTTTTTTGTTCACTCCGAAGTAGTATTATATTCACACCGCAGGTCATAAATCCATATTGGACAAGTAGTCACTCATTTAGGAGGGCAAATTGAATATGGTCTTCCCAGGCTCCGTTAATATGCATATAATTAGTAGAAATGCCTACCTCTTCAAATCCAAGGCGTCTTAGCAATTTAATGGACGGGGTATTGGAGGGCATGATATTTGCCTCGATCCGATGCAGATTTTCAACGGCAAACATATACCATATTCCTTTGGTCAATGCTTCCGACATGTAGCCATACCCACAATGAACTTTATCCTGTAAGTATCCCAGGTAGGCATTTTGGAAAGCCCCTCTCACAACATTGCTGAAATAAATGTCACCAATGACATAATCCGGGCGTTCCTGCAAGCTGACTACAAAGCGATACGACTTTCCTTCTATCCATTCCTGAGCCTCCTTGTGAAGAAAATCCTGATTGCTTTCCCTGTCAAAAGCGTTCTCTTTCTGGGAGGGTAACCAAGGAGCTAGAAATGTCCGATTGCGGATTCTGAAATCGAGGATCTCATCTCCTATTTCCGGGAGGGCGATTCGCAAAATCAATCTATTGGTTTCCAGAATTGTAGTTTTTCCGCTCATTTATCCTCCATCAGCCACTGGATACACGATCAGCGTCGATCAACAATGTTCAGCTCATCGATCAAGTGGCTTGCACCAGCATACTTATCGATGATAAACATCACATAGCGAATGTCCACAATGATATTTCGACAACGCTCGGGGTCGTACATAATGTCGCTCATGGTACTTTCCCAACTGCGGTCAAAATTAATACCAATCAAGTGGCCCTCACCATTGAGCACAGGACTACCGGAATTTCCACCTGTCGTGTGATTTGAGGCAGTAAAACAAACAGGCAATTCGCCATTGTAAGCCCAACGGCCGTAATCCTTTTCCTTGGCGAGTTCCATTAATCTGTCAGGCAGATCAAATTCACGGTCACTGGGTACGTATTTGGCAAGAACACCGTCCAGGGTGGTATACGGATTGTAAATCACGCCATCCCGTGGCTCTGAACCCTCAATCTTTCCCCAGGAAATACGCAAAGTCCCATTCGCATCCGGCCAATATTTCTCTCCGGGAAAAGCATTCATCATCCCCTTAACATACTTCCGCATCAATTCATCATTTTCTCCCTTCCAGGCATAATAGGAATTGGCTGCTTTTTCACGCCAGGCTCCGAGAACTGATTTCATGAGTTGAAAGGCAGGGTCAGCAGAGATTTTTTTGGCTTTACTGGCTTTAAACTTATTGAGAAAGTCCAGGGTCTGCTTCCTGGTGACAAAATTAGATTCTTCGAAGACATATTCAGCATATTCGTTGAAGTCATCACCATATTTAACTTCAATCTCAGCATGAATATCGGGACGAAATTTGGGGTTGAGAGCTTTTATATATTGCGGATATAGCACCCCTAATATTTTTTGATCGACCCATGGCTGGTAGTTCTTAAAAAAACCTTCTGCACTTTGGCGCAAACGATCCAACTCGTCTTCCAACTCACCTGCTTTATCCAGTTCCTCCGCATTTTCTTCCAACTTTTCAAATCCGGATACAAAACGGAGAAACTCCGGCCCAACGTAAAAAAACTCGATCAGCATAGAACGTGCCATCATCAGAGCTTTGCCTTCTGCATTTGATGTAGCTATTTTCTTGAAAACGTCTCCATAGACAGGCTCCAGACTGGCATTTTCCATGATCTTCTTCTCATATACAGCTTCAAGCTTTTCCTTTTTTGAGATGGCGTCCAAACGAGCCAGGCCCCTGTTCTCACCGATCCACTTTTTCCAGTAATTGGCGATCCGAGCCTGCTTAGAAGCATATTGAATGCGGATCTCATCACTGGAGGCCATCGCAGCATCGATAATTTCCAAGGTGGAAGCCCGCATGGCAATTGCAGTCGGATTCATCGTTTCAGTCACAAACTGCACCCAACTTGAATGAAGGTATTGTTGGGTTGTTCCGGGAAAGCCATAGATCATCGTGAAATCACCCGGTTTGCTCCCCGTAATGTTGATGGGGAGGCTGTGCTTGGGTTTGTAAGGTATATTGTCCTTAGAGTAGTCTGATGGTTTTCCGTCTTTCCCAGAATAAATCCTGAAGATAGAAAAGTCACCGGTATGCCGGGGCCACATCCAGTTGTCGGTGTCACCCCCAAATTTTCCAACTGCGCTGGGAGGTGCCCCTACCAATCGCACGTCCCTGTAGGTTTGGGTCACCACCATGTAGTACTCATTGCCGTAGAAAAAAGGTTTGATCTCAGCCGTGTGTCCTTTCTCCACCGATTCTACCTGTTCTTTCAAAGCAGTGATCCTCTCGGAAACCAGTTGAGCACGCTTCCCTGGGTCGGTACTTTCATCTATATCTTGTAATATTTTTCTGGTTACATCTTCGATCCTAACAATAAAAGTTGCAGTGAGTCCGGGGTTGACCAGTTCATCGGCCTGAGTTTTGGCCCAAAAACCATTTTTCAGGTAATCATTCTCCAGGGAACTATGAGATTGAATCTGACTGAATCCACAGTGGTGGTTGGTAAGGATCAGTCCCTGGTCAGAAATTACTTCTGCTGTACATCCCCCACCGAAATGGACAATTGCATCCTTTAGACTGGATTTGTTAACTGCGTAGATATCTTCCGCACTTAATTTCAGGCCATCTGCCTGCATGTCTGACAAAAACATCTTGATCAAGGAAGGTATCCACATGCCCTCATGGGCCTTAACAGAAAAACGTCCAACTGCAAGAAAAGCAACAATAAGAATGCTGATTTTGATATACTTCATGAATTAATATTTGAAAATTAGCCTGCTGTAAAACTAGTTATTTTTTTATCACTGCGGGCTGTGCAACAGATTGTCACAGTAGGCTGTGCAACAGGTGGTCGAACATATCGTCAATAAGGATAAATTCACCATATTGTCTTTGCATTACAAAAACTGCATTATATCTCTAGATTGTATATATTGTTAGATTAAGTTTAATGTGAATCAATGTTACTGAACCATAAAGTACTTTACAGGGCTGCCTGTCTCTTGCTGATAGCGATGGTAACACCCACGATTCAAAATGTGTTTGGTCAGGGACTGATTGTGAATGAGATCTCCAATGGCCCACTGAATGACTACGAATATATTGAGTTGGTTGTGGTCATTGAGTGTCCCAACGATACAGGTTCAGGCCTTGATATTCGTGGATGGCGGGTTGACGACAACAATGGAGATTTTTCTTGTGACCCCATCAACGATGTGGGAATTGCTACAGGCCATATCCGATTCAATTACGCGTCTGAGTGGTCAAATGTGCCTTACGGATCCATAATCCTGCTTTACAACAATATTAGCAAGAACAGTATGATCACCATGCCGGACGATCCCACCGATGCCAACAACGATGGGGTATACATTGTACCCGTTAGTTACCTAAACATTGAGTACTGTGCAGGTGTACCCAGAGGAGCCGGTCCTAGTTGTGGTAACGTAGGAGCGTCGGCCGATCCATCTTACAATTGCCCGACCGCTTTTTTCAATGGAAACCCCTGGACTACTCGGATCAGACTAGCCAACCCCCGTGATGCAGCCCAAACACGTAGAGCAGACGGTACATATTTTCATGGGATCTCTTACGGTGGAGGCGAAATGAACGGCGGCCCCGACAGCCTGATGGTAGGTCAATCAGACGGTTTTGGGAAGGTCCATTACTTCAATGACGGGGATTACCGCGATGTAGTAAATTATGACACCTTCGCAAACATACACCTGACGCCGAGTGTTCAAACTCCAGGATCTCCCAACAATGCACTTAATCAGACCTTCATAGAACAACAGCAACCCGGTCTCTGCCCTTTACCGATTCTGCTTTCCTCCTTCACTGCAACCAATACGGAAAATACGGTTCTTTTAGATTGGACTTCTTTGATGGAGTTCAACAGTGCAGCATATGTTGTTGAGCGCGCTCCTCATGGTTCTCCATATTTTGAAGAAATAGCCAGGATCAATGCAAGCGGAGACTCTGAGGGCGAATTGGAGTACCGCTACACTGATTTCGATCCAAGCCCAGGGACTTCTTTCTACCGTCTGCGCATGATCGACGCTGATGGCGCCTACCAGTTTTCGGATGTATTGAAAATACAATTTATTGGCCAACACATCCTTGTGAACCTTGTCTACCCTAACCCAGTGAAGGACCTCGCCCGTTTTGACATTTATTCTGCCGGCGAGTATACGATTGGGATTTATGACATGACCGGACGTCTTGTGCTACAACAAAACTTTTTTCCTCAAACTGACCATGAGACTGTAGAATTTGACCTTTCCCAACTCGGTACGGGGATGTACGCCTACATGGTCTACAATAACAGAGGTGGTACAAGAAAAGGTAAACTACTGAAGGAGTAAAATAAGTTTAGCAGATTTTGGGTTAACTTCAGGCTGATTTGGAGACCTACCTGATAGTCATTGCTCTTTTCATTGGCCTGACCACAGGGTTCATCAATACCCTTGCGGGCAGTGGCTCTTTGGTTACACTTCCTTTTCTATTGTTCCTGGGACTTCCTGCCGATGTTGCCAATGGCACCAACCGGGTCAGCATTTTAGTCGCTGCACTGGTAGGTACAGTTACCCTCCGTAAGGAGACGCAGATGTCTCTCAGAGGATCATGGCACTATGTACTTCCCGCTGTACTTGGTGCGATCTGCGGCGCTTTTCTTGCTGTCAATGTCAAACCTGATGCCATGGAAACGGTGATTGGGATCGTAATCGCCATCATGCTGATACCCCTTCTGTTCAACCCTAAAAAGTGGCTCAGGGAAGTACAAGGAACCACAAACCCCAAATACAAACCTTATATCATTGCCTTTTTTGTACTTACAGGATTCTATGGCGGATTCATCCAAGCGGGAAGTGGTCTCTTCTACCTCTCTGTATTTGTCCTACTTGCTAATTACACCCTTCCCAATGCCAATGTCCTCAAGAACCTGATCGTTTTTGCCTATTCAATCCCAGTATTGGTCATTTTTGCCTTCAACGGAGATGTTGATTGGTTGGTGGGCGGCATTATGGCTGCGGGACAAGCGATCGGAGCCTGGATTGCTGGCCGCTTTGCGGGCAGAAGTAAGAAAGCCGCCGTATGGATCCACAGATTACTGGTGGTAATGGTAGTTGCAAGCCTGATAAAATTATTTGGGTTATTTGGCTAGACCAGAACATATTTTAAACGGTATTGTTTCATACCCCTCCGTGAGTCAATAAAACCAGACGGTTTCACCGAGCCAGTTAATTCTGTGTAGGGCAGGTTAAAATTTTGCTTTAGTTCAGAAATTTTACGAGATTTCAATCTAATGGAATGGTTTAATCGTCAACAGATAGCGTACCCTTCTTTCATTGTTGTATTGGTCTTTCTTTTTTCTGCCTGCGGGCAGAAGGTAAAGGTGATTGAGGACAATGAAGCTCCTTATTACACAGGTATTCCCACCATCACGGTAGAGAATTATGTTACCAAACTGTACATCGACATGATTGGCCGTGAGCCACTACCTGAAGAGAAGCAGGCAGATGTTGAATTCCTGAAAGCGAGTGATCTGTCGATGAATTCCCGAATAGAGATTGTTCAGCGCCTACAAACCGATACAGCCTTCCGGGACGGAGACACCTCCTATTCACATGCTTATCACCGACGCTTTCACGAGCTTTCAAAAGGACGTCTATTGGAAGGGGTATCTGATAGCTACCTTAATCGCGAAGCCAATCAGGAGCGTAATCGTGCCACAGTCGATTCATTGCTCGGCGATTTTATAGCCATGCAAAAGCACTTGGAAAAAATGCAACTTTTTTTGGATGTTGTTGAGTCCAGAGAGCAGTTGATGACTGGCGAAATAACAATCAGTACCTTCTTTACCCGAATGTTGCGTTGCCCTGTCTACGACGACATCAATATGAATACCTTTAACATCGTAAATGCTTCATTCAACGACATGTTCTTCCGCTACCCCACCGAAAATGAGTTTGATGTCTCTTTCGATATGATTGAATTCAATGTTCCCGGGATCATTTTTGGAGAATCCGGGCAAAATTACCTTGATTATTGTGCAATCATTACCAACAACAGGGAGTTTCATGAGGGGATGATCAGGTGGGCTTACAGAAGCTTTGTATCGCGTGATCCAGGTACAGAAGAGTCTGCCCCGCTGCTTCAGCAGTACCTTACAGATGCTGATTTCAAAAAGGTACAACGCAGCATCCTCATTACTGATGAATACGCCAATTTCCAACCTTAGAGGCCTATGCGATTCATGATTAGATTTATTTCATTTGCAATCCTCCTTCTTCTGACCGGCATTTTGATCCCCGGATGCAAGCGAGATGAGCACCTCATCTACAATGTAAATGAGGTTTATTCTCAGGGAACTGCTTCACAGAAGGGCAATTTGAAGTCCGATCCACAATACCTTTCTATCCTCTACTCGAACCTTTTTCAAAGAGCGCTATCAGCTGATGCACTTTTCGACCTGAATGACCTCATTGAGTCTTGTGGAGACAAAGAAAGTATCAGAGAAGTCATCCTGTCCAGTTGGATGAACGCACCCGATAAAATCATCCCGACCAACCAAGAGATGAGAGCGGATGTTGATCAATTCATCATCGATACCTACATGCGGTTTTACGTTCGCTTACCATCACAATCTGAAAAAACCTGGTTTAGAAACTTTATCAACTCTGATCCAAACGTGGTTCCTGAGTTGGTTTACCTTTCTTTTGCGCTCTCAAACGAATATCTCTATTATTGATTTCAGAACTATGGAAGCCGATGACAAGAATAAGATCGACCGCCGCAGATTCCTCAAGAAGATTGGTCTTGCTGCTGCCGGAGTAACCGCAACCTCTCTGGCAGTTCCTTATATACTTCCTGCCGGTCGTCTCTTTGCCAGCACTGGAGGAGGAGGATTGGCGGACCATGTTGTCTTCGTCCTCTTTGCAGGGGGTCTCCGCCAGCAAGAGACCATTGGACAGGGCTATTTGGAAGATAGTCAAGGGGTTAATATCCGGGGGAATATCCTCTCCAATCTGCTTGACGGGCCTCCTCCAAGTCAAAAGATCGTTTACGGAACTGATGGTGCCCTTTCTGGTGACACCCCAATTCCTGCGGTTCTTTCCCAAACCATGCAGCAACAAGGTGTACTCTTCCGGGAAGTTGTCTCCCGGCAAGCCGGACACTATGCAGGACTTAACGCCCTGGTAACCGGAAATTATGAGTACACTCAAGGCTTGCGTAACAAGTCCAATATTCCCACCATCTTCGAATATGTGCGCCGCCACCTTGGCATCCCTGCTTCCAAAGCCTGGTTCATTGGCAATGGGATCGGCAACTCTGTCCCTCTCCTCAATTACAGCTCTCATGAAAGCTATGGGGCAGCTTTTGGTGCCAATTTCCTTGCTCCCACCATGACCTTCAGTACAGTTGGAAGTACCCACCTGGCAGACACAAAGGTCTACCATCCTGAAGAAGAACTCGGTCCCATGTACAAGATGAAGTTCTTCCTTGACCAAGCAGCCTTAGTAGAAGGGAGAGACATTC
>JBFGVE010000089.1:0-11420 GCA_041565275.1 Bacteroidia bacterium
CATAGTATTGGAATCGCTGTAAAAAGTTGAGTTTCCTAGAAAAACCTAGCAAAGAGTTATCCGGAGACCCTAGAGATTGCTCAACACTGCGGTAAAAGATGAGAGGATTCAGGTATTCCAATTCAAAGTTACGAACTCCTCCCGGGAGGGTAGGAGAGTAAACGACAGATTCAAAGAGCCCGACTGAAAGCCATTTTTTAGGTTTGTAAAATAACTGGTGGAAGACAGCATATTTTTTGGGATAGATCCCATAGCTGTCTGGCTTGTTGCGAACGTAATCAGTTAGCTGAGCATAGACCGTAGTATATTCGAACTTCCAGAGGCGTAGGTTAAAATTGAGGAAGAAGAAGTCCGCAGACTGGTCTGATAGCAGGAGGCTTTGATACCCATTTCCCCAGAAGACTCGGTCTTTACCCAATTTAAAACGAAGTTCTTTGACAGGACTGTAGGTGATATAACCCCTGGCATTGAAGTAGTCGTAACCTGGATTACCAGTTTCCTGATCGAACTCTTTGACAAAAGATTCTCCCCACAATACATCTAGGTTCTCTTCATAGTTTTTGACAAATTGGGGATACTTGACTTGGTTTTCGCTGATCTCAGTGAAAAATCCCAACTTTTCAAACAAGGAACCCCGCACCCGGACCCCTCTGGTATTTCTGTATTTGATCAGAGTTTCTGACACTCCACTAGCAGTCATATCATGGACATCAACTCCAGTGTTCAAGTAGAGAGTAGGGTTTATAAAAAGTTGTAGTTTTTCCTTTTTTAGACTGAAAAAGTCTCTTTGGTTGGTATACAAGTGTCGAAATAGGCCTTTAGAGGGCTCCTTTTGCATGACCATTTGATCATCTCCCGAGATACGGTTGAGACCAAACCATTCTTGATCGAGCTTACTGGCACCGCTTAAGTCCGCTCTTTGAAAGAGCTCAGAGAGGTAGGTCCTGCTGTAGGGTTTGGTATCAGTATGTACAGCCTCATCAAACCGCCCCTCTATGTCCAGCCGGTCAATGTAGTGATAGAGCCGATGGTTAAGAGGTAGATCTGCAGTTTGGGTAAACAGTCCGGAAGGAATCAGGATAGAAATGAGGAAAAAGGTAGATATTACTTTACTCATGGGACCAATTTAAGCATTCATATTTGTATGCAGCCTTTTAGGGTGATTCTAAAAACCAATTGATTATATTTGGGCAGTAATTGTATCAGTCAACTAAGTATTTCTAAGAATTTGGGTATGACCATCAAATATAGGAAAACTAGCCCCTTGCCTTTTGCTAAAAACCTTATTCTAGTGCTATTACTAGTCTCCGGAGGTAGATTGGGAGCGCAAGTATACTGTACGTCTAATGCTACCAGCAACAGTGATTCCAATTTAGAAAATTTTGTTTTCAATACGATCAGCAATAACACAGTTGGTGCTTGTGCTATGTATTCTGATTTTACCAATCTTTCTACCCAAGTTTTGATTGGTAATACCTACACAATTGAGGTGACTCCCGGAACCTGCGGATCTAATTATACCAAGTACTCCAAAACATTTATCGATTGGAACCAAAATGGTGTTTTCACCGATCCTGGAGAAGAAGTATTTACAACTGGTCCCAATGTATCGCCTCAGACTTTTTCTGGATTTGTTACAGTTCCCGGTACCGCTCTGGTGGGTCCTACCCGTCTCCGTTGCGTGGTAGAAGAAACTGGCTCTCTGGCTGGCGTCAATGCGTGTGGCACCTATAGCTGGGGAGAAACAGAGGATTATACCGTTGTTGTCGCTCCTATTGTAGCAAATGATCTGGGTATTACTGCCATTACCTCACCCAATTCCGGTTGTAATCTGGACAGTGAACAAGTTAGCATTACTGTCTACAACTTCGGAATCAATAGTCAGAGTGGCTGGGTTGTTGGGTATCGCGTGAACAATGGCCCTGCAGTTATTGAGCCAATGAGTGGAACCTTGGGGTCAGGGCAGTCTTTGAACTATACATTTTCCACTAAGGCAGTACTATCTCCCGCTGGTACCTACACAATCGAGGCTTGGTCAAGCCTGGCACCAGATACTAATTCTGCCAATGATACCAGTAGTATCTTGGTTTATTCCATTCCCGAAGTCTCTGTTTATCCCTACAATGAGAACTTTGAGAATGGGAATGGTGGATGGTTGCCTGGAGGTACAAACTCTTCCTGGGCACTTGGAACTCCAAACAAGAGTACAATTGTTGGGGCAGCGAGTGGAACTCAAGCTTATGTGACAGGTGGGTTAGGAACTTCTTCATACAATTCAAATGAAGATTCGGAGATCCTTGGACCCTGTTTTGATTTTTCCAGTTTACAGAATCCTTGGATTTCATTGAGCATATGGTGGCATACCGAAAACTCATGGGATGGTAGCAATCTCCAAGCCTCAACCGATTCTGGTAATACCTGGGTAACCATTGGCCAAGCCTTTGATCCTGGTAACTGGTACAATCATGCCTCCATTTCATCGACGCCTGGTGGAGACGGGAATGGATGGAGCGGAGGAGCCTTTGGTAGTGGAACAGGCAGTGGTGCCTGGGTAACTGCCATTCACAGATTAGACGACTTAGCCGGACAACAATCTGTTCGTCTACGGATTAACTTCAGCTCTGACGGTAATTTTCAGTACGATGGGGTGGCTATTGATGATATCCATATCTCAGATGGGCCTGTAGCAGATTTGGGAGCTGACACCTTTTTGTGCTTTGGAGATACTATTTTTGTAGATGGAGGCGCAGGTTTCTCAGCCTACAATTGGAGTACGGGCGGTCAGAGCAGATTCGATACCATTACACATGGTATGATCCTAACGGTTCAGGTAACCGATTCCAATGGGTTCTCTGATATTGATACTGTTTCGATATCATTTTCGGATCCCCAAGTAAACCTCGGTCCCGACCGTGCAATATGTCCTGGAGATACTTTGTTATTGTCAGCAGATTCGGCTGCTTCTTATCTTTGGCAGGATGGATCCAATACACAGACCTATCCAGTAGTAGATTCGGGTCAGTATCATGTTACTTTGACCGATTCAGTCGGTTGCATAATAGCGGATACCATTAGCATAACGATGGCCATACCTCCAAGTCTGGATCTGGGAGCTGATACATCTGTTTGTACTGGGGATGCCGTGGTATTGGATGGTGGATCAGGGCCGGATGGCACTCAGTATCAATGGAACACCGGGTCTACCAGTCAAATCCTTGTGGTGAGTGCAGGAGGAACTTACATAGCTTCAGCAACCTCACCAGGCGGTTGTACGGCAGTAGATACCATCTTAGTTGTCAATTTTCCTTCTCCAGTTGTAAACCTGGGACCAGATCGGGTTGAGTGTGGGATCTATACGCTGGATGCTGGTGGCGGAGCTACTCAGTATTTATGGAGTAACAACATGTCAACACAGACATTGACACTTTCCCAAGGAGGAACCTATTCGGTTTCAGTAACTAACCAGTTTGGTTGTATCATAGAAGACACTGTAAATATTTCAATTGGGGTACCACCGTCCGTGAACCTGGGTGGGGATCAAGTCCTCTGTAACGGTCAGGTTACTACTCTGGATGCTGGCAACCCAGGGGCATCTTATTTCTGGTCTACAGGAGACACTAACCAGACCCTTAATGTCACCAATCCTTCTTTATATTTTGTCAGTGTAACCAATTCTGACGGATGTAGTACAGTGGATTCTATTACCGTTGACGCATCTTCACTATTGGTGGATCTTGGTCCAGACTATACTATTTGTGGTAACGAAGGAGTTGTTCTTGATGCTGGAAATCCTGGCAATGTTTTCAACTGGTCCACGGGAGAAAGTACCCAAAGCATTTTGGTATCATCGCCCGGTAATTACATTGTTAGTGTTACTGATCCCTTGGGTTGTAGTGCTACTGATGATATTAATGTTGCGCAAATTCCCGGAATCGTAGCAGGGATAAGCGCCCCCACTTCTGCTTCCCTGGGTCAGCCAGTTCAATTTACCGATGTGACTACTCCTTTCGCTAACTCCTGGATATGGAACTTCGGTGATGGAACACCTCTGGTCGACCAGCAAAATCCTTCCCACTCATTTGCAGCATTAGGATTGTACACGATTACGTTGATCAGTTCCAATGGAAGCTGCCGTGATACTACTACGACTGTCGTTAATGTAAATAATATCATCGGTATTGAAGAAGAACTGGGAGCATCCACATTTGAATTGTATCCCAATCCATCTGATGGTATGTTCCACCTCACCTTCGAACTGTATCAGAAAAAAGAGGTAGCCGTCGAGGTACTTGACTTGAGCGGCAGGGTACTCCTTTGTGAAGCAAAAGGACGTACCCAGTTATTTCGAGAGGATATTGATCTGGGAAATTTTGCCAAGGGATTGTATATCTTGAGAATTAAAGCGGGCAAAAACACTGCTTATCAGAAGTTGGTCCTTCAATAAGAACAATAAGAGGAGAACGGAGGCAGATCGTTTTCCCAGCGGTCTTCACCCTTCTCATATACGGTAAAAATGACAGTTTTTAAAGGGGCTTGAACTGCTCGAAAGTTTCGTGGCAATTATTGCAATGGTGAATGGCACGGCAAGCAGTTGGTCCAAATGTGGACATCATATAAGAATTGTTGGAGCTGCAATTGGGGCAAATGGCATTTCGTAGAACTTCCAGGGTGAGCATTCCGTCGAAAGCTGGAGGAGGGGATAGTCCGAAATTTTTCAGTAGTTCGCGGCCCCTGGGGCTGATCATATTGGTAGACCATGGCTCGTTGTAAAGCACTTTGACTTCGATCTTATCTAACCCATGCCCGGAGAGAACTTTTATAATGTCCTCTTTCATGGTTTCAATTGCTGGACACCCAGCAAAAGTTGGAGTAAGAAGAACGGTGACTTGATCACCTTCGATTATCACATCGGGTATCACACCCAGATCGATCACTGATATGACAGGTATTTCAGGGTCTTTTACCTCTTGCAGAGCATCTAGGATAAATTCTTTGTCTGGAATATTTACCATGTCGCCTCCGTATCAATTGAAAATACTTCGGTCATTTCCAAAAGCAGGGGAGGAAGGTGTTCCGAATGCTTGCCTTTACGACCACCGTAGTAAGCCGTCTTGTCAGTGACCTTAGGAACCCTCAGCCCTGCTAGGGTGATTTGTTTTTCCATCTCGGTGAGCCAGGCAGCTTCCAATTCGTTCTCCTGAGCCATCAAGCCTTCCCTTGCAATAACCTCATCCATTTCCGTTGGCTCAAAGAGACCCAAAGCCATCGGATAAGCCAAGTCAAGTGCTTCCTGCATACGTCGATTGCTTTCCTCTGTCGCTCGACCCAATTGGCCAATCCAGGTCATCGCGTGTAGTTGGTGGTACTTTTCCTCCCGGCTTAGTTTTTTAGCCAATTCACCTAGAGGCCGGAGACTGGAATGGCGCAGGGAATCTAATCTGACGGCTTCAGCGATTTCATAGCAGAAGTGACGGGCCAGACTGAATGCGTAATCAACAATCGGAAACTCGACCAGATGGCAGGAACGAAAGTCCGAAGCCTTGCGGTTAAAGGCGATTTGGTCAGGTGTGCCTTCCCCAGTGAGGTCATTGAGGAGAGTGTAATATGCCTGTGCATGTCCAATTTCATCTTGGGCCATCGAAGAGAAAGCAATGTCTTCTTCCAGAATCGGGCCAATGCCAGTCCATTCAGAGTTGCGGTGACCGATGATCAACTCATCATCAGCGAGCCGGTAAAGAAGATCTTTTATTGCATCAAAGTTGATCATGGTTTCCCCCTTTTTGGCTAGTGGTTGATTGACTACTATTTCTGGCGAGTTCTTCCTTGATCTTACGGATCATGTGTTTATTCTTATAGGCGTATGCTTCTCGATAACTCTTGTCTGTACTGGGCTCGAACATATCTGCATCTTCGTAGGGTGTGGTGAAGACATTTGCGGTACGAACTACCCAAAGGTTTACGCATTTCATTCGGCGAGCATATTGTTCTTTGCCAAACAAAATGGCCATTTCCGGATTCGGGGCGTGAACAGATCCAACATGAATGTGGTTTGCCCCTCTTACGGATTGATGAAATACTTCGTAAGTTTCCCATTGATCCAATTTTTTCTTTTCCTCGTAAGCTTCTGCGGCTGGCAGTTCAGCCCGGCTAATGCGTGGGTCCAGGGATTGAATTTTCATAAAGATTAAATATTCAGAGTTAAGAGAGAGGAGTAACGTAGGCACCGGAGTATACCTTGAGAGCTTCACGAATCCAGCGTCCGGATTCCTCGGCATACCTGCGGACAGCCAAACGCTCAGCGTTGCAAGGACCGTCTCCATTTATTACCCGCATGAATTCATCCCAGTCGGGTTCCGTGTATTCCCACTTTCCGGTTTCTTCATTTTTCCGCAGTGCCGGATCAGGGACGCTCAAACCGATCTCCCAAATTTTGGGAACGTACATGTCGAGAAAGGTTTGGCGCATCTCATCGTTGGTGGCCATTTTAACTTTCCACTTCATTAAGACTTCAGTGTGTTTAGAAACACGATCAGGGGGACCGTGAAAATGCATGATGGGAGTCCACCAACGGTTGAGCGCTTCTTGGAGCATTTTACGCTGGGTAGGGGTGCCGCCCGCGAGGTGAACTACATTGTCGTGACCATACTTGAGGTGAAAAGATTCTTCGTAACAAATGCGTTCCAGAGCTCGGCAGTAAGGACCGTAAGAACCCTTTGAATTGGCAGTTTGATTGACAATTGCTCCTGCATCAATTAACCAAGCGATGACTGCCGTATCTGCCCAGGTGAGCGCAGGATAATTAAAAACATTAGAATATTTGGATTTACCATTGATCAGATCATTGATCATATCTTCCCTAGACTTGCCAAGGGTTTCTGCTGCAGAGTAGAGCAATTGAGCATGACCAGCTTCGTCTTGAACCTTGGCCATAAGGGCTAGCTTGCGCCTGAAGCCTGGTGCACGTGTGATCCAGGTTCCTTCAGGGAGAGCACCAATGATTTCGCTGTGAGCGTGTTGCTCAATCATTCGTATTAGTTGCCTTCGATATAGATACGGCATCCAATCAGAGGGCTCAATCTTCTCTCCCCTTGCGATGCGGGATTCGAATTCTGTCAGCTTCTCTTTATCTTCTTCGTGTACCTGCTTGCCGTGATTATCGACTTCGATGATGGTAAGTGATCCGTACATATTTATTATTAGAATTAATGAGTTCAGTATTTAAAAATTTCTAATCAAGCCGTTCAATAAGAATTCAGCAAGATTTTCTCCGATTTGAGTGGCCGTCAGTTCCCCGTCTGGTAGGTACCAAGTGTGCGTCCAGTTGATAGCGGACAGTATGGTCCGTGCGCTAAATCCATAATCATAATGTCTGAACAAGTTTTCTTCAACTCCCTCTCGAATTACTTTGCGAAATATCTTCTCGTACTCTGTTCTTTTCAAAGTAAATTCAGAAAGCCTGGGTTCGGAAAGGTGCTTCCATTCGCGTAGGAAAACGGCTGCTGCATCAATATTTTCTGCGATCACACTTGTGTGGACGACGATCATTTGAGTAAGCTTTTCCTTCGATTGAGTGTTTTCCTGAGCAATGGGTCTAACCCGCCTAAAGAATTCCGCCGCGCTTCTGTCAGCGATGGTCCAAAGTAGATCCTCCTTGGACTTAACATGGCTGTAGAGGCTCGAAGCTTCCATACCAAGTGCCTGGGCGAGGTCACGAACGCTTGTCGCCAAGTACCCTCTCTGAGAGAACAGTTGTTCTGCAGTATTGATCACTTGTTTTTTTCTTTCACTAACGGTGTTCATTTACAACCTGTTAACGGTGCTACCTAACATTTGTTAGGGAAATATAAAGATTTCATGGGTAAGGTCCAAACAGTGGAATGTTTTTGACCTGTCAAGGGTAGTTAATATCTTCGGAGAGGCGTTGTAAAATTATCTTTGACAGGTTTTGAATCTAATAGGCCATGTACTAATTTTAGCCGCTGTAATGTGAGCGATCAACGCTCTGCACAGCACCCTACATTAACTGAGCGTCAAGGTATGAATGAATTCAGTCTGGCAACATCTACCGATCTAATACTTCAACTACCAGTATTGGTGTTGTTATTGACCGGTGTCATCGTCATGATGCTGGATGCTTTCAAGAGGTATGCAGCGCTTTCTGCTGTTTCTGGCATTGGTATCATTGTTTCAATGGTTATCTCTATGCCACCCATAATGGAATCAATACTCGGAATGGGAATTAATGAACGGATCCCCGCTTTTGATTTCTCAGAAAGGATGCGCACTGATGAGCTAGCTTCCTTAGTTCATATTTTACTTTGCTTGAGTGGTTTATTTACTCTTTTTTTCATCGGAGATTTCATGGAAAGGCAGGTCGCGAGGGTTTACGATGTCTATGCCCTTATTCTTTTTGCCTTGGTCGGAATGTCCCTGCTGGCCAATGGAAACGACCTTATAATGATTTTCATCGGTCTTGAAACTATGTCTATCTGTCTTTATGTAATGGCAGGTATGTATAAGAAAGACGTCAAATCCAATGAAGCAGGTCTCAAGTATTTCCTTCTTGGAGCATTCGCTACTGGTTTCTTCCTTTATGGAATTGCTTTGGTCTATGGTGCATCAGGTTCTACCAACTTTAGTCAAATGAACTACGGTGACCTCGCTGCCAGTGCTCTCTTTTATCCGGGTATAGGGCTGATGATCATCGGTTTCTTTTTTAAAGTATCAGCCTTTCCTTTTCATGCCTGGACGCCTGACGTATACAGCGGCACGCCTACTCCTCTTGCAGGGTTCATGGCAACTGGTTCTAAAATGGCAGCCTTTATTGCCTTTACTTTCTTTAGTGCTCAGTGTGCCAGCCACGAGGCAGGTGATAAAATACAAACCGTACTAGTAGCGGTCGCAGTCCTGACCATGATCTATGGAAACATTGTTGCTGCCAGGCAGCGCAACCTCAAGAGACTGCTAGCTTACTCCAGTATAGCTCACTCTGGCTATGTACTGTTGGCTGTTGCTGCTGCTGCCAAGTCACCCTCAGGTAATTTGGCAGCCTATATACCCCAGGAAGCCATCATGGCCGTAATCTTCTACATGTTCATATATACTTTAATGAATATTGGAGCTTTTGGCCTTATCGGAATGGCAGAGCGAAGATCTGAAGATATGTCCATGGACAATTGGAGGGGTTTTGGCCGTCACAATACTTGGCTTGGAATTGCTTTGACTATTTTCTTGCTTTCACTGGCTGGGATTCCTCCTCTTGCAGGGTTTATGGGTAAATACTTTGTATTTAAAGTTGCAGTGGATGCCGGGATGATCATCCCGGCAATCATTGGTGTATTGGCTTCCGTGGTCGGAGCTTACTATTACATTAATGTAATCAGGGTTATGTACTTCGATGATAGAGACGAACCTTCCATCGTTAGTTCTAAAAAGATAGCCCCCACTGTTGGTTTGGTCATTCTCGTGGTCTTGATAATAGCCTTCGGGGTTTATCCTACCGTGGCTCAGGATTGGATCAGCGGAGCGATGTTCCCCCTCTGATAGATATTTTTTAATTATAAAATTCAGGAACAAAGGCTCGGCACTTCAGGTCGAGCCTTTGTTTTTATATAGTTTTGTGACAATGAAGGCGATAAATGCACTTGAGGGAAAGGTATTTGATGCACTGGCTGCCTGTTCAGAACAACTGGGTATGCGGGCCTATGTGATCGGTGGCTACGTCCGTGATCACTTTCTCAACCGTCCTTGCAAGGATATCGATGTGGTGGTAGAAGGAAAAGGGATTGAAATGGCCCAGGCTTTTGCCGAGTATATCAAATCCTCCCGGACCGCATTCTATGAGAAGTATGGGACGGCAATGGTTACCTATGGAGAATGGGAAGTTGAGTTTGTTGGAGCCAGAAAAGAAAGTTACCGTCGCGATAGCCGGAAGCCTATTGTTGAGGAAGGTAGCTTGCAGGATGATCAGGCCCGTAGGGATTTTACTATCAATGCTTTGAGCATCTCGCTGAACAGGGATGACTATGGAGAGGTATATGATCCCTTCAATGGGCTTGCAGATCTGAAGGGAGGGATCATCAAAACACCAACTGATCCCTCTATAACCTTCTCCGATGATCCTCTCAGAATGATGCGGGCAATTCGTTTTTCGACCCAGTTAGACTTCTTTATAGAAGAAAATACTTACAAGGCCATTTATGCTAACCGGGAGCGTCTTAAAATCGTGTCACAAGAGAGGGTGACAGAAGAGTTGAATAAGATTGTGTTAGCATCGAGGCCGTCTGTTGGCTTTAAATTGCTTTTCAATACAGAACTGCTCCATCAATTCTTCCATGAAATGGTTGCCCTGCAAGGAGTCGATGTTGTCGACGGACGTGGACATAAGGATAATTTTTATCATACCCTGCAGGTGCTAGACAATATCAGTACAGTGACCGAAGACCTCTGGCTAAGATGGTCGGCGATTTTACACGACATTGCCAAGCCTCCTACCAAGCGCTATTATCCCAAGCAAGGATGGACTTTTCACGGCCATGAGGACCTCGGAGCCCGTTGGGTGCCTCGGATCTTTAAAAGGCTTCGTTTGCCACTGGACCAAAAAATGAAATTTGTACAGAAAATGGTTCGTCTTCACTTGAGACCGATTGCCTTGGTAGATAGCCAAGTAACTGAAAGTGCGGTGCGAAGACTCATTTTCGATGCCGGACAAGATTTGGAGTCCTTGATGAAACTTTGCCGTTCAGATATCACCACAAGAAACCCCAAAAAGGTGGACCGTTACCTGGAAAATTATAACCTAGTGGAAAGGAAGATCCTAGAAGTAGAAGAAAGGGATCAAATAAGGAACTGGCAACCTCCGGTAACTGGAGAAATGATCATGAAGATGTTCAATATTCCTCCCTCTAAAATGGTGGGAGAGATCAAAACAGCAGTTCGAGAAGCGATCCTGGAAGGGGAGATCGCCAATGATAAGGAAGCCGCATTAGAATTAGCCAGAAAGATTGGTAAAAAGTTACTCAAGGACTCTGAACTAAACCAGAAGTAAAGTTTATCCAACTGAAATAGAAATAGCTATCTTCGAAGTATGAATGCTATCCCAGCCTCTATTTTCAGGTATATTTTTCACTTCAGGTGGTTAAATGTGAGCACTTCTATTTTGCTTTTTCTGGTCTTTGGTTTTCAACAATCCATCGCCCAACGCGGTCTGGGGATCAAGTTCGGATCAGATCTTAATTCCTTTTTCCGAGCTGAAAGACATCCCTTGGTCGACGGCTGGTGGTCTCACTTGGTCTTCGGCTCTTATTATCAGGCTTATTTTCCGGATGGAGGAGCACAGATCGGTTTCAATATCTTGTACAAAGGCAATACAGGTCGGGGATTTCCCAATTTTCCTGTAATTCAGCGCGATTTTGGCGATG
>JBFGVE010000090.1:0-11333 GCA_041565275.1 Bacteroidia bacterium
ATTGACTGTTTACATGGGCGAATCTAATAACCTATCAAAAGAGTTGCTGCAAGACTTTATTGATGATGTTGAAAAAGGCAACATAGAACTGAATATTGACCGGATATTCCAACTTAGTGAAGTCCCCAAAGCACATCAGTACATGGAAGACAACAGGGCAAAAGGAAAAGTCGTTGGTAAACCATAACCTACCTCCTGGGTCTGGTCACCTTTTTTTCTTTGTTCTTGACATAGATCAGTTTGTGTCTGCTTTTGGCGCTTTCTCGCTGTTCTATTTCAAATCTTCCTGTGGACTTGATCAGGGGAGTTAGCTTTTGGAACCCATAATTCCGGGCATCAAAATTGGGGCGTTTTTGCTGGATCAGGCTCCCAACATCACCCAGGAATGCCCAGCCTTCCTCATCAGAGAGGTCAGAGATGGATGTTTCGATCAGTTTGATCTCCCGGGATGTAATCTTATCTACGGAGTCTTTTTCCTCTTTTTTGTCATCTCCACTTTCCTTCTTGTCTCTTCTCGATTTAAGGATCTCGAAATAGATGAATTTATCGCAGGCAACGATAAATGGATTGGGGGTTTTCTTTTCGCCTATACCAATGACCAGCATTCTGGCTTCCCTGAGGCGAGTGGCCAATCTGGTAAAATCACTATCGCTGGATACCAGGCAAAACCCATCTACTTTTCCAGAGTACAGGATATCCATGGCATCGATGATCATGGCTGAATCGGTGGAATTTTTCCCAACTGTGTAGCCGTATTGCTGGATGGGGGAAATTGCATTCTCCAGGAGGATATTCTTCCATCTTGCTAAATGCGGCTTGGTCCAGTCTCCATAGATCCTTTTGATGGATGGATTGCCGTACTTTGCAATTTCCTCCATCATTTCCGCAACGTGTGCTGAAGGGATATTGTCAGCATCGATCAAGACGGCTAAATTTAATGTCATACGGGGTTGATCTTATTGGTTTTACAATATAACGGTCTTCCAAGGGACACCAAATTGGTGCAGGTGGACAACACTCACCCACAAATAAAAAGAATGGGTAAAGTTGTTAATTTGGATCGCTGGTAAATTTAGCAAAAATTGGACTGAGTATCTCTTGGTTTGAGAAGTTCTGCTCTTACAAACCAGGTTGTAGGTAAGGATCTCCTGCGACCATTTTCCTGATCCTGCATGCTGAGCAGCTGATCCGGGTTTGATAATGGAGTTCGAAGTACTATTTTCGAGAGTGAATAGTATCAAAATGTCATAAGGGTAAGTTATTTTAAGATCGTGACTTGATGAAAAAAATATTTGTGATCGGTGCCGGACGCTCTACGACTACTATGGTCCAGTATTTATTGGATCATTCTGAGATGGAAGATTGGGTGGTGACAGTTGGTGACCTCAATCTTTCGGCAGCTGAGGAAAAAGTAAATGGGCATCCCAGAGGGAGAGCTATTTTGTTTGATGCTTTTGACAGAGATCACCGTCGCAGGGAGATTGGAGAAGCTGATTTGGTTATTTCACTTCTTCCTCCTGAACTCCATGTAATTGCCGCTGAAGATTGTCTTGATCTGGACACCAACTTAGTAACAGCTTCTTACGTTTCGGAAGATATGAAGATGATGGATGAAGCTGTTCGTGCGGGAGGATTGATTTTTCTAAATGAAGTTGGTGCCGATCCCGGGATTGACCATATGAGTGCAATGGATATGATCGATCGGGTCAGTGGGATAGGGGGGAAGGTTATCTCTTTCCGCTCCTATTGTGGAGCAGTGATTGCTCCGGAGTCCAACAATTTATGGGGGTATAAATTTACCTGGGCACCCCGGAATATTATTCTTGCTGGTCAGGGAATAGCTCAGTATCGGCAGAATGGAAAGATTAAGTATTTGCCTTATCACCATTTATTTCGCCGCTACGATGAGGTGGACATTCCTGGGTATGGGAAGTTTGAAGCCTATGCCAATCGGAATTCCCTGAATTATATCCCCCTTTACGGATTGGAGAGTACCCAAACAATGTATAGGGCTACTTTACGCTATCCTGGCTTTTGTGATATGTGGCATGCTTTTGTGGAAATTGGGCTGACGGATAACAGTATGAAGTTATCAAATAGTCGAGGGATTACTTTTAGAGACTTTTTGTTCTCTTTCATCAATGAAGTTCCTGGTAAATCCGACCGGGAAAGTCTTGCTCTGTTTTTACAACGGCCTGAGGATGATATTGTAGTTCAGAAAATAGTAGCTCTTGGGTTACTGGGTAGCGAGATCTATCCAGACGCCAACGCTTCTGCAGCAGACATTCTTCAGTATATTCTGAGTAAGCGCTGGGCATTTAAAGACGATGATACTGATATGCTGGTTATGCAGCACAAATTGGAATATGAACTCAATGGCAAAGTTCGTCAGCTGACATCGTCAATGGTTGACAAAGGTCGTGGTCGTGGTCATACTGCTATTTCACGGACTGTTGGCCTACCTGTGGCAATGGCTTCAAGATTGATCTTGAGAGGAGAGATTCCCGAAACAGGGGTTATTATCCCAAATGTAAAATCTGTCTACACTCCACTATTGAAGGAGTTGGAAGAGTACGGCATTGCTTTTCATGAAGAAGAGGCAGTTTTAGGACCGGCTGGCTGAAAAACGGGGTTAAGTGAAACTTTCTTCTTGTTAGAAGGTCTACTTTCTAGGTTTTCCTCACCCGGCTTTAAAGTCGAGCTCATCGCTGTTATATGGTTAAAATAAATTTGTGAAAGCACTTGCTGTCTTAAACAAGTACATCTGGAAGTATAAAAAACTTCTGATAGGCGGGTTCATATTTGTCGTGGTCTCCAACATATTTGGGATATATCCGCCTCAGATCGTCCGAAATGCGATTGATATGGTGAGTGATTTGATTAAGGTCAACTCACTGCACAAAGGTTTCAATGTCAATGCTCACATAGGATCGATGATTGCAGGGAGCCTTTTTGTCTTTGGTGGCTTGGTAATCATATTTGCCCTTTTAAGAGGAGTATTTTTATTCTTTACCCGTCAGACGCTCATCGCCATGTCCCGCAAGATTGAATATGATCTTCGAAGTGATATATACAATCATTATCAAGATCTGTCTCTGTCTTTCTACCGGCGAAACAGGACTGGTGACCTGATGGCAAGGATTACGGAAGACATCTCACGCGTGAGGATGTACTTAGGACCGGGGATCATGTATACGATCAATACCCTTTCCCTTACGGTGATAGTAATTTCTGCAATGTTGGTGGTCAATGTAGAACTGACTCTTTATACCATTATTCCCTTGCCCCTTTTGAGCCTTTTAATCTATTTTGTAGAAAGCAGGGTACTGAGACGATCAGATTATATCCAGCGTCAGCTTTCTAAACTTACCGCCTTTACGCAGGAGATCTTCTCTGGAATTCGTGTAACTAAAGCATATGTAAGGGAAAAGGATATTTCTAAGAGATTTGGGGGAGATAGTCTCGAATACAAGCGGCGTTCGATGCGACTGATCCGGTTAAATTCTTTGTTTTTCCCTTTGGTAATGTTGCTGGTTGGTTTGAGTACAGCAATTACAATTTGGATTGGTTCTGAAAAGGTTATCGCTGGTAGCCTGTCCATAGGTAATATCGCTGAGTTTATCATTTATGTGAATATGTTGACCTGGCCTATTATCTCTATCGGTTGGGTAAGCAGTCTTATTCAAAGAGCAGCTGCAAGTCAGGAGCGTCTGAATGTACTGCTCCGGGAACAGCCGGAGATTACTTTTCCTGAGAATAACAACTTTAAGGTCAGGACTGCTAAGCTCGCTTTTCGCAATGTTTCATTCACTTATGAGGCTTCCGGAATCCAAGCCTTGAAGAATATCTCTTTCGAATTGGAGGCGGGGAAAAAGTTAGGTATTCTCGGGGCCACAGGATCGGGAAAGTCTACTCTTTGTAATTTGATCCCCAGGCTGTTTGATCCCCAGGATGGTGAAATAATCCTGGATGACGTACCGTTGCTAAACTATTCTCGGGATGAATTAAGAAGTGCAGTTGGATATGCCCCACAAGATGTTTTTCTTTTCTCGGATACTGTAAGTGACAATATTGCTTTTGGAATGCCAGAGGCTTCTACTGACCAGGTTATTTTAGCCGCAAAATTTGCGGGGGTTCATCAGGATATCGAAGGTTTTCCGAAGAAATATGACACAATGGTCGGAGAAAGGGGAGTGACTTTATCAGGTGGTCAAAAGCAACGCATTGCTTTGGCTCGTGCTTGGATCCGCAAACCCAGGTTGTTGATCCTTGATGATTCCCTGTCTGCGGTGGATACTAAAACTGAAGAAATGATGCTGGGTAATTTACGAACTGCGCGGGAGGAGGATCCTGACATGTCGGTTTTAATGGTAAGTCACCGTGTATCTACCATTTCGGATTCCGATCAAATTATAGTTTTAAGGGACGGCAGGATCATAGAACGGGGTACACATTCGAGCCTTGTTGAGGCGAACGGGTACTATGCTTTGATCTATAACAAACAGTTGCTTGAAGAGCAATATGCACAAGGGTAACTTAAGGCTCTTGAAAGTGGACTTATTTCGATATAATAGTGGTTTACCTTGCTTTTGCTGAAATGGGTTCTGAATGTGGCAGGCTATTTGCAGGGATTGACAGAAAGACTTGGATTATGGTAAATAAGGTATTTTTTTTCGGAATGCTACTGCTTGGATCAGTAGTTTTTGGATTCTCAACTCAGCCGATTGATCTTGATGAATGTACTCAACCCTCCGGGGAAAAAGACCAATCGGGTACCCAAGCGTTTGGCTTGGGAGAATACCTTGAATACAGAGTCCATTACGGTGCAGTGACTGCAGGGATTGCTAAACTATATGTTGAGAACAACATTGTTTCAGTTGATGGGCATGAATGCTATCACATGGTCGGGAAAGGGATTTCCTCTAAAGCTTTTAGCGTCTTTTTTCGTGTTAATGACAGATATGAAACATTTGTAGATACAAAGAACCTGGCCCCTTGGAAATTTAAGCGGAGAATAGAAGAAGGAAGTTTTAAGTCCTACACGGAAGTAAAGTTTGACCAGCCTAACAAGAAAGCTTACGAACGTAATAGTAGCCATGAAGGTATCAGTTCATATGATGTCCCTACAGGTATACAGGATGTTATGAGTGCCTTTTATTTTGCCAGGACAAAGGATTACTCTCAGGCAAAACCGGGAGATATTACTCATTTTAAGAATTTTATTGACAGAGCAGTTCATGATTTGGATGTAGAGTTTATCGGGCGTGAAGTGATAGAGGTAGGAGGGATAAAATACAGAACTGTCAAGCTGAAGCCATTGGTCAAAGAAGGAGGGATCTTCCAGCATGAAGGTGATTTGTACCTCTGGATCTCTGATGACCAGAATAGAATTCCCATTCGAATTGAGGCTGGACTTGTGATCGGGTCGATTCAGGTAGATCTGAAAAAAGCCAAAGGGTTGGTAAACCCGATGACCTGTCGTGTCAGGTGATCGAAGATCAGTCCTCAAATTTATTGCTTCTGATTTTCTTCATAATACTATCTTTGGTGGATGAGTATTGAATTCAAATTCAAATGGGACTTTACCAAAGGCTATTTTGCTGTGATGGCGGCCTTCTGGATAGTCTCACTGATTATTTGGATGGTATGGGGGTATAGGGATAGCTTTAAGATCCTCAATGAGCATCATTGGGGCGTACATGACACCGCTTCATTGTATTTTTTTACCCATCTGGCAGATGGAATAATTCTTCCTGCAATTTTAGTTCTGTGTATTTGGCGTCGCGATCCTGCATTGGCACTTACAGCTATAATTGCAGTTTTTGCAACAGGTATATTGGCACAAGTTGGGAAGATGACTTTTTTTGATTCCTGGAACCGTCCTCCAGCAGTATTTGACGATGTCAGTGGAGTTGACATATTTGCTCCTCACCCACCCAAGCGTCATTCCTTTCCTTCTGGTCACGCGACTTCATTTGCCACTGGTGGTTTGTTTTTGGCTTATTTTCTTTCTTCATGGCAAAAGTGGATGGGGATAGTGATAGGTATATTTACGATTTTCCTCTGCTATACGAGGGTTACAATAGGGGTTCATTTTCCAGGGGATATCTTTGCAGGTAGTGTACTGGGTACAGTTGGTGCATTCATTTTGCTTCTTCTTCTCTATCCGAAAATGAGCCAACTGGTTCATCCAGGAAATGAGCATAAATGGAAAAAAGCTACTCCGATTGTAGTAGCGGTTGCTATAATCGGACTGATCGCTCAATACATTAATTTGGTTATGCGAGTCTAATGGAATGGTTATTGTCAATTGATCAAAAGTTTTTTCTTTATATAAATAGCCACCATTCTACCTGGGGAGACAACCTCATGACGCTGGTCAGCTTCAAGTATTCGTGGATCCCTGTCTATTTTTTTATCCTGGTAGGCCTGGTTAGATCCTGGGGTTTTAAAAAGGCAGCATATATTGTTGTATCTATTGTGCCCTTGATCCTTCTTTCCGATCAAATTGCCAGTGGGCTTATAAAGCCCTCAGTTCAACGTCTTCGCCCATGTCACGTTGAAGAGCTGAAAGGATTGGTTCATCTTGTACATGGGAAGTGTGGTGGGTCTTATGGGTTTGTGTCATCTCATGCGGCTAATTTTTTTGCTCTGGCAACCTTTCTCAGTGGTTTTTTTAGTTATTATTTCTGCATTGGTGCCCTTGCATCCGCCTTGCTTGTAGCATACAGCAGGGTCTATCTAGGTGTGCATTATCCTGGTGATGTTATTGCGGGAGCTATAATAGGAGCAAGTATTGGCTTGCTGGTATTGTATGTGTTCAACAAATTTGTGACTTTCAGTGTGAGGTCAACACACATGAACAATCCCAGCGACAGGTGAAATATTGAAAATTGGCTACTACTAAAAATGATATGCAGGGTATGAAGTTCTGTTGGGTATTTTGGATTTTTTGCCATTGGTCAACCTCTCTATTTGGGCAGATAGGAGACCCCGTTGATCTCCTTTCCCATAATACTACTTCGCACAAAGCGTTTGATACACGATCAGCAATTGTACACGGGGAGTCTGGATACGTTATTATCGGCTGGCAAAGTTCGCGAGTCGGGCTCCCACATTCGGGGATTTACTTACAAAAACTAGATAGTAAGGGGGATTGGATCTGGGAAGCTGATGGTGTCCCAATTTGTCCTTATCCAGCAAATCAAGATCACTTTCAAATGGTATCTGATAACTTTGGGGGTGTCATTGTTGTCTGGGAAGATTACAGAAATGGGCAGGATCAACCGTCTATATTTGCACAACGTTTGAATATTCGCGGGGAACCACAGTGGGGGAAAAGTGGCTTGGAAATCTGCAGGAATAAGGGAGTTCAGCGGAATCCTAGACTGGCTTCCGACAATAAGAATGGTTTCTATATTTTGTGGGAAGACTCCCGCGCAGGATTAAACGAATATGACCTCTATGGCCAACATATTGACTTAGGTGGGCGTTTTCATTGGCGGGCATCAGGTATGCCGGTTTGCACCTCACCCAATATTCAGCAACATATCTCTATGGAGGCTGATTCTTCAGGAGATTTATTTGTGATATGGGAGGATTTTAGGAATGGAGTTTATTGGAACCTATTTGCACAGAAGCTTACTACCAGAGGGGATACGAAGTGGACTCCCAGTGGTTTGGAGGTGTTTGCTGGGGCGAAGGAGAACCACCACAACCCTGATATTGTTCCAGATGATTCTGGAGGGATGTTATTTGTTTACCAAAAGTATAGTGAGGCTACAGCAGGAACGGATATTTACCGGGGCCGATTAAATAGTTTAGGTGAGCTAGTATTTCATTATGCAACCTGTATTTCCCAAGATGAACAGCTAAATCCTAAAATAGAAAGGAAGGGTGGAAAAGGCATATTGGTTTGGGAGGATAGGCGAAATGGGAATTGGGATATATATGGACAGATGTTCCGGTTGGGTGATGGAATCTTGGAGTGGGGAATCAACGGTATTCCTGTTGTAAAAACTCCTTTTGACGAGCGTAACCCTTTCCTAATAAGCTCAACGACTTATAATTATCAGGTATTTAGTTGGCTATGCCACGGGGAGGATGGAAATTATATCCGCGTTCAGAAGTTGAATAATTTAGGTGAAAAGCAATGGAGTGAAGAAGGAGTATCAATTTGTAGTGCAGGGAGTGCGCAGACACAGCCTGCGATAATTCCTGATACTTATGGTGGGCTTTATTGTTCCTGGACAGATAAGCGTGAAAGTGGAACATCACATATTTATGTTCAGCATATTGATAATAACAGCAAACAGGTTTTTCGAAAAGGTGCAGTTCGACTTAGGGTCAATCACGCTGGTTCTCAGGCTCCAGTTAAAGGACTTAGAATTATCGCCTCATTCGATGGTTACTTTTTTGTGGTTTGGGAAGATTTTCGAAATGGTAAGCGTAATTCGGACATATATATCCAGAAGATTAACTCTTCAGGTGAGCCTCAATGGAGAAGCGGGGGGATACCAGTATGTAATGCCAGGGGTTTCCAGTCCCTTCCGGTACTTGTTGAGGATGGTGTGGGTGGTGTGATCATAGCTTGGGCAGACAGGCGGACAGGACGTGATGAAGATGTCTATGCCCAGAGAATAAATAGTTGGGGAGAGCCACTCTGGAGTTTTAATGGGGTAAAGGTCTGCGATGCACCCACGCCTCAATCTCAAATTCGTGGGGTTTCGGACGGGGAAGAAGGAGTTTTTCTGGCTTGGGTTGACGCCCGCGATCTGAAGACAACTGGCTTTGACTTATACATTCAAAGGGTAAACCACTCCGGTGAATCAATGTGGATGAAGAACGGAAAGGCATTCGTAGACTTTCCCGGTCTTCAGACCTCTCCGGTACTAGAATCCGATGGTAAGGGAGGAGCTTACATTGCCTGGATGGATTTTAGGGGTAGTCACTCGAATATTTATGTTCAGCATGTCAATAGATTTGGTATTTATGAGTGGGAATATGGTGGGAGGTGTATTGCACCAATGCTGAGGAATCAGCGGCATCCGGTGATGGCGAGGAATTTTCAGGATGATCTCTACCTTGTTTGGCAAGAAGGGCGGTTCGGAGACGGCTATGAAAAGCTTTATATGCAATGTATCACTCCAAGTGGTCGCAAATTATGGGGTCGTTCAGGGACAATGGTATGTAATTTTATGGGCAGGCAATCATCTCCATTGATTTCTTCAGACGAATTTGGATATTTTTGGGTTTCCTGGCTTGATGAGAGGGATTCTGACCTAGAGGGCTTGAGCTTGTTTTCCCAAAAATTTGAAATTAGAGGGGTGAATGAATGGACTTCATCAGGAGTTTTTATTGGATCTGGAATGAGAGATTTTGGCGAATACACAATGGTTTTAGATAAGGAAGGATATCTAATACTGAGTTGGGTTGAGAGTGGTAGGGAACCTGATGAATATTCACAAATTTGTGTTCAGAAAGTCCGCCCAAATGGCGAAAAAATGTTTTCAGCGGGTATCTCAAAACTGGGTCAGAAAGGGAGCAATCAAGCAAACCCTGCTATGGCTATGAATACTGCTGGGGAAATAATTCTAGTATTTGCTAATATAGGTAGTAAAACAAGAATAAAAGCAGTAAATTTGAAGTAACAACTAAAAAGAAAATTCGTACATCTTCAGGAAAGATTCGTACATCTCAGGAAAGAAACAAATTTCGAAACGGGATCTCCAAATGTTGAGGGTGAAAGTATGGATAGAGCAGGGGGGAGTTTGAGGAGCCATTATCTGACAAGAGAGTTTAGGACTCTCGGAGAGAGTGGGGTGGGTTCTACTGGGAGCCTTTTTGATATTGTTAGTGAATCCAAAAATGGAGGGCGTAGTGCAGAGTTGACAGTACCAAGGCATCCATATCGAGAACTCCATAATAAAGGCGAAGATTTGTATTTGGTTGGGTTAACCAAAGCCGAAAATATTGGGCCAGTCATGGGGCGCAAGCTCTTAGAGCGTTTTGGCTCTGCCCGAAATATCTTTTGTGCTTCGAAAAAAGAGTTACTACAAATTCATGGAATTGGGGCTCAGACAGCATTAAGCATAATTAAGGGAAAAGCTCTTTTTGAAGCGGAAAAAGAACTTATTCAAGCTCAGAGAGACAGTGTAAAAGTAGTGAGCATTCTTGATCCAGCTTATCCCGAAAATCTAAAAATGATATACGATGCTCCCCTATTGATCTATAAAAAAGGGAGCCTTGAATTAAACAATTGCGTGCACATAGCTATCGTGGGTACACGCATGCCTTCAAGTTATGGTCAAGTTGTCGCTGAGCAATTCGCGAGTTTTTTTGTGGAACAAGGATGCTGTGTAGTGAGCGGCCTTGCTTATGGAATTGATGGTATTGTGCATAGGGCAGCACTTAATGGTGATGGACAGACAGTTGCAGTTCTTGGTCACGGGTTTGGAACTATCTATCCCAGAGATCACTTTCGCGAAGCTCGCTCCATAATTGAAAAAGGTGCTCTGATTACGGAGTTTGGATATTCTACTCTGCCTGACGCAAAGAATTTTCCCATGCGAAATCGGATTATCAGTGGGATTTGCCAAGCTACTATTGTTATCGAAGCTGGAGAAAAAGGTGGAGCATTGATAACAGCGAGAATGGCCTTTGAACAAAATCGTCAAGTATTTGCAATTCCTGGAGACCTTACAAGATCTCAATCAAGGGGTTCGAATATATTGATCAGAGACCATATTGCGAAAATTGTGCTTCACCCATCAGAAGTTCTTGAAGACTTGGGTATGAGTCTGACAGCTTCAAATGTTCGATCATTAGATAAAAAGCGAAAAATTGCAGAACTAAAGGCAAGTGAGCAAAATGTGTTGCGCTTGTTAAAATCAGACCCTCAAGATTCCGATCATATTTCAAAGGTTCTGGGAATTGCCCTTGGCAAGGTGAAAAGTTTATTGATAGGTCTAGAGGTCAAAGGATATGTTTGTCAAGGAAGAGGGGGAAAATATCGATTTGCTGTTTAGCTATTGGTAGCATTTCTAGGTGCATGGTTTACCTTTAAAGTTATAAACAGACCATTACCTGTACGCCTTTCTGCCCTATCAGTCGTATACTTGTCTGGAAATGCTCCGCTTCTCATCTTTTTCTTTCAGGTCATGGCGCTTATCGTATAACTTTTTACCTTTCCCCAAGGCAATTTCTATCTTTGCTAAGTTGCGGTCATTGAAAAAAAGCTTGAAAGGAATTATTGTTAATCCTCCTTGTTCCATTTTTGCTTTCAGCTTTTGCAGTTCCTTTTTATGTAAAAGGAGTTTTCTGTCTCGTTTTGG
>JBFGVE010000091.1:0-11287 GCA_041565275.1 Bacteroidia bacterium
ACGCTTATAAATGGTTGCCCTTAAGGTTAAATAATCATCGTACCTACAAGGACGCAAGTACCTGACCTTCATTTCAGTAACTGGCATCATCACCCCTTCTGCCTCCATTTCTGCATAGGGATACCCAAGCTTACGGATCAATTCGGCACGGCTCACTTCAAAATATTCAGCATACCTGCCATGGTACACCACCCCCATCTTATCGGTTTCTGCGTATCTGACACGGACTGAGTGTTCATGCTGAATCATTAGTTATTTCTTATTTCAGACTTCGCTGTTTTTTACTCAACGCAGCTTGGTAGGAGCGTGCATTTCGGTTATGCTCGGAGAGCGTGCGGGCAAAATTGTGGTAACCACTGAAATCTGGTTTGGCACACATGAAGATGTATTGATGCTTTTTTGCATTGAGCACACCATCAATGGCACTGGGCTCAGGGTTGTTGATCGGCCCAGGTGGCAAACCCAGATTCTTATATGTATTGTAAGGAGAATTGATCTCCAGGTGCCGCTTCAGCACGCGCCTGATCGTAAAGTCTCCGGAAGCAAAGATGACCGTTGGGTCGGCTTGCAGCGGTATTCCATTTTTCAAACGGTTCAGGTAGAGACCTGCTACCGTTGGGCGTTCGTCAGCCCTATAAGTCTCGGCTTGCACGATGGATGCCAGGGTGGTTACCTCAGTGAGGGTCATCCCTAAGGCCTTGGCCTTAGCTTTCCTGGATGTGTTCCAAAAAGCGTCATACTCTACTTTCAGCTTTTCAAATAGCTGCTCAGGGCTGAGGGTCCAGTATACAAAATAGGTATTGGGAATGAAGAATCCCCTGACATCTGCTGGTTTGATGTCATATTTTTGAAGAAAATCGGGATCTTCCATTTTACGGAGGAGCTCATCAGAATCAAGCATGAGTTGGTTCCCGATCTCCCTCGCAACTGCACGAAGGGTCCAGTGAGACCTGAAACGAAGTTTCATGGGATCCTGGTCACCTGAACGCAGTTTCCTAACCAAATCCCAATTTCCGATACCTGGGGGAATCACATAACGGCCTGGCTTGATGTACTGTGGATATGACCGGACATCAGCTACCAAGCAAAAATTGCCCACATTCTTCAGGACTCTGTCCGATTCAAGCTGCTGGCAAACAAAATCAAAGGTTGCACCCCTCGGGATGAGTAAAGCATATCCTTCACCTTCGGCAGTGACGTTGTTGCGAAATGCAGTCCACCAAACAAAACCTCCTCCTCCTACCCCAGCCAGAAGAAGAACTATTATACAGAAGCGAATGAATCGCCTCATGGATTACTGAACATTGAATTCGGGATCGATCTCTGCTTTCCAGGCAAGCATACCTCCCAATAAGTTCTTCACGTTGGAAAAACCCTGACTACGCATATAATTTACGATTTGACCACTGCGACCTCCAGAGCGACAATTGATGATCAACTCCTTGCCTTTCAATTCTGCCAGTTGATCCGCTTCCATTTCCATCAACTTGACAGCAACTGTTCCCATTGGCCAATTGATTTCACTGATATGATCCATTTCCCACTCGTGGACTTCTCTGACATCGATAATATGGAGTTCTTCTCCTGCATCCATGCGCTCTTTGACTTCTGTTACGGTAATATCTTGCATATTTTTAATTTAAAAAGCTATCAAACATTGAACCGGAAATGCATCACATCTCCATCAGAGACAATGTATTCCTTCCCTTCTACCGCCATTTTCCCTGCTTCTTTGGCGGCTGATTCAGATTTATAATGTATATAATCTTCAAAACTTATTACCTCGGCCCGGATAAATCCTTTTTCGAAGTCTGAATGGATTACTCCTGCTGCTTGAGGGGCTTTGGTTCCTTGGTGAATGGTCCATGCACGCACCTCTTTAACACCTGCTGTAAAATAGGTCTGCAAGTGGAGAAGTTCATAAGCTGCCCGAATGAGGACGTTGAGACCCGGTTCCGACAGGCCAACGCTCTCCAAAAATTCCAGGCGGTCAGCAGGATCTTCCAAAGTCATCAATTCAGCCTCAAAAGCAGCACTGATCAGGATCAATCCTGCATCCTCTTCCTTAATTGCCTCACGTACCTGCTCTACATACTCATTCCCATCGGGAAGACTGTTCTCGTCCACATTGCAAACGTACAATACCCTCTTTTTGGTCAGAAGTCCCAGTTCTTCCACGATCTTCCATTCTTCATCCGGGATATCATAGGTCCGGGCATTTTTTCCCTGTAGGATGTGGTCGATCATTCCCCGTATGCACTCAACCTGCTTCGCAGCCTCTTTATTACCCCCCTTGGTCATTTTTTTAGTCTTCTCTAACTTCCGCTCGAGCAGTTCCAGGTCTTTGAATTGTAGTTCTGTGTCAATGATCTCTTTGTCACGGACCGGATCGACCCCTCCCTCCACGTGGACAATATTATCGTCCTCAAAGCAGCGCAACAAATGAATGATAGCATCACATTCTCTAATATTTCCCAAAAACTGATTGCCCAGCCCTTCGCCTTTGGAAGCTCCTCGGACAAGGCCCGCGATATCCATGATCTTGACTACGGCAGGCAATGTATTCTGGGGTTTGACCAACTCCGCCAATTGATCCAAACGTGGGTCCGGGACAGGGATCATCCCGACATTGGGTTCTATGGTACAAAATGGATAATTGGCCGCTTCTACTTTAGTGCTGGACAACGAATTGAACAGAGTTGATTTTCCAACATTTGGAAGGCCAACAATACCGCACTTAAATCCCATATTGTTTTTTTAATCCTTAGGATCAGGTTAAGGCTCCCGATGAACCGAGGTAGTTCCCGATGAACCGAAGTAAAACTAGATAAAAAAGGTGAACCCTCGCGGCTCACCAATCCTATGGCTCTTTTCCACTATCCTCATTGAGATCAGTCTTCCCAGAGCCGGGAGGTGTCATCACCTTCCTTTTCATTGTATGAGGATTCTTCAGCGGCCATTTTACCACTTTCATGAACTTGATCACCTTGGATCAGATCACGGTCGAATTCCTCGTAATCATAGTCCGGCAAAAGCTCTGTCTTGACATGGTCAATCGTATCCGTCAGGCAATTCAAGAACTTGTTAAAATCTTCTTTGTACAAGAAAATTTTATGCTTGTCATATCCTTCCCCACCAAACCGACGCTTGCTCTCCGTGATCGTGATATAATAATCACTTGAACGGGTTTCCTTAACATCGAAAAAATAAGTGCGCTTACCTGCCCTGATTTTGGTGGAGTAAACCTCTGCTCGATTGTTTCCGTTTTCCACTGTTTAGCTCCTCAAGTTTAATTCTTACTTCCGTTAAACGTATCATTAACTCCTGTCCAAATAAAGAAAAAATCCACTAAATAATGCAATAAATTTTTCTCTATGGTGAATTTGAGGTTTACAAAGAGAAAGAAATAAGGTCCAATAAACTAGGAATCAGGAGACTATTTGATGGACTCTCCGAGAGGGATCAAGTAATCCAAAATGGAAACCAAGGCGGAACAAGAGCAGTCCTTTTTAGTTATCTTTGAGCATTAAAGATAAATACTCTATGATGATCTACACAGAAATCACTCCTAACCCTGCTTCTCTGAAGTTCGTGGCCGACAAGGTGTTGATGCCCTCCGGGAGTATGGATTTTCCCAACCTTGGATCTGCAACTGATGCGCCTCTTGTGAGGAAGCTATTCGAATTCAACTTTGTTAACGGGGTGTTTTTAGGTCATAATTTTGTCACTGTGACCAAGGCTGAGAACCGTCCTTGGGAAGAGTTGATTCCCATCCTTAAAAAGGCCATCCGGGATTTCTTAGAAAGCGGTGAACCGATTGTACTTAACCAAGAAGTTGAGCCTGTTCCCAGCGATAGCGATGAAGACCCTGTCATCCGCAGGATCAAGCAGCTTCTGAATGACAATGTTCGTCCGGCAGTAGCCATGGACGGTGGAGACATTACTTTTGAGGGATTTGAGGATGGAACTGTTCGTTTGCGCTTGCAGGGTGCGTGTTCAGGTTGTCCTTCCTCTACCATGACCTTGAAGATGGGCATCGAAGGGCTGCTAACCAGAATGGTCCCCGAAGTGAAGCAGGTTGAGGCCATATGACTGGATGGTCGTGACTAGAGGCGTCATGACCTGGAGGCCATGACCAGAGGCGTCATGACTGGAGGCATCTGGCCTCCTAAAGTCAAAGCATTCAATCAGTGATCATCTAAATGCACTGAGTCCCGTAATGTCATGTCCCGTGATCAACAGGTGAATGTCGTGGGTCCCTTCATAAGTTAGTACCGATTCCAAGTTCATCATATGCCGCATGATCGGGTATTCCCCTGTGATCCCCATACCTCCCAATATCTGCCTGGCTTCCCTGGCAACCTTCAGCGCCATATCTACGTTGTTACGCTTTGCCATTGATATTTGGGCGGTTGTGGCACGTTCCTCTGTTTTTAGCTGTCCTAATCGATAGGTCAGCAACTGCGCTTTAGTGATCTCGGTGATCATCTCAGCCAGTTTCTTTTGCTGGAGTTGAAAACCTCCGATCGGACGGTCAAACTGAATCCGTTCCTTGGAATACTTTAATGCTGTGTCATAACAGGCCATTGCCGATCCGATCGCTCCCCAGGAAATTCCGTATCTGGCTGAGTCAAGGCAACTCAAGGGGCCTCGCAAACCACTGACTCCGGGAAGGACATTCTCCTTAGGTACCTTTACGTTGTCAAATACCAACTCACCTGTCGTTGAAGCTCTGAGAGACCACTTATTGTGGATCTCCGGGGTGGAAAAGCCTTCCATACCTCGCTCCACGATAAGGCCGTGAATCCTTCCTTCCTCATTCTTCGCCCACACGACCGCGATCTGCGCAAATGGAGAGTTGGATATCCAGGTTTTGGCTCCATTCAGGAGGTAATGGTCGCCCATATCTTTGAAATGGGTACGCATTCCGCCAGGGTTGGAGCCGTAGTCAGGCTCGGTGAGCCCGAAACATCCCATGTACTCGCCGGTGGCGAGTTTGGGGAGGTACTTTCGACGTTGCTCCTCAGAACCATATTTGTAGATGGGATACATCACCAGGGACCCCTGTACAGAAACCATGGAACGCAACCCGGAGTCGGCACGTTCAACCTCTTGCATGATCACGCCGTAAGCGATTTCATCCATTCCGGCACAGCCGTACTCAACAGGCAAACTGGGGCCAAAAATTCCCAAAGCGCCTATTTCAGGGATCAGATGGGTAGGACACTGGTTGTTTTGAGCCCATTCCTCAATGTAGGGCATTACCTGTTTGTTGATGAAATCGCGGACCGTCTGGCGAACCATTTTATGTTCTTCGGTCAGGAGGTCATCCAATTGATAATAGTCCGGGGCTGTGTAAGAAGATACAGCTGTGGTGGTTTCCATATAAATAATGATTCGCGTTCTATATAACTGCCCGGGATATACCCGGTGGAAGCAAAATTATCTCTTTCAAGAGGTAAAACAAAGATTGATTACAATTGATCGAAAACATTCATTTGGGATAACACTTACTTCTGCAGCACTTGTCCACCTACTATTACGGTCTTGATCTGGTCCCGGGTATGGTAGTAAGGCAACCTGGCAAGGCTGTCCATGGGTTCTGTGATGAGCAAGTCAGCACGTTTGCCAACTTCGATAGATCCGACTTGATCGCTTAATCCTAAAGCAGCAGCGCCATTCAAAGTGGTTGCGACCAAGGCTTCTTCCGGGAGCAGACGCATGATGGTGCAACCGAGACTTTGCATAAATTGCATATTTCCGGCTGGACTCGAACCCGGATTATAATCGGACGCGATGCAAACAGGCAGTCCTGCATCGATCATTTTTCGGGCGGGTGCATAACCAATGCCCAGGAAAAAGCTACAGCCAGGGAGGACGGTCGGTATGGTATTGCTGTTGATCAAAGCTGCGATCTCTTCCGGCCCGGCACACTCAAGGTGGTCAACGCTAAGAGCGTCATGGGCAATGCCCACTTGGACTCCCCCTGAGTTCGCAATTTCATTGGCGTGTATTTTCGGGGTCAGTCCGTAATACCGGGCAGCTTTGAGGATCAATTCTGTCTCTCCTACTGTAAAGAACCCTTCATCGCAGAAGACGTCGACAAAATCTGCAAGTCCTTCGTCGGCAACTTTAGGAAGCATCTCCTGAATGACTAAGTCGATGTATCCTTGCCTGTTCTCTTTGTATTCTGCAGGGATCGCGTGGGCACCTAAAAAGGTGGTCTTAATGCCTATCGGGCAATAGTTCCTTAGATTGTTCGCCACCCTGAGCATCTTCAACTCATCCTCTGTGGTCAGACCATATCCTGACTTAATTTCAACGGTTGTGGTTCCGAGGTACAAGATTTCCCAGGCTCTTTGGATGGCGCCTTCCAACAATTCATTCTCGGACATTTCCCTGAGCCGCCGGGCGGAATTTAATATTCCTCCTCCCCTTTTGGCAATTTCTTCATAAGAAAGTCCGCGGATACGGTCTACATATTCCTTTTCGCGGCTTTCAGGAAATACAAGGTGAGTATGACTGTCAACGAATCCGGGCAGTACCAAACTTCCAGTGCATACAATGACCTCCGTATCGGATCCAGGATCGGGGCAATCGTCCATCCCTCCTACTCCCACGATCATGTCATTCTCAACCAGAACCCAGGCATCTTTCCTGACTGCTGTATTTTTCATTTGCAGACCTGCCTTACGTTCCTCCCCAGAAGAAGAAACACAGTGCAGGTCCCGAATATTGGCCAGGAGAAGTTTGGTCATTATTTATTGCGTTTCTCTTCCTTTGCACGCATTTTATCTAGCTTACGCTGTTCCTTGGCATTCCGTATACTCTGTTTTTCTTCGGTCGTTTTACCGAGGCGCAGTTTGAAATCAATGGGGATGCGGCCATTTTCATTCATATTTTCAATGAAGGTGTCAGCCTTAGCAATGACAAGCTCGATGTCCTTTGCCATTTGATCATCTTTTATCAACTTACCCAGAGACCCCTTTCCTTCATTGATGTCGCGGGTAATTCCTTCGACACTCTTGACCATACCTGCACTGGATTCAATGATAGACTTGACCGACCCGGAAGCTGCCGCCAATGAGTCAGTAAACTGAGCTGTATTCTCCATGACCCTCCCCAGAGTTTCAGTTTGATCACCGAGGTTGTAGATCATCCGGTTGGTACTGCGAATCGTTCCTTTGACAGCCCCCAACAGGGTATCTACACGGTAAGAGGAACGGGAAAAGTTTCTAGAAGTACTGACAAAACCATCCATGATGAGGTTGATTTTGTTGCCCATGCTTGCATCCATGGTGTTGTTCATCCAACCCATGAAACGCTCCATCTGTTTGATCAGATCATCTACGTCTTCTGTAATTGGAAAGACCTTGTCCATCACTACCTGGTCAATGGTGGGCTCGATCTCTCCTGTAAGGATACCTCCATTTTCTGCAGTCTCTCGGGATAGGCCCCGGTCAATGCGAATGGCTTTCCCGCCCAATAGGCCATCACTTGCAATCATAGCCTTAGAGTCGTGGGGAACCTTTAACCCTTTTTCAATGGAAAACACAACTTCCAGCAATCCATCCTTTTCGTCCATTTCGATGGACTTGACCGACCCTACTCTGTATCCGTTGTAAACCACAGGATTTCCAGTTGCAAGACCCTCTATATTGTCGTAGTAAGCCTTCAACTCAAACCCGCTTTGAAATATCTTCTCACCCTTCAAAAAATTGAAGCCCAGGAAGAATAACGAGAGGGCTATCGCAGCCAGTATGCCAACTTTGGTTTCGTTGTTAATTTTCAAGACTATCGGTATTGATTATAACATACTAATTCAGGTGCTAATTCTGTGTATCCAATTTCTGTGCACCAAGTTATGAATTTTTTCGGATATGGGCTCTCACACCACCAGGTTGACGATACGACCGGGCACAACGATCACTTTCCTTAAACTTCTACCTTGCAGCAAGGCTGTTACTTCTTTTCTGGACAATACATCTTTTTCAATCTGGTCTTTGGACAGTCCTGCTCCTACTTCAAGTGTGATTTTCATTTTACCATTTACCTGGATCGGATAGGTGACAGTGGAAACTTTGGTATGTTCTTCGATGTATGTAGGCCATTTGGCGCGGACAATGCTTTCCGTGTGTCCCAGCCGTTCCCATATTTCCTCAGCAAAGTGAGGGGCAAAGGGGGACAAACATATTAAAAAGGGTTCCAGAATGCTCCGCTTCGACGTCTTCAACCTTTGCACTTCGTTCAGGAACTTCATGAACTGGGCAACAGAAGTATTGAAACTCAATTGGTCAATATCGCTTTGAACCTTACCAATGGTCTGGTGAAGGATCCTCAATTCGTCTTTACTTCCTTCTCCGTCGGTTACTTTGGGCGTCCCGTCTTCAGTAACAAAAAGATTCCAGGTTTTGCGCAGGAAGCGGTGAGCTCCTTCGATACCTTGCATCGACCAGGGCTTGGCATCTTCCAATGGCCCCAGGAACATCTCGTAAAGTCTCAGGGTATCTGCGCCGTACATTTCACAAATTTGATCCGGATTAACCACATTGTGATGCCGCTTAGACATCTTCTCCACTTGCCAATCCGCTAAAAAGCGTCCGTCTTCAAGTATATATTCTGCCTCGCTGAACTCTTTTCTCCAATCTTTAAGCTTCTCTATGTCCAGGACATCTTCCCGGTCTGCAAAGGCAATGGGAATGTGGATGGGATCTACTTCTTCGTATTGATCGATCAATCCCTTTGACACATAAATATCGGTATCCCGTACACGGTAAATTAAATTTGATCTCCCTTGGATCATTCCCTGATTGACCAATCTTTGAAAAGGCTCATCATGAGAGATATGACCAAGGTCATAAAGTATTTTGGTCCATAACCTTGCATACAACAGATGACCAACTGCATGTTCGGATCCGCCGATGTAGAGATCTACATTCATCCAATATTTTTCTTTTACAGGATCGGTGAATGTTTCTTTGTTGTACACATCGAAATACCGAAGAAAATACCAACTGGACCCTGCATATCCGGGCATAGTATTGCTTTCCCGGACACCTCCGTCCGGGAGGTTGATCCATTCTTTAATGTTGGCCAGGGGGCCCTGGCCATCTCCTGAAGGCTGATAAGTCTCTACCTCCGGCAGGCGGAGTGGTAGTTCACTCGGATCCATCCCATATGGGATACCATCACGGTAGACAATGGGAAAAGGTTCTCCCCAATAGCGCTGGCGGCTAAAATTGGGATCGCGGAGGCGGTAATTTACCGTGCCTTTTCCGATACCTTTCTCTTCTATGGCAGTGATCGCTTTCTTCAGTGCCTTCTTGAAAGTGAGTCCATCTAAAAACGCGGAATTCACCAGGATGCCTTCTGTTTTGGACTCATAAGCCCCTTCATTGATGTCAACACCCTCAAAAATGGCAGGGATTTCTAAGTTAAAGTGTTGGGCAAATGCATAATCCCGACTGTCACCAGCGGGCACTGCCATGATAGCACCAGTGCCATAGCCCCAGAGAACATAATCGGCAGTCCAAATGGGGATTTTCTTGCCTTCAATGAATGGATGAACTGCATAAGCTCCGATAAACTTCCCAGTGATGTTTTTCTCCTGCTGGCGCTCGACTTCTGTCCGGTTCCTGGACCATTCCACATAGGCTTCCACCTCTGCCCTTTGGCTTTCAGTGACCAATTCTTCAATGAGGGGATGCTCCGGGGCAAGCACCATGAATGAGGCACCGAATATGGTATCGGGCCTTGTTGAAAAAACTTCAATGGTTTGGGATGATCCTTCCACTTGAAAGTGAAAATTGGCCCCTTCACTCCTTCCGATCCAGTTTCGTTGCTGTTCTTTGATGGGTTCGGACCACTGGATTTTGTCCAGACCTGCAAGCAACCGGTCTGCATAGGCTCTCATACGAAAGGCCCATTGACGCATGGGTCTGCGGATGACAGGATGACCTCCCCTTTCAGAAACACCATTGACAACTTCATCGTTTGCCAATACGGTTCCAAGTGCCGGACACCAGTTAACTTCGGAGTAGGCATTGTAAGCCAGGCGATAATCCAATAAAATTTTGTGCTGTTCCTGGTCGGACATGTGCCTCCAATCTGCTGCAGTAAAGCTCCCTTCATAACTGTGGTAAGCATTGGCGGAATCGCTTCCTCCCTTTTCAAACCGATCGGTCAAGGAATCAATGGGTTCAGCTTTATCGGTATCCAGATTGTACCATGAGTTGAAGATTTCCAGAAAAATCCACTGGGTCCATCGGTAGTATTCGGGGTCACAGGTTTTAACATCCTTAGAATCCGGAGAATGAGCCAGTCCAATACGATTCAACTGTTTGAGAAAGCTCTGGATATTTTCTTCGGTGGTTTTGGCCGGGTGCTGTCCGGTTTCGATAGCAAATTGTTCAGCAGGAAGTCCGAATGCATCAAACCCCATGGGGTGAAGGACATTGTATCCCTGGTGGAGACGAAACCGGGCGACTATGTCGCTGGCGATGTAGCCAAGCGGGTGGCCAACGTGCAGTCCCGACCCAGAGGGATACGGAAACATATCCAGCACATAGAACTTGGGCTTGTCTGAAACAGGTTCGGCAGCAAAGGAGTTGTGTTGTGTCCAATAGGTCTGCCATTTAGCCTCAATGGCTTTAAAATCGTACTGCGTCATGGAGCTCATTCAATTTTTCAGGATGGCCAAGTTAAGTATTTTACATGGCAAAGTGGAAGGAAAGGCAAGGACAACTGGCTTCTCCGGAATAAGGTCTGCAAAAGATTCGCGTTTCAGAATTGTATGGATCGAACAATTGTGTTAGCTTTGCCGACTTAACTGATAAAAGGATAACGACCATGAAAGAAGGAATCCATCCGGAATATCGCCCAGTAGTGTTTAAAGATATCTCAACAGATTTCGCATTTCTTACGCGCTCTACCATCAATACCCAGGATACAATAGAGTGGGAAGATGGGAACACATATCCCCTCGTTAAGGTTGAGATTTCCAGCGATTCTCATCCATTTTATACCGGTAAACAGAAGTTGGTCGACACCGCCGGACGTGTTGACAAGTTCTACCGTCGCTACGGCAAGAAGTAATGTGTCTTTGAAGTGACGGATCTTTAACATAAAGGGTTTAAGAATACATAAAGAGCAGGCTTTTTCGGTCTGCTCTTTTTAGTGCTTTGTTCTTTTTCTTGCTTTTCTCCTGGCCAGCCCCCATTTTTCCATTATGCAAAAGCTGCTGTTTGAAGATGAAAGCCGCCATGACCTTCTTCCGCTCACCTATACC
>JBFGVE010000092.1:0-11181 GCA_041565275.1 Bacteroidia bacterium
GACCAGAATACAGGCTAGAGTACGCTCAAGCCCTTTCCGAGCGAGCTGGTTTATTCTACTTTCAGGAAAATTGGGATGCTGCCGAAAAGGATTACAAGTCAGCCATGAATATCCAGGAAGAGGTATTAGGTTTTCAGTCAGCTGAATTGGCCAGGTCATTGAACAATATTGGTGGAGTGTATATGCGCCAGGGATATTTTCTCAAAGCCAAAACAGTTTACTTGCACGCCCTTAGTATGCTCAAATCAATTAAAGGTCCGGAATCTCCGGAGGTAGCCACCTGTTATGTAAACCTAGCGGTTTACCATGACCAAATGGCCGAATTCCCTGAAGCCGAAGAATGCCTTCAAAAGGCACTGGAATTACGGAATAAAGTTTATGGTCCTGGCCACCCCCTGACTGGATCTGTAATAGACAATTTAGTATCCTTGTACTTAAGCCTTGACAAAATAGACTTGGCGCACACACTTCTCAAAGAACTTCTGCTGATCAGAACCAAAGAAAATGGAGGGGACCATCCACTCGTTGCGGATGTACTTGATAAGCAGGCTAGTTTTGCCATGGCACGTGAACGTGGAACCGAAGCCGAGATATACTTGCAACGTGCTTTGAAGATCCGGGAAGCTTACTACGGAGAACGTCACGACCTCGTTGCCGCCAACCTATACAACCTGGGAAAGCTCCAAAATATCAATGGCAAACCGGAAACTGCAAGGATAACCTTGAACAAAGCACTAGATATTTACGAGCACAAAACTGAGGGTAATGAAGAAATTCTGAGTGGGATATTAGGCGAGTTGATTGCAACAGACTTGATCCAGGGCCAAAACGATCTGGCCGAAGAACACCTGAACCTTATACTGAAAGTGAAGGAATCCACCTTTGGGTATCAGCATCCCGAACTTATTCCTGTGCTCACAGAACTACACAGGCTGTACCTACTTGAAGGGAAAAATGAACAAGCCAAATCGATAAAAGTACGTCTTGCCTCCTTTTAGAAGGGAGACCATAGCTTTCAGAAAATACCGCTAAAGTCTTGCAAGATAAAATCCTCTAAATTTGTTCCTTGAAAGAGCAAACATGCAAGACGTTATACATTTATTGCCGGACCATATTGCGAACCAGATAGCTGCGGGTGAAGTTGTTCAAAGGCCATCATCAGTCGTTAAAGAATTGATGGAAAATGCTCTCGATGCAGGAGCTACCTGCATTGAACTGATCATGAAGGATGCTGGGAAAGCGTTGATCCAAGTGATTGACAATGGTTGTGGGATGTCAGCTCAAGACGCACGCATGGCATTCGAACGTCACGCAACTTCAAAGATCAAAGAACCCGGAGACCTCTTCAACATCCGAACAATGGGATTCAGGGGAGAGGCAATGGCCTCCATCGCAGCCGTTTCACAAGTGAATCTTAGAACCAGGCTTCAGGATGCGGAACTAGGCACCGAAATCCAAATCGAAGGCAGCACCATTAAACAAGTCGAACCGTGCATGACTGTCGCAGGATCAAATATTTCGGTGAAAAATCTATTCTACAATGTCCCTGCCCGCCGTAATTTCCTGAAGTCTAACCCGGTTGAAACCAGGCATATCCTCAACGAATTTACCAGGGTTGCCTTGGCAAACCCGAACCTGAATTTTCGCCTCGAGCACAATGGAAATCAGGTCTACGACCTTTTTCCCACCCACTTGGAGCAGCGTATTGTCAATCTGTTTGGTAAATTCTTGCATGGAAACCTCATCCACATCAAAGAAGAGACTCCCTACATTTCCATCAGAGGGTATCTTGGAAAACCAGAAACGGCTAGAAGAAAACGCGGTGACCAATACTTTTTTGTCAATAACCGCTTTATCAAGTCAGGCTACCTCAATCATTCTGTCACCTCTGCATTTAGCCAGTTGATCCCTGACGATACATTCCCATTCTACTGCATTTTTTTTGAGATTGATCCATCCCATATTGATATCAATATTCATCCTACGAAGACAGAGATCAAGTTTGACGATGAAAGAACGATCTACCAGTTGTTGCACAGTGTGATACGAAAAGGGCTGGGAGATTACCACAAAACACCGGTTGAAATGGAAGATCAAGGATTCATCGATCTCCTGAACCAGACTGAGATTCCTTCGAACGATGAGAAAACCATAGGCGGAATGCAGTTAACACAACCACAGTCCAAACCTTCCGTCAATCCAAATTCAGTGTCCTGGGGAGATCTTTACCCCTCCTCCGGTTATTCCCAGAGAGAGGAGTCGCGGCTGTCCAAAGGTTCCAATCTCCTTTTCCCTGGTTTGGATGACCCAAATCCACAAGAAGAATCATCCTCCCTGCCATTTTTTGAAGAAAAAGGAGAACTTCCGACTTCTTCCATCACGCAATTAGGAGGTCGCTACTTGCTTCACCAACGAGAGGACGGGCTGGTGGTCATCGACCAGTGTCATGCCCACCAAAGAATCCTCTACGAGCGTTTTTTGAAAGCTTCCCTCCATGCAGCATTACCGAGTCAACAACTCCTCTTTCCCAGGACCCTTCATTTCTCCCCAATCGATTTCAGCTTCCTGAGAGAGATTGAAGAAGACATAAAGCTCCTTGGGTTTGACCTAAGTGAATTTGGCTCCAACACCTTCATTCTTCACGGAATTCCAGCTTTGTTAAAAGGATCAAAAGCGGAACTATTCTTCGAAGACATCATTGCAGAGGTCCGTGAAGCAGGAGAAGCTACCCAGGTTGGCAGCAAGGTCCAAGAAGCCCTTGCCAAGGCAATTGCCAGAAAAACAGCCATGCCTACAGGTAAAAAATTAAATCCACAAGAAATGATCTACACGGTGGAAACCTTGTTCCAATGCGAACAACCAGGTATTTCCCCAAGCGGAAAGCCGACATTTTACCGACTTGAATTGAAAGAACTGGAACAGTTTTTCCAGGGATAAGTTATCTGAGATATGCCAAATAGAATTACACCCGTCATCCTCAATATTCTGATAATCAATTTTCTGGTGTTCCTGTTCTTGAACCTGAACGTCAGCAAAGTTGAAATGGTCACCTCTGATTGGGCAGAATACTTCTTTCTGTTTAAATCTGGAGTGATTTGGGAGCTGCCTGCTGCATTTGATAAATTTCAGCCCCTGCAATTGATATCCAACATGTTTACCCATCTGGATTTCATGCATATTTTCTTCAACATGTTTACCCTGTTTAGTCTTGGTACTGCAGTTGAAGCGGTCATGGGGAGAAGAGACTTCATCCTCTTGTACCTTTTCTCTGGAATCATGGGCAGTATCCTGGTAACCCTGTTTGATCCTAGCCCCATTCCAGTCATGGGAGCATCAGGAGCACTGTTTGGTGTTTTGGGTGCATTTGCTTTTTACTTCCCGGATCTAAAACTCTCCCTCTTCTTTATTCCTATCGGTTTCCGGGCAAAAAACCTCGTTATCGGTACTGCTGTAATATCTGCAGGCCTGTTCGCTTATAATATTTTTGCTGAACATTACATAGGTTTCGCCAGTGGAGATCCGAGGATCCTTGGTGGAATATCCCATATTGGTCACCTGGCAGGCCTTGTAAGCGGACTTTTATTCTTATACAGGAAAAAGATTTTAGGTATTTTTAGAGATAGATAGCGATTCCATGAATTGGTACCGTCGATTTTTAAGGAAGAACGGCCTTGTAGGACTCTTCATGAGTATCTATGCAATCGTTTACGTCCTTATGATCGTATTGCTGGGAGTTCTGGACAGCGATACCTACGATGCATTCGTCTACAAAGTCTCACTGCCGGTAGATGTCCCATCTCTTGCCAATGCACCTTGGACCATCTTAACCTATTGGATGGTTTCCCAACCTTTCTGGGTATGGCTCCTGATCGTAGACATGGTGTTGATTTACACATTTGGAAATATTCTCAATGCCATGGTTGGAGACCTTAGGACCCAAGGTATCCTTTTCTTTTCTATTGTGGTCAATGCAGTTCTGACAGTCATCCTCGTAAATATACTTCCCTCGGTAGAACCCTCCATCGATGCCCCTGTTTTTGGACTTCATACCATCAATTCAACACTTATTACTGCATCCATTACTCTCGTTCCGAATTACGAGATCCGGATCATCCGCTGGCGAACGAAATTGTTGTATTTAGGGGCGGTAATGCTTTTCATAATGGCTGTGAGTTATCAACTTATCTGGACCACCATGGGGACATCTATCCTAGCCGGTATGATCGTTGGATTTGTCTGGATCAAGGTGTTGCAAAAAGGTACTGACTTGACCTCCTGGTTTCAATTTAATTTAGGATTTGCTACCGACCGTTCCCGGTCAGTCAATCCCATGGTAAGATCACGTATCAAGGTAGTTCATTCAACTTCTCGCCACCTCCAAGAACCCCTCCTGATACGGTCTACTCCTAAAGTGACCGATGAAGGCCGACTGGATCAATTGCTGGATAAGATCAACGAGATTGGCTACCAAAACCTCACACCCAAAGAAAAAGAAGAACTTGACCGCCTCTCTAACCGATAAATAACTTTTTATTCACATTTTGATACCCGATGACAATGCCCGGCTCCTGTCTGTGTTGGAATAATTGACTTATATTTGTGAGGAGAGTAGAAACCGATGATTGTGAAACGACTGAAACTCCTGTTTTCTTTGCTTGCCGTTGGCTTTTGTATGCATGGTCAACACGTTCAATGGGCATATAAAGTAATTGATAAATCTTCCGAGTACGGAGAGAAAGGATATTCAGCATCGCAAGTGCTGGGAAAGCCAAATGTCCTTCCCAATTTCAAAGACAGCCCCTGCTCATGGTCTCCTTTCCAAGAGCAAAGTCGAACAGATGAATACATCCACGTCTCCTTCCGTAAGAAGATGCGAATTCGCCAGATTGCAGTTGCCGAAAGCCATAATCCAGGTGCTATTTCCCGCATTCTGCTATATGACGTCAATGGAGGCGAACATTTAGTTTACAAAAATACAGCACCCCAACCCATACCTGAACGTGGCAGAATGTTTCGGATAACCTTTCAAACAACGCCTTATTTCGTGGTTTCTGCCAAAGTCGTGCTCAATACAATCGGGTTCCCTGGCTGGAATCACATTGATGCCATCGGAATTTCAGATAGTGATTCACCCATTCAGGCCTCTATCAATGTCGTCAAAGATCTGACGTTTGAAGAAGAACCCGAAAACCTGGGAACTGCCATCAATTCGGTTTATGATGAAATAATGCCAATTATTTCACCAGATGGGAAAACCCTCTACTTTGATCGAAAAGACCACCCTGAGAATACAGGCGGAATCATAAATGACGATATCTGGTGTGCTACTCAGCAAGCTGACGGAATTACTTGGTCCAATGCCAGCAATGTGGGATCTCCTTTGAACAACAAAGGGCATAACTTCCTCACTGCGATCTCTCCCGATGGGAATACCGCCCTGCTGGGAAATGTTTACGAGCCCAATGGTGCCATGTCCTCTGGCCTATCTGTATCCAAGAGGACCAAAGATGGGTGGACATTTCCCAGGAAGCTGATCATTGATAATTATTACAATAACAATAAATTCAGCGAGTTCCATCTCGGAGCCGATGGCAAGACCATCGTAATGACTGTACAGAGAATGGATTCTGAAGGCGGTAAAGACCTATATGTCAGTTTCAGTAAACCAGATGGCACCTGGAGCAAGCCCCTTAACCTGGGCAGCAGGGTCAATTCTGCAGCAACCGAGATGTCTCCTTTTTTGGCAGCTGATAGAAAAACCCTATATTTTTCCTCCGATGGATTCAGCGGTTATGGGAGCAAAGATATGTTCATTACCAGGCGGTTGGACAATTCCTGGACCAATTGGTCTGAACCCCAAAACCTGGGTCCAATGATCAATTCCGCCAATTGGGACGCATATTATTCAGTTCCTGCTTCAGGTGAGTTTGCTTACTTCTCTTCAGAAAACAATTCCCTTGGGAAGACCGACATCTTTAGGGTCCGCCTGCCAAAAGAAATGCGCCCGGACCCTGTGGTGCTCGTAAGGGGAAAAGTACTTGACGCCAACACTATGGAACCTGTTGATGCCAAAATCATCATCGAAACCCTCGAAGATGGAAAAGAGGTCGGAGTAGCGAACAGCAACCCAAGAACTGGTGAGTACACCATTATTCTACCAGCCGGAGCCAAGTATGGATTTTTGGCAAAGTCCGAAGCCTATCTCTCTGAGCATCAGTATATGAATCTGACCAAGATCACAGAATATAAAGAGCTCAATCAAGACCTGTTCCTAGTGCAAATTCGCCTTAATGAAAAAGTCGTCCTTAACAACATATTTTTCCCTCCTTCGAAATGGACTCTTGACAAGAATTCTTATCCGGAGCTCGATCGGGTGGTTCAGTTCATGAAAGATAATAAGAGTATCAGAGTCGAGATCAGCGGACATACCAATGATGCCTGCAGTGAGGAGTTCTGCCGTCTGCTATCCACTAACCGGGCCAAGGCAGTGTACGATTATTTTGTCCAGCACGGAGTCTCTGAAAAGCGATGTACATACAAAGGGTACGGAAGCAAAGCCCCCCGGTATTCCAACGATACGCCGGAAGGCCGTCGTAAAAATCGTCGAGTTGAATTCAAGATCATTGGGATGTAAGATGTCATCCAGCAACATGGATAATTTATACCTATACAATACGCTAAGTCGTAAGAAAGAAAAGTTTGAACCGCTCAATCCGCCCTTTGTGGGCCTTTATGTGTGCGGTCCTACCGTCTACAGTGAAACCCACTTGGGTCACACCCGTCCGGCTGTCATCTTTGATGTCCTCAACCGTTACCTGCGCCACCTCGGGTACAATGTTCGATTTGTACGCAATGTTACCGACGTTGGCCACCTTGAAAACGACTCTGACGATGGAGAAGACAAGATGCTTAAAAAGGCCAAGGTCATGCAGATGGAGCCAATGCAGGTCGCCCAATATTATCTAAATGCCTACCGCGACGATATGGATGCGCTCAACTGTATTCGTCCCGACATTGAACCTACTGCCTCCGGTCATATCCCAGAGCAGATCGAACATATCCAAAAACTCATTCAAAATGGCTATGCCTATGAGGTTTCTGGATCTGTTTATTTCGATACAGAAGCTTATGACAAAGATTTCGGTTATGGCAAACTGAGTGGACGGCAAATGGATGAACTATTAGCAAATTCCCGTACGCTGGAGGGGCAGGAAGCCAAGAAGCGTCCACAGGACTTCGCCCTATGGAAGTTCGCTAAACCAACCCATATCATGCGCTGGAATTCCCCTTGGGGAGAAGGATTTCCCGGGTGGCACCTGGAATGTACTGTTATGTCCACCAAGTACCTGGGAGCCAAATACGACATCCACGGTGGAGGTTTGGATTTGGTTTTTCCCCATCATGAGGCAGAGATTGCCCAATCCAACGCAGGTATCGGTGATCCCCACTCCCACGACCTGGATGAAGCCAACTTCTGGATACACAACAATATGATCACTGTGGATGGAGCTAAGATGGCCCGATCCAAAGGTAATTTTATCTCCCTGGCACAATTGTTTGCCGGAGAACATAACCGTCTTAGCAAAGCGTACAACCCTATGGTCATACGCTTTTACATACTGCAGTCCCATTACAGGAGTATCACCGACTTCAGTGACGCTGCCCTCCAAGGATCTGAAATTGCGTTTAACAAGTTGAGCGAAGCACTCCATCGTCTGGAAACCATCAATCCCTCCAGCTATCCCGGCGTCCATGTCAATTGGGAATTCGAAGAAAATCTGAAATCCTTTGATGCAGATGCCCATTCACTGATGAACGACGACCTTAATTCATGCCGGGTCATCGCCCGCATGTTTGAAGTTGTATCCGTGATCAATGAAACTGAAAGCAAAAAGCACGAACCGTTTCCTGTTAATCCTGAAACCTTTGAAGCTTTTCGCACATCATTTCAATTATTCTTCAGGGATATTCTAGGTCTGATCCCAGCGACAAATATCAACCTGCGAGATTCAAAAATGACTGAAGTCATGGGAATGCTCATTGAAATGCGAAATCAAGCTCGAGAAGACAAGAACTGGGCCCTTGCGGATACCATTCGTGACGGGCTTTCCAGAATGGAGATAAAATTGAGAGACACTCCTACCGGCACTGAATGGTATGTTGAAAATTGAATATCTAATCCTTTTTTTTCTAACCTTTAGCTTTCTCATTTGGGGATGCGATGACAAGGAAAGCAAAACTACCAAAGGAGGCAGCACCATATCTCCTCCTCCCCCGTTTAAGGCAGTCGCTCCGCCATTCAACAGTGACAGTGCCTATTTTTTCATCGAAAAACAACTTTCATTCGGGCCGCGAATTCCCAATACCCCTGCCCATGTAGCTTGTGCGAATTGGCTCGCTTCTACCATGGACAGGTTTGGGGCCGAGGTGATAGTACAGCAAGCGAATGTCAAAGCCTGGGATGGCACAGTCTTTGCCATTCGCAACATCATCGGATCCTACAACCCTGCCTCTAAAAAGAGGGTTTTGATCTCCGCCCATTGGGACAGCCGTCCTTATGCAGACAAGGATACGGAAAACCCAAGTGCTCCGGTTCCCGGAGCAAATGATGCCGGTAGTGGCGTAGCTGTAATTCTTGAGATCGCCCGACACTTGTCTACCACTACTCCAGAAATTGGAGTGGATATGATCCTCTGGGATGCGGAAGATTATGGCAATTACGGCATCGAAGACTCTTGGTGCCTGGGATCACAATATTGGGCAAAGAACACCCATAAACCCGGTTACAGGGCTGATTACGGAATCAATCTCGACATGGTGGGAGGTCAGGGAGCACAGTTTGTCAAAGATGGTTATAGCATGGCCAGTGCCGCCCAGTATGTAAACCAATATTGGTCCGTGGCCCACAATCTGGGGTATGCCGCCCTGTTTCCCGCAGGAGAATTTGGCTTGGCTTCGATCGACGACCATGTATTTGTCATGGAAGGGACAGGTATACCTATGGTCGAAGTGATCGACCGGAATATTTCCACTGGAGATTTCTTTCCCCACTGGCACAAAACTACCGATGACATCACCAACATTGACAAAAACACACTCAAAGCTGTAGGACAGACGACTTTGGAAATGATCCTTCGAGAAAAATAAGTATCCTCCTCTTGTCAAAGCCAAAGAAAACCAAGTATTATGTTGTTTGGAAAGGCCGTAAGCCCGGTATTTTCCAAACCTGGGTTCAGGCTCAACAACAGATCCAAGGATTCAAAGGATCCAAATTCAAAGCCTTTGAGACCAAGGCCCAGGCCGAAGATGCCTTCCGTAGACCCTGGCAAGAATTCTATAAAGAACCCGGTGAAAAATCCCTTCCTAAAATTCTCTCCCCCGAATTCCTTTCTGAGATCGTTACAGACTCCATTGCAGTAGATGCTGCCTGCTCCGGGAATCCCGGAAAAATGGAGTACCGCGGTGTCTATACCCTCGCGCCTGAGATCGAGCTTTTCCGTTCTCCTGTATTTGACTTTGGCACCAACAACATCGGAGAATTTCTCGCCCTCGTTCACGCGCTCGCCCTTTACTCAGAATCCCAGCCCGACCTGGCTATCTACTCAGATTCAAAGCTTGCAATGGGCTGGATAAAAGCGGGTAAATGTAGAACAAAGCTTGTCCGAAACCACAAAACAGCAAAGTTGTACCAGATAATAGCACGTGGAGAAAAATGGTTGGCGACCCATAAGTTCAGGAACAAGATCATCAAGTGGGAAACCAAGCGGTGGGGGGAGATACCAGCTGATTTTGGTCGAAAATAGATACCGAATGCACTGAAGCCCTGCCGGATCAGTTCATTTGCAGTCCTTCAACCGGCCCAGAGAGGTGGCAACCAGACCCGGAAGGCTCGAACTCAACCGTAACATGGTGAATACCGAGCTTACGCATCTCCTCGTGGATCAGAAATTTAATCTGTTCAAGGTCCATGATCGTCTTTTCCGGAGCTACCCGGACATGGAGTGTCATCACTATGAAGCGACCGTCCAGGCTCCATACGTGGAGGTCATGGACATCTTGTAAATCGGTCAACAATTCCAGTTGTTTTCGGATCCTGATCAGATCAATCCCCGGCGGAACCTTTTGCATGATAATATTCAGGGCTTTTTTCATATTCCTGATGGCATGGTAGAGGATATACAAGGTAATACCCAAGGATAAGACAGAGTCGATCCAGGGAGCATCCACAAGTAACATGACAACACTTCCGATCAATACGGCAACCCATCCAAGGACATCTTCGAGGAGATGAAGCGAAACCACCTTGGCATTGAGGTCCTCCGAACCCCACATTTGCCAAACTGCAGCCCCGTTTACAAGGATTCCGAGGACCGCCATTGCCAGCATTCCGGCAGCTTCTACGGGTTCAGGGGAAAACAAACGCTGAATGGAAAGGTACAGGATCACCACCGAACCCGTACTGAGGATGACTACATTGATCAAAGCTCCCAGCACTGAGAAACGACGGTACCCATACGTATACTTATGATCGACACCTCGCTGAGACAGACCCTGAAAATACCAAGCCAGGCCCAAAGAAAGCGAATCACCCATGTCATGCAGAGCATCTGAAAGCACAGCCATACTGTTGGTCAATAGCCCTCCTACGATTTCTACTAGGGTAAAGCCGAGGTTGAGCCAAAACGCTACTGCAATCTTCCGGGTCTCCAATGAACTCCCTAGATGGTGGTCGTGCTCCACATTCTGATCGTGAGGCTGGTCGTGACTCCTCATGCGATCGCGGTCATGGTCTTTCGGATGCTGCTTTCTATTATTACGTGGAAATTCATCCATAGACAACCACAAAGGTAGCTAATCGAGTGTACAAACATTCCTGACAAACTTAATATTACTTAGAAAAAACCTAATACATATCCGCCATGTGGGGATTTTTCCTGTGTTGTTTTTGCATTTAATATATTCGTTCTGTTTTGGGCAGCGACTTTTACCATTTATGCATTCAAAGACTATAAAAAATGTGCATCGGCCTCATATTGAGTAGATTAGTAGTGGTTAAACCCTTAATCTATAACCAATGCACAATATTAAATCCAATTTCGACAAATTATATTCCATAGTCAATGAGATGTTGAAAGATCAGGTCAATGAACACGGGAACTATGTCCGTCCAGGTCCGGAAGC
>JBFGVE010000093.1:0-11152 GCA_041565275.1 Bacteroidia bacterium
AATATTTAACCAATTGTGGATAGAGTTGGATTCAATGAGTGTTGATATTAGAGAGAACGTACTAATATCGGTACATTTGGCCTACCTTTGCGTATTACATATTATAGAATGACATTCAAAGATTTAGACATTATTGAGCCGATATTAAAGGCTCTTGAGGCGAAAGGTTACACAAATCCCACTCCAATTCAAGAACAATCGATCCCTATTCTTCTAGGTGGGCATGATTTGTTGGGATGTGCCCAGACCGGCACTGGAAAAACAGCAGCATTTGCGATCCCAATCATTCAGAACATGGCTCTGGATCGTCCCAGAGAAAGAAATGGCCGCAAGGTCAGGGCTTTGGTTGTGACACCTACACGAGAACTAGCGATTCAAATTGGAGAAAGCTTTGCCGACTACGGGAAGTATACATCCTTGAAACACACCACAATTTTTGGTGGTGTCAAGCAGCATGCCCAAACACAAGCACTGCATCGGGGGGTAGACACCCTGGTAGCTACTCCCGGGCGTCTTCTTGATTTGATCAAACAGGGATACGTTTCTCTGAAAGAAATCAAATATTTTGTCCTAGACGAAGCAGATCAAATGCTCGATATGGGCTTTTTGCCGGATATAAAGAGAATTATCGCTCAATTACCTGCCAATCGGCAATCTCTCTTCTTCTCGGCTACTTTGCCCCCAGATATCGTGAGGCTGTCACAAAAAATCCTGGGTAACCCTCAAAAGGTTTCGATTCAGCCAACTCAAACTACTGCAGAACGATTGGAGCAAGCAATTTACTTTGTAGAAAAGAAAAGTAAGGTAGGTCTATTAGTTCATTTACTAGACTCCGATGATGTTGACTCTGCGTTGGTTTTCTCTCGTACCAAGCACGGTGCAGATAAGATCGTACGCAAACTAAATAATGCGGGTATTCGTTCAAGCGCGATTCACGGGAACAAGTCTCAAGCCCAGCGCCAGCGTGCTTTGGGAGCCTTCAAACAAGGGAGGCTCCATGTTCTGGTAGCAACTGATATCGCTGCTCGCGGTATTGACGTATCAGAGTTATCTCATGTTATTAACTACGATCTTCCTAACATACCTGAAACCTATGTCCACCGAATTGGACGCACTGGTCGGGCAGGGGCAAGCGGGATAGCGATTTCCTTCTGTGATTTGGATGAAAAGCCATATTTAAAAGATATCCAAAAGCTCATCCGAAAGGAAATTCCTGTTGAGATTGATCACCCTTGGCATGACATGCATATTGCATCAGCTCCTTTTGGCAAAGTCAATAAGTCGGGTAACAGTGGTGGACGGAAGGGTGGTTCAAGACAACGTAGTGGTGACGGACGGAGTAGTCGAAGTAGACAACGCAAGAACGGTGGTAGGAATTCCAGCGGTAGCTGACGATCTGGTTATACTGCGTTTTAATAATTATCTGGGTTTTATTAGCTACGGATTTAGGTGATTTTCTTGAAAAGGTAATTGGTAGCTAACGGCATCTCTGGTTTGGGGTGCTATACCTCGCATCGCGCAGGAGGCATTTAAAAAATAAGAGCCATTCGGAAAGGAATGGCTCTTTTGCAACTTGTCGAGGTGACTGGACTTGAACCAGCGACCACTCGCCCCCCAGACGAGTACTCTACCAACTGAGCTACACCTCGGTTTTCAAAGGAAAACAAACTTACAAATTGTTCTTCAATTCTTCCAAGAAAGACCGTACATTTAGAAGTGCCTCTCTAGTTTTTTGCTCGTACTGGAGATCCTTGGGGTTTTGTTTGAGCTTTTCCCTAGCACCTTTGAGGGTATACTTACGAACTTTGACTAAATAGTAGATTTGCTGAAGTTGCTCAATTTCTTTGTCTGTGTAGACACGGTTACCCTTTCGATTTTTCCGGGGCTTGAGTTGAGGAAACTCAGATTCCCAGAAACGAATGAGCGAGGGGTTCACGTCAAGCATGGTAGCAACTTCACCAATTGCGTAGTATTTCTTTTTGATTCTCTCTGGTTCTGCCATTAATCCATTGACTCATTAAATTGTTGGGCCTGCTTCTTGAACTCCATAAATTCCTCAGGATCCAGATCGGAATAGAAGTAGTCAACGGGGTCAATTTTTTTGCCGTCTTTAGATATTTCATAGTGAAGGTGGGGACCTTTGGTAAGTCCTGTATTACCGGAATATCCAATCAAATCACCGCGTTGAATTTTCTGACCTTTTACCACTAGGCTTTTAGAGAGGTGGGCATATTTAGAAGCGTAACCATAACCGTGGTCTATATCGATATGAATACCGTAGCCATTTCCACTGCGGCCAGAATACTCAATCTTTCCATCTGCAGTTGCAATTACAGGGGTGTTAACCGAAGCTTGAAAATCCAGGCCTGTGTGCATTTTCTTTACGTGGAGAATAGGATGCAAACGGTAGCCGAAACCACTGATAAGGTCAGTTGAAACTGGCCGAATAGAGGGCATGTGCTTTAATTCTTCCTCTTTTCTTTTCATGGTTTCAACCAAGGTGTTGTAATTGTTCTTTTGGATCCAAATCCTGGCTTGGATATCTTCTAAACGCTCTAGGGTCACTTCCATATTCTCACCGTCTGAATTCCCATATTTTGTATGGTCATCTATGGACCAATCATCTTTGATTGGATCAGCTTTAAGAATGGTGCGATAGACGTTTTTGTCTTTTTTGTGAAGTCTTTTCAGATCGCTCTCCAACTTATCGATCTCACTGTCAAATTGCTGAATCTGTAAACTCAGATGGTTGTTCGTATCCTTCGTGGTTAGCCTGTCCTCGTGGTAATAGAACAAATAAATAAATACCAAGGTCATGACGATCCCGGAAATAATGAAATAAGCTAGGCTTTTGCGAACCAGTGTTTTTGAGTCGAACTTTGAAGACTCAAAACTGCATGTATCCGGATCGTAATAATATTTAATTCTCGGCATAAAAGGAACCTAATTTTATTACTTTCGCGGGGCTTAAGAATTTAAAATAAGACCGACCAGCCATGATTCCATACATCGCATACAACGCCAAGTTAGCCAAAAATTAAGTAATTGTGAACAGTTGCAAAAAAATCACTAAATAGCTTCTAATTGTACCTAAAGAGACCCAGTCTATGAAATCATCTAAAGAGATACGACAGTCATTTCTTGATTTTTTCCAGTCCAGGGCACATGCCATTGTCGCATCTGCACCTATAATCATCAAGGATGACCCAACCCTTATGTTTACAAATGCAGGGATGAATCAATTCAAGGATAATTTTTTAGGAATCAAGGAACCCAATGCCCTCAGAATAGCAAACACGCAAAAGTGTTTACGGGTATCTGGAAAGCACAACGATTTGGAGGAAGTAGGGCACGATACCTACCACCATACTATGTTTGAAATGCTGGGAAATTGGTCCTTCGGAGATTATTACAAGCGGGAGGCTATCGAATGGGCGTGGGAATATTTGACCAAGTCAGAGGGGGTCAATCCTGAAGATCTGTATGCAACCATTTTTGGTGGGGATGAAGAGCTTGGCTTGGGTGAAGACAAAGAGGCCCTGGAAGAGTGGAAGAAGTGGCTGCCAGAGAAGAGGATATTGCGGTGCGGAAAGAAAGACAACTTTTGGGAAATGGGTGATGTAGGTCCCTGTGGACCTTGCTCTGAACTTCATGTGGATGTGCGTTCACCAGCCGAAAAAGAAAAGGTTCCAGGAGCTCAGCTTGTCAATATGGATCATCCTCAAGTAATTGAGGTATGGAACTTGGTGTTTATGGAGTTCAACAAAGACTCCAAGGGTTCGCTTGAACAATTACCCGCGAAGAATGTAGATACAGGAATGGGGTTGGAGCGTTTGGTGATGGTATTGCAAGGGAAAACCTCCAATTACGATACAGACCTTTTTTCGCCTTATATCGATTTCCTTGAAAAAGAATTTGGATTCCAGTACGGTCAGAATGAGGAAGAGTCGGTTGCAATCCGGGTAGTTATAGATCACCTAAGGGCAGTTTGCTTTTCTATTGCTGATGGGGAACTGCCTTCCAATACTGGAGCAGGATATGTAATTCGGCGGATTTTACGTCGTGCTTCCCGTTATGCATTTCAGTTCCTTGGAATAACTAAACCTTTCATTTACAATTTGGTCGACGTTTTAGTCAAAGTGTATGATCAGATCTTTCCTGAGCTTGCCGCTCAATCCGAATTCATTAAAACTACAATTCAACAGGAAGAAAAAAGTTTCCTGCACACATTGGCGCGTGGCACCCAATTGTTTGAAAATTACCTTGCCGAAAATGCTGGAAAAGCAGATAAGCAAGTAGAAGGAAAGTTTGCTTTCAAATTGTACGATACTTTTGGTTTCCCTCTTGACCTAACAGGTCTGATGGCTCGTGAAAAGGGCTGGACCCTGGATGTGGATGGGTTCAACTACCAGATGGGTATTCAGCGGGACAGGGCTAGGATCGCTTCTCAAATCAAGACAGGAGATTGGGTAGAAGTCTCTCCAATGGAGGAGTTCCCTCATTTTACTGGATATGAACGCTCTGCTGATAAAGTACACATCCTCCGCCATAGGACTTCGGAAGCAAATTCAGGTGAGATTTATCAGTTAGTCTTGGATAGCACTCCATTTTATCCAGAGGGTGGTGGTCAAGTTGGTGATACGGGTTGGTTGAGAAAAGGGGATAACATCATACAAGTACTGGATACCAAGAAAGAAAATGACCTGATCGTTCATTTTGTAAACGAACTTCCTAGTGATGCATCTGGTACATGGGTGGCAGAAGTAGATACCGACCGGCGGCGTTTGATCAAAGCGAACCACAGTGCAACCCACCTCCTTCACGCTGCCTTAAGGCAAGTCCTTGGTACCCACGTAGAGCAGCGAGGGTCGCTGGTCAATGACAAACTCTTGCGTTTTGATTTCTCTCATCCAACCAAATTGAGTCCAGAGGAGATTATGCAGATTGAGCGGATTGTCAATGAAAAAGTAGCCGAAGGAATCAAGTTGGTCGAGCACCGTGATGTTCCAATTGCCAAGGCAAAAGAAATGGGTGCTACGGCTTTATTTGGAGAAAAATATGGAAATACGGTGCGTGTAATTGTATTCGATTCCAATTACTCCATCGAGTTGTGTGGCGGGATCCATGTGGATAACACCCAGGAAATCCGTCTCTTTAAAATCGTTTCAGAGGGATCGGTGGCGGCTGGCATCAGAAGGGTAGAGGCTTATACAAGCGATGGTGCTTTTTCTTTTCTCTCCAATAAGGTAGAGATGATGCTACAAATGAAAGAGCTACTCTATAACCCTAAGAATCCAGTCAAAGCCTTGCGAGACTTGATAGACCGGCAAAAGAAACTTGAAAAGAAGATCCAAAAACTGCAGCAAGAATTGGCTGGTGGTTTGAAGGATGATCTTCTGAAGCAGATCAAAGTCGTCAATGGGCGCAATTTGCTTACCGCCAAAGTGGATACTCCCAGTGCCAAGGAAATGAAGGCACTCGCTTTTGACTTGATCAGAGACCTGAAAAATGGTGTACTGGTGTTGGCCGGAAATTTTGGCGGAAAGGTAAACCTGATTGTAGCATTGACCAAGGACCTTGTTAAAACCGGAGATCTGCATGCCGGAGATTTAGTGCGTGAGATCGCCGAGGAAGTAGGAGGAGGCGGAGGAGGACAGGTACACTTTGCCTCAGCGGGAGGGAAAAATCCAGCGGGCATCCCAGCTGCTTTTAGCAAAGCTGAAAAGCTTATCTCAAAATAATTTACGCTATTGGGTATGCAATTGATAGATGGATTTGGTCGCGTGCACGATTACATACGTGTCTCACTGGTTGACAAATGTAACTTGCGCTGCACTTATTGCATGCCTCAGCACGTACGCTTTCTTCCCCAAGATCATCTGATGAATAATGATGAATTATTCGAAATTATTCGAATATTCGTAGAGGTTTTCGGGATTCGCAAAATCAGGTTCACGGGAGGAGAACCACTTCTCCGAAAAGATGCCAGTTCTCTCATTGAGAGGATAGCAAATCTTGGCACCCAACTGTCGATAACTACCAATGGACTGCTACTCCATGATTTCCTGCACCTGTTTAAACAGGTAGGTTTGCGTTCACTTAATGTCAGTCTTGACACGCTTAAAGAGGATCGTTTTATTGAGATCACAAAGCGTTCGGGTTTAAGCAAAGTAATGGAAAATATCCGCCTTGCCCTTTCCCAGGGTTTTCGTGTGAAAGTAAATGTGGTAGCGATCAGGGAAATGAACGACGATGAGATTGTGGACTTCATCCGCCTGACAGAAAAGGAGGAGCTCCATGTCAGGTTCATTGAATTTATGCCGTTCGATGGGAACGAGTGGAACTGGGATAAGGTGCTTTCTTATCGTGAGATACTCACAATGATCGAAAAAAAGTTTGCCATTCAAAAGTTAAATGATGCTTTTAACAGTACTGGTAAAGCTTATCGAGTGTTAAATTTCCGGGGGACCTTTTCTGTTATTTCCACTATTACTGAAGCTTTTTGTAGTTCTTGTAACCGTATTCGGTTGACTGCTGAAGGCAAATTGAGGAGCTGTCTGTTTTCTAGAAAAGAGACTGATCTCTTAGGGGAATATAGATCAGGGGGTGACATCAGGCCATTGATCATATCTTCTATCCAAAGAAAGGATGAAAAGTTAGGGGGCTTACCTGAATTTGAAAATGAAGCTGCTGTTAAGAAGGTGCTTTCTGAGCGTGCTATGGTAAAAATAGGTGGGTGACAGATAATCAGAAAAAGCAGGTTTTTAATATTTTAGTGAAGCACTGAAGGTTTTCAGGAATTCGGCCAGTTCAGGATTTTTTTCGATCATAGCCTTTAGTTTATCATCATTACTGTACAAACGGCTCTCATTTTCTTCGATACCAAGCTCTTTCACTACGATCTCCTGGATAAGGTTTGGGACATTTATCCTTTCCCTCATAAAGAGCAATACATCCTTATTTTCGTATAGTGCACGTTTAGCGACATCAGAAGGGACATTTTGGATCCATTTATTTCCCTCCAACTCGTAGGCATCTTTTCTAAGTGCTCCAACTGTAAGGGGCTTTTTTTCTGCTTCAAGTTTTAATAACAACTCATCGTAAGCCTGCCCGAAAAGGGCTGGGTCTATTTGGAAGTCGGGAATGAACTGAATGAATTCTTCGGCTTCCTCTTCTTCTTTTTCTTCTTCACCAAGGTCTACATCGGCCAGGGAGGTTGGTATGCTGAAACCCCCTCGTAGAGACAGCGGACTCCTCAAACGGGACTTCCTGACTTTTGGCTTTTGTTCGTATATGGGCTCTCCTGTCTCAACCTCGGTCTTCGCAGAAATTGAAGGCGGAAGATTTATTTTTTCGCTTTTGGCCTCAATTGGCTTTTTTTTTTCGTCGACTGCGAGAGAGATCGATGTACTCAGGTAAGCCAACTTAATCAGACACAATTCTATGGCCAGTCTGGCATTACTTGAATTACGCAAGGCCTGTTCTGACTTTGAGGCGAGATTGAATGCGTTCAAAAGCAGAGTAGGGGGAAGCGATTTTGTTTGTTCAAGATATCGTTTCTTAACATTGTCACTGGTTTCCAATAAACCCATTGTCTTGGGTGTACGCGCTATCATTAGGTTGCGGAAGTGCTCAATCAAGCCTGCCAGGTAAGCTTTGGCTTCAAACCCCCGTTCTATAATTTCATGTAAAAGCAGAAGAAGGCTTCCATGGTCTTGGGCTAGAATATGATCCGTTGTTTTGAAAAAATATTCATAGTCCAGTACCTGAAGATTCTCCAGGACAATTTGATAGGTGATATTCCTGTTAGAATAACTAATAATTTGGTCAAATATGGAGAGAGCGTCTCTAAGGGCACCGTCGGCCTTCAAGCCAATTAGCTGAAGAGCTTCATATTCAAAACCAACTCCTTCCTTTTCACAGATAAGCTTTAAATGATTGGCAACATCATCGACCTTGATCCTGCGAAAATCAAATTTCTGTACACGCGAGAGGATGGTCGGAAGTATTTTGAGCTTTTCTGTAGTAGCAAGGATGAAAACGGCGTGCTTAGGGGGCTCTTCAAGAGTCTTTAAAAATGCATTGAAAGCAGATGAAGAGAGCATATGAACCTCATCAATGATAAAAACACTCTTCTTGCCTGAGGTAGGCACATACCGCACAATTTCAATGATCTTTCGAATATCCTCTACAGAGTTGTTTGAGGCTGCATCCAGTTCGTGTATATTCATAGACCTGCCTTCGTTGAAGGTACTGCAGGAATTGCAATCATTACACGGTTCTCCATCTTCTCCAAGGCTGTTGCAATTGATGGCTTTGGCCAGAATTCTGGCACAGGTGGTTTTGCCTACCCCACGCGGCCCTGAAAATAGAAATGCATGGGCAAGCTGATCCATTTTTATTGCATTCCGGAGCGTGTGGGTGACATGAGATTGACCTACCACCGAACTGAAGGAATCGGGGCGGTATTTTCGGGCAGAAACAACGAAACCTTCCACGATGCAAAGCTAGTAAAATAATAGCTAAGAAATAGTTATCCATGGGGAAATACCGTTTGCCTAAGAACATGTGAATTATTACCTTTCGATTGGTGAGATCAACAGTGTACCTACCCATACCTCCATCATTTTTTAAGCCTTTGTGGTTATTTTTGATGTGCTTGCTTCCTTCGCTTGGACAAGCCCAGCAGGATCCCATGTACAGCCAATATATGTTTAATGGCTTGGCCTTTAACCCAGCCTACGCTGGTAGTCGGGATGCTTTGAGCCTGAGCGGTTTGGCCCGAATGCAATGGGTTGGTTTTTCTGGTTCCCCTGTCACCCAATCATTCAATTTTCACCTCCCTAGCTTTAACAGACGCCACGGCTTTGGTTTAGGTATTGTCAACGATCAGATCAGCTTCTTGGGACAAACGTGGATCAATGCCGATTATGCTTATCGTTTACCAATAGGTAATGTAAAGCTTGCATTCGGCTTGAGAGGGACCGTCGACATCTTTCGGATAGCCTGGGAGGATGCGGATCTCAAAGACCGTACGGATCAGATTACAATTAATTATCCTTCTCAGACTTTCTTGCCTAATGTAGGTTGTGGTGTTTACCTCTACAGTAATTCCGCATATCTGGGATTGTCTGTCCCACGGATACTGGTAAACAATTTTGATTCAATAATCCCTGATATCAGTTTAGATGGGAACGGAATCCGCGGATTGAAAAGGCACTATTTTGCTACCGCTGGCTTGGTATTAAGGATGGGAGAAAGACTCAAATTCAAACCCTCTTTATTATTCAAGTATGTTGGAGGTGCACCATACCAGATTGACCTTAACCTGAATGCATATTTTCGGGACCGGCTTGGAATTGGCGTGTCCTATCGAACGGGTGATGCCATTGTCGGCTTATTCGACCTTTTCCTGAATTCCCAACTGAGAATGGGGTATGCTTTTGGCTATCCCATTAGCAATTTGAATAGATTTACTTCGGGTTCTCACGAGTTGATGTTAGGTTACGATTTTCGTTTTAAGAAGGACGGTATATTCAGCCCCAGACTGTTTTGACTATGGGAACTGTAACCGGGAAACATAGCAAATTTGGGATAATGGTTACCCTCTTCATGTTATGGGGATGTTTTCTCATAGGGCAGTCTCGTTATACAAAATTGGGAGATGAAAAAGTCAAGGCGCTTGCTTATATCCAGGCGATTCCTCACTACAAGAGGGCGGTAAAGCAGGGTGAGGAAAATGCAAGATTTAAATTGGCACACTGCTATTATCTCATACATAATTACGAATCCTCAGCAGACGTTTATGAAAAACTCTTCGCGGAAGAAGGTGAAAAGCCGGCTCAAGCATGGTTTGAGTATGGACATTCAATGCTGCAAAGGGGGAAGTATGACCGTGCTAAAGATGCGTTTGCCACCTATACCCGATTGGTACCGGACGACCAAAGGGGCTTGAGGTTCATAGAAGCCCTCAGCAATCAAGATTTCTGGTACATTGATACGGCTACTTATCGTATCATGCTGCTTCCGATCAATTCCAGTGCCTCAGAGTTTGGGGCATTCCCTTGGCGAGGGGGAATTGTCTTTGCCAGTTCCAGAGATGCGGGAGCCAAGGATTACCGATTCGAAGGATTGGGGCAGGGATTCTTGGATCTTTATTACGCAAAGGAAAAAGACCGATTGAAGAATAATTGGAAAAATCCTGTCGCCTTGAACGGGGAAATCAGATCTAAATATCATGAGAGCAACTTTTCCACTGCTGAGCCAGATGGTACAACAGCATGGTTTTCCAGGAATTCTGAAACGAAAAGAAAGCAAAGCAGAAAAGAGACACGGTTCATCCACCTTGATATTTACCGTGTAACTATGGATGGAGACAAGGGAATTGAAATCAAACCCTTTGAGCACAACCAGGAAGAAAGTAATTCTACGCACCCCTTTATTTCTGCAGATGGAAAGCATTTGTTCTTCTCTTCTGATCGGTCTGGAGGCTTTGGTGGAAAAGACTTATACCGTTCTGATTGGGATGGGAGTGCGTGGTCTAAGCCCATCAACCTTGGCAATAAGATCAATACACCCGGAAATGAGCAATTTCCATTTCTACACCCAAGTGGTACCTTTTACTTCGCTTCGGATGGTCATCCTGGCTTGGGTCACTTGGATATCTTCATGATCAAAGATCGGCTGAGTGACCCCGTGAATTTGGGTGCGCCCATCAATTCTGCTTTTGATGATTTTGCATACTTTCTGGAAGAAGATATGCAGTTTGGGTATTTCACTTCCAATCGTCCTGGAGGAGTAGGAGGAGATGATATTTATGCTTTCTCTCTTTCCCTGGCGTCTATTAAGATATATGTTCAAGACAGTATTTCGGCTTTTCCAGTGGAAGGTGCAGGAATATTTTTATTCAACGAAGAGAACCAGCTTTTGCAAAATGTAGCAACAGATAGTTTGGGATTGACCGAGCTTAAACTCAGGCGCCGATCATCTTACAAGATTGCCGTCAGGACTCCAGATTTTGAGGATGTAGTCTTTTGGGTTGATCTCAATTCGGAACCAGCCAGATTGCAGGATGTATATCGAATCGTACTGTATAATCCTCCACCTGCGATTACAGCCGTGGTAGTCGATGACTCTACCCACCAACCATTGG
>JBFGVE010000094.1:0-11060 GCA_041565275.1 Bacteroidia bacterium
ATCCATCATTATCAAAATCACCAACATTTGCCTGTCCTGCAGTTCCAAATGTAGGAGAAATAAAAGTCGGTGAGGTCGCGATCACAGTTGGCGTCTGTAAATCCCAGACATATACTATTACTTCTGTTTGTGTTCCCCCTCCTACTTGCCTGTTTGCACTGATAATACCGTCAAGATCACCGTCTTTGTCATAATCCGCCAAAGCTGTAAACCCATCAACAGGACTCGTAAGACCTGCTGGGGGATTTGAAGTTATTACTGGGGTCACAGTTCCAGTTCCAATGTTAACCGAAAAGACTTGAAAACCACATACGATTTCCATTCCAGCACAGTCTGCACAAAAAGTTGAAGGCAATACATCAGCTGCTACAGACATTCCGTAAGGAATAGTATAACCTCCAGAGTTAACCGGGGCGCCTACTGCAATCCCAGGGATGGCAAATCCGCCTGAACCTATAAATGCACCAGTTTGTCCATTCCACACATGAGGCCCTTGGTAAAGTTCAGCATTTCCGTCACCATCAAGATCAGCTATATTTGGGATAGGTTGGACACTAAAGCCCACAAAAGAACTAAGTGGCGCACTTACCCAAGTTGGAGCACCACCAGTATGTTCAAAGCGTGCAAGACGTGTATCGTTCAATACCACGATAATCTCACCAAAAGGGTCTGCATCAAGATTTCCAATCAAAATACCAGAAGTATTAAGGCGAGTTGCATTGGTTCCCGTAGAACTTAGGTCACAGTAACCCTTAACCTGCCCATTGCGACCGTCGATGATAAACAGGGTGTCACCAGGCCCAGCAGTGCCTACACTGGCTTCATTGTCATTGTGGTCGTATGCGATGATCTCAACTACACCATCGTTGTCTATATCTCCTGCAACTGGAGTTTGGGTTGAAAAGACGTCGTATAAACTGGTATCTGTCCTCCACGATTCTTTTAGACTGATTTCTCCAGATACTGGGATACTTGAACAAGCCGTCGATGCAGTAAATATTGAACCATCGCAAGTAGGGTCGCCACCACAATCAGGATCATAGCAGTCCACCAAGTTGTCCATATCATCATCCAACCCATTGCCACAAATCTCAAGCATGGGCAATGCTTTCAATTCTTCAGGCTTCACATTGGGGATCAATTCACCAAACCCTCCCAAAAAGACAGCCTCATTTTCACCTAACAACTCAGATCCAGCATCAATCGCAGATGGGTCGGGAATGCTACTGGTGGGAGCCTGGATATTAACTTCTAATTCACCAATAATCGACTGAAAATCAATATTTTTAGACGGATTCTGACCACTAACATTTAACCACAACGACATGTAAGTGACCAAGACCAAGGAAGACAACAAGGTCCTTTTAGATGGGATAAAATTCCTACCAATTGAGCTCTTCAAACTGATCTTAACACTCATAGCTGCCATAAAGAAATAGGTCCGCCTCTGAGAATGCTTAATGCAGGGATTTGAAAATATGACCTAAAAAAGTACGCGAAATGATTCTACGATAAGTTTACACTACCCCTACGCTTATCAGCAATTTGGACATTAATTCTAAATAATCAAAAAATGAGTCTTGCATACACATAGGAATTTGAGAAGAGACCTTACAGGTTGATCTTCCTTTGTGATATTTCCTCTTCCCAGGGAAATTTACCCTCTCACGGACTGGAAGTCACTGATTGAAAATTATAATGGGGGCAGGATAAGATTGAGACCAGGTCTCGGAGTAATAATAATTTTAACAGGAACGGATAAGAGGGCAAAGTAGAATTAATCCTATAGCTTAATCAAGCATCATGATCAACATTTCTGAATATATCAGCCCCCATCAAAAGTTGGACAGCCTGCTGAAGATTTCCATTATAAATTTCGATTTGGGCTGCTTTGTGCAGACTATACAGGTCCTTACCCTCAACGATTTGCTTATTTGAATTCCACCAAGAAACAACCTCATCCCTCGATGGAAATGCTTCTACAGAACCAATGATCCCAAGGTCATTCCCGGTAAGCACTCTGCTATACCTTACTGAAGCAGGAAATGCATCCACCCCAATTCCTGGTTTTATCCCTGGCTTACGAACCTCAAATGTTGAGTTTTGAGAAGTACGACTGTACAGGTTCCCTCCCATCCGACCCACTAAATCCATTTTGTATGGATCAATATATCCCTTCTCATCAAGAATTGCCCTGCTAATGTGTAATTTTACGACCCGGCAAAATATGAGGTTTCCACTACCTCCTTCATCAGCCAAAGGCTTTATTTCAAATACCTCACATTCCATTTGGACAGGAGATTCTCCTACTCTTGGGGGGTGTACCAAGTCAGAAGCTAATTGTGTGAAACCGGCCTTCTCAAACTCATTGACTCCCTCAGGGTATTCAGAACTGGCCAAGTTCATCTGCTGAACAATGTTGTAAGAAACTGCATTGATCACTACTTCAGGAGTCTGGATAATATTTTCCAGTGTATGCTTGGTAGTGTTTCCATGTACCCTGCGAGCAGGCGAGAAAATTAAAATGGGTGGATTCGAACTAAATACATTAAAAAAGCTAAAGGGAGCGAGATTTGGAATACCCTCAGAGGAGATGGTACTCGCAAAAGCAATGGGGCGTGGGGAAGTAGCTGCTAACAAATAGCCATGTAAAGACCGGGTAGAAAGATATCCTGGTTCGATGGTTAAATATTCTTGCAAATGATCCAAGTTTGTCATTTTAAATCTCATCTATACTGAGTGAGCTATGAGAGACCACGTACTAAAGGGGCTAAAACGCGCTCCCATTCCTGTCAAAAGGCTCCCAACCTCACACCCATACATTATCAAAGTCAAAGTTTTTCTTGTGTGCTCCAAGTGCCACGAGACTCTCAGACTTGGATTTGAGTTTCCTGAAAGCTATTAAGGAGCAAAAACTAGAACGCCACCTCAGGAGCCTTGCGGCGAAGCTTGATAATTTTGAGTCTGTCCATCACCCAAATGATCGGATACATAGGGTCAAATTCGAACCATTTAATCCCAAAGTTGGCACGCCCGCCAAACTTATGGTGGTTGTTGTGAAACCCTTCTCCCCACATGAAAATATCAACTGGGAACAGATTCTTGGAAGTATCCTTCAATTGAAAGTTCCGGTATCCATACTTATGTGCCAGCCAATTAATAACAGCGCCATGAACAGGCCCCATAACAAAATGAACAGGCAACAAGAAGAACATCCACCAATGAGAAGCGAAAAAAATGTAAAAGACTATATACACCAACCCCCATAGGACCCTGGACATCCAACGCTCGCCAATTCTATCAAAACTAGCCCACTCAGGAAGATCTTTCAAAAACTTTGGGGCAAGTTTGGCGCGTCCATAAAAAACATCGCTGTAAACCTTTTTGGTTCTCCACATCATCGCAAAAACATTTTTATCCCATTTCGGAGAGTGGGGGTCTCGTTCGGTATCCGCGTAAGCATGATGCAATCTATGCATTGCGCCATAGGCCCGAGGGCTTAAATATGAAGATCCTTGGGTAATCCAAGAAAGGACAAAGAAAAACTTTTCCCATGGCTTTGACATTGTAAACATACGATGTGCCGAGTAACGATGATGGAAAAAGGATTGGCAAAAGAGGGACAAGTACCAGTGTGCAACAAAGAATATCAGTATAATCATATCCCTTCAAAATTACACAATCTTTAAGATGTATGAAATGCTCGGAACTCTGTATTTTTAGGTTTTGTTTCAGAAAAAGCATTTTGTATCTTGGTGAAAAGAGGTTAATATGAATAGACTTTACAAACTGAAATCATTTGTTTTAGTAGTAGCCTTCCTTGCTTTTGCGGATATAACTACTGCTCAAAATTTCACTCTAGATCCTGGAAATGTTGTCAACGAAACCATCATGTCCGATGGGTTTGTTGAGCCAGAAGTGGATGCAATCAATAATTTATCAACCAATCTTATTTTGGATTATGAGCTTGTTTCCAACACATTGAATCCCGCCTGGGAGATTTTGGTGTGTGACAATATAAATTGTTACGTAGGTGCTGTTGCCGACGGAACAATGGATCCAATAGCTGCTGGAGAAAGGGAAATGATTTTTAAAGTTACCTTCGATCCTAAAAATGTTACCGGGATTGGATCCATTTCCTATGCTGTCTGGGATCAAAACGACTTGAACTCGATTGATACCGTGACATTCAACTTTACCGTTGAACAGGCCGTCTCAATCACTTCAGAGCAGTTGGATGCCCAGGTTAAGCTTTTCCCTCAACCATCCGAAGATGTAATGCACATTTCCTTTAATGCGTCATTAGGAAAAGTGAATGTAGAGATATTTACCTTAAGTGGATCAATTGTTAAACGCCAGGATGTTTCAGATCCTTCTGAATTGATTAACGTTTCGGATCTGGCTCCTGGAATCTATGTACTTCACCTGTCTACCGATATAGGAGTTGTCAATAAGCGAATTTTGATCCAGTGACTGCGATGAGAATTCCAAAGGCGAATTAAGTCTCTCCTTATTTGACCTTGGGCTGTTTATTTCTAAATCCTTTAGTTCCATCTGTTTCGTTTAGTTTTGATGGAAATTAAAGGCATGAAAAGTAAGCTACTCTTGACACTCGGAATTCTAACTTTTTTTTCATCCTGTTCAGGATCGGATGAAAACGCCACTATAACTGAGGCTGGTCTTGGTTCGATATCTTTAAAAAATACATCTTCCAACGTCGCTTTTGATTCTGAAGAGATTAGGCGTGGAAAGGAAAGTAGTTTAGCTAAACGTAATGAATATCGGTCCAATGAGTCTGAGTCTGCCAATAATTTTTTGGCAGGAGAGGAGTTCAAAGACCTTTTGTCCCATTATGAGCATGAAAAAAGAAAAGAATGGCAAAGACCTGATGCTGTAGTTTCATTTCTTGGCAACATTGAGAATAAAATTGTCATGGACCTGGGTGCTGGCTCAGGTTACTTTGCTTTCCGACTTCATGAAGCAGGAGCTCATATAGTTGCTGCCGAAATTGATGACCGCTTTCTACAGTATCTAGAAGAGAGAAGAAATGCTCTGGAAATCTCTGAATACGAGTTTGATTTACGTAAAGTTTTCTTTGATGATCCACTTTTGAAAAGAGATGAATTGGATATGTTCTTCACTGTTAATACTTATCATCACCTTGAACGACGTGTCGATTACCTTAAGAAAGTGATCAGAGGAATAAAACCTGGTGGCCGGTTGGTTGTAGTGGATTTCAAAAAGAATATGTCCCCACATGGTCCTCCCGCCAACGTTAGGCTCGATTGTAAGAATGCTGTTGTGGAAGTCCAAGAGGCAGGTTTTTCACAGATACATGTTGATACCAACATTCTCCCCGAACAGTATATTTTGATGGCGGTAAAGCCTCTTTGATCTTTTAGTTTTCTGGTCTCTGCCTCACCCTCCCTGGAATTCTGTACAGGCTAGGATTCCACACAGTCGGAAATGATGAGACAGGTGCTCGGCCACTGGCAACATCTTATCACCATCCGTTTGCCATAGAATCAATGCCGCACGTCCCGTATGTTTTTCAACCGTCCATTGTCAAGGCCGTGTATAAAGGTGCGCAATTTCCGAGGAACCAATTTACCGGGCAGAAGTTTCACGTGACAGATCAGCCGTGTTGCATTTGAAGTTGGACCAATTTATTGTAAACACCGTTATGGGCGGTTAGTTCAGCGTGATTCCCAGATTCTGTTATTTTCCCTTCCTCCAGCACATGAATGCGATCAACATTTCGGATTGTGCCTAGTCTGTGAGCGATGATCAATGTTGTCCGTCCCTCCATCAATTTATCCAACGCATCCTGAACCAACTTTTCCGACTCGGCATCTAAGGAAGAAGTTGCCTCGTCCAATAAAAGGATAGTTGGATCCTTGAGAATAGCCCTTGCAATAGCAATTCGCTGCCGTTGTCCTCCTGAAAGCTTGATTCCCCGGTCTCCAACCAGCGTCTCAAATCCTTCGGTGAATGCTTCGATGAAGTCCAGACAGTTTGCTTGTTGGGCGGCCGTGCGAATTTCTTCTTCAGTCGCTTCCAAACGACCATAGGCGATGTTTTCTCGGATGGTACCACCGAACAAAATCACCTCCTGAGGTACTATTCCTATTTGCTTTCTAAGGTACCTTAATTCATATTCATTCAAAGGTTTTCCATCCACTTTGATGACTCCAGTTTCCAAGGAATAGAAACGCATTAATAGTTGAGCAATGGTCGATTTTCCAGCACCAGATGGGCCAGCTAAAGCAACCTTTTCTCCAGGTGAGATAGTGAACTGAACTCCTTTGAGTACTTCTATATCAGGTCTGGTAGGGTAAGCAAAGTGCACATCATTGAATTCAACAGAACCAATTATCTTGGTGTCTTCCCTGGTCTCATTTTCTATCCCCGGCTCGGGGTGCTCATCAAGGATCTCCTTTAATCGTTCGGTTGCACCAACAGCTTTGAGAATTTGTGAATAAACATCAGGTAACCCTCCCAAAGAGCCACCAACGAAGGTCATAAAAAGGATAAATGAGAAGAGATCTCCAATTGGAAGTGGATTTATGGGGTCTTGGACCATGTTCCCACCGTACCATATCACCAATATAATGGAACCAAAAATTGCGAAGATGATAAAGGAAACAAAAATACCCCGATACAGATCAGTTCTAATGGAATTTCGCACCACCCTGGACAAAGCTCCGCGGTATCTACTCAACTCAAAGAGTTCGTTGGTGAAGGATTTTACAATGCCGATATTGTGGAGGCTTTCTTCAAGCACTACATTCGTATCTGCCAAATCATCTTGGGTTCGCTTAGAATGACGACGAATAAACCTTCCAAATATTCCCGTGACAATAACTAGCGGAGGGAATATCAGAAGCATAAATAGCGTCAACTTAGGAGATATGATAAAAATCGCGGTCAGTCCGCCAATTAAAGTGAGAACTTGCCTGAAAAATTCCGCCAGCGAAGTTGAAAGTACACCTTGGAGCTGCTGGACATCTGCTGTAATACGGCTTGTTAGTTCTCCGACCCGTCTTTTTTCAAAGAAAACGACCGGGAGGCTCATAAGCCTTTCATAGAGAGCATATCGTATGTCCGACATGGTTTTTTGTGTCACCAGGGAAAATGAATAAATGCGGAGGAAGGAAAAAACCATTTGCACCAGAATCAGTCCTCCCAAGAGTAAGGCTATCTGGTCGATATTTTCCAGCGCTTGAAGTAGCGAATCTTGCCTGGCCCCGGTAGCAGAGTTAATCATCTCTCCAAGGATGTATGGAAAACCTAAAGAGGTAATCGTGGACAGGACCAGAAATACCATTCCCAAAATAAATGTGGATCGATACGGATAGATGTACTTAAGAATCTTCCTGGCAGTGCGCCAGGCTTGCTTAGAGACCTTGATCTTTTCTCTTTTTTTGCCGCGCTTTAACTGAGATCCAAAAAATGCAGGTGCTGCCATATTCTCTTTCAACAAAAGGGTGTGTCACAAGTTCAAACTTATATAAAAAAGCGCTTCAGGAAAATCTAGATAAGTGAAAAGTCTGTAGCAACAGATAATTGATTACACCGTTTCTAAGGCAATAAAAATGCGATGACTTTATCAAAGAACTCAGCTGGCTTTTCTGCATGGAGCCAATGTCCGGCACCTTCCATGGTACTCAACTCTGCATTGGGAAAAAGGAGCTTAATTTCCGAAAAGTCCTCATCCCTGATATAATCTGATTCTCCCCCTCTGATAAATAAAGCTGGCCTTTGGATTGGATAATCTGACTCTATTTTGGACAATATATTTTCATAATCCCTATTCAACACCTCAAAGTTGAATTTCCATATATATTCGTGGGGGCCTCCGGGATCTCGCACCAGATTCTTGAGAAGAAATTGGCGAACACCGAAATCAGAAATTCGCTCAGTCATCCATTCATCTGCCTCTTTCCTAGATTTGATGATATGAAAAGGAAAAGCAGAAATAGTATCCAAAACCGCGTCATGATGACGATTGTTTTTTTTAATTCCCATATCAGCAATTACCAATTTATCAATCATATCCTCGTGCATCGCAGCAAACTGCATGACCGTTTTTCCTCCCATTGAATGTCCGAGGAGGTGAGCCTCATAGATGGAATGCGCGTACATAAATTGGAAAAGGTCTTCTGCAAGAAGTTGGTAGTTAAAAACCTCGTCTGAATGGGGAGATCGACCGTGGTTGCGCTGGTCGACAATGAAAACAGAGAAATAGTCAGCAAATTGACGAGCCAACGTTTGCCAATTGTCCAAAGATCCAAAAAGCCCGTGGAGAATAATTAGTGCAGGTCCAGATCCGAAAATTTTGAAATTAAGCTCCATGCGCCAAAGATATAGTTTTACTATCTTGGTCCGAAGATCAATTATTACATGGCACCCTTAGAAAACTTTAAAACAACCATAACGGGAGTGGAAAATTTCATTTCCTGCCTCTCAAATGAAAAATTGTTAAATTTACATTCCTTCTACAAACCTGATTCCGACAATGATATCGCAAGAATAATACTGGCTTTTTTTGAAATCAGTTGACTGATAGAATACCGAACTTGTGTGAACTAATACTTCAGAGCACTTTTACTCAAGATAATTTCAGCGAATCCTATGCATGCCTTTCTTATCGCACTTGTACTATGGATTTTGATTTTTCCTATAAACGTCATAGGCCAGACGAGGCCAGACAGTCTTGAAACTACCGAACAAGACACTGGCAAAAACGAGGAGAAAAAGATAAAAGACGGGAAGAAATCCTCGAAAAAAGCAAAATCAAAGAAAGGGGAAAAAAAATCCCAGGCTCAGGTTGCAACCAGAGAAATTCAGGATTCAACGAATTTTCAAGCTACTTGGCTGTGTGAACGCTTTCATTCTGGCAAGATGTATTTTATCGATAAAAACTACCATGGGATTAAGATCAAACGCAAGCGGAGAAGAGAGATCTGGTATAATATGGTGACGAATAACAAACTCACTTTCAAAATCAGTTGGGAATCTCCCTGCCATTACAGGCTTATCTTCAAAAAGTCCAGGAAGCCAACCAAGTTTAGAAAAGGATACGATATAAGCTGTAAAATTACAGCCTGTATCGAAGAATATTACGACTGTGTCTGTGACGTAAATGCAATTATGCAGTATCTTTCAGTTCAGAAGGATCTCACCAATGCCGAAGTCAAGTTGAAAACAAAACAGGAAAAGGCTAAGTTGGAGGAAGAAGAAAAAGCCATTCGATTAGCGGAACAGGAGAAGAAAGACCCTGAGAAAAAAGAGGGATCAAAGGAAAAGGATAAGGGAGGGGATAGATGAAATACATGGGATTGTTCCTGGTAGGCTTTGGATTCCTGTTTACCAATTGCGATAATAATGCCTCGGATATAAGAAATAATGGTCCTACCCCTGAATTTGATTCTGTCAATCTAGTATCCGAAGAAGGTGGGATAGGCACTGAAACCACGATTCTAAATTCTAATTCTACAGACCGTGAAAACTGGCAAAAACCGCAAATGGTCATCTCTCTTCTGGGTGATCTATCCGCAATGACAGTTGCTGATATTGGTGCTGGAACAGGATACTTCACCTTGCGGCTTGCCAAGAAAGCCAAAAAGGTCATCGCCGTAGATATAGACGAAGAATTATTGGGCTACATTGACAGACAAGTAAATAAAAATAAAGACACCCTTGAACTGAATATTGAGACTAGATATACCCATGCGGATGATCCCAGTCTCAGCCCTGAGGAAGTTGATCTGGTACTCATCGTAAACACCTATCCTTATATCAAAAACCGAGTTAATTATTTTAGAAAGGTTATATCTGGAATTTCGGAAGGGGGTCGCTTAGTGGTCATTGACTTCAAAAAGCAAAAACTTCCCGTAGGTCCAGCGATAGACCAGAAAGTACCCGCAAACTTAGTTGTCAGTCAATTGGATTCTGCTGGCTTCTCCTCGATTGAAGTAAATTCCAGTTCGTTGGAATATCAATTCATTGTAACAGCTTTTAAGAATAGAGAAGCTCTGAAGTATGTAGAATAGCTCTTTTACATTTGAATTTTAATAGTTAAGCTATATATATGGAAACCCTACATCCCAAGATTGTCCACTTCCCAATAGCCATGCTGTTTCTGGCTGGTGCATTCTATATCCTTCATCTATTCATTAAAAACCAGCGTCTGGACCGATTTGGATTTATTCTGCACCTGGGAGGTACATTGGGCACTGTAGCAGCTATCATCTCAGGAAATTATGCAGAATCCACAATTGTTCAGACTGAAGCTATCCACCATATAGTCGAAGAACATGAATTCCTCGGAATGCTAACAGGCTGGAGCTTTGGTATCCTTCTGGTATGGGCCTATTTGAGACAAAGATCCCGATTCCTCATTGAAAGAATTTCTTTTGCAATTATTTTTGCCGCATGCTTGGGAATCTTGATCATTGGTGCTTCTCATGGAGGACAATTGGTATACGAATACGGTGCTGGTGTTAAACCTATGGAAAAACACTTGATCGACCAGAGAAACCTTGATCAAGAGTCCTCTGTAACCCCGGATTATTCTGATGACGATTGAATCAAAACCCAGCTTAAATCAGACTGAAACGTTCTCAAAGCATCTTGAAAATCCTGATCACTTTTCTATCTGTTCTCTCGTTTGGCTTGACCCAAGCACAGGACGACCAGTTTTCCTATCAAAAGCAACAACTGGAAAAATACCTGAATCAGAGTAAATATTCAGAGGCTCTTGCTATTGGACTGGACCTTGTAACCAACACCGCCAAGTCCAGCCCCACTTCCGATCCTCGGATTCCTGAATCCATGATCCTACTTGGAAAGGCCTACACCGCAGCAGGTAATTATGCAGAATCTAATATCTGGCTGCGAAGATCCCTGCTGCATCTGGACATGCATGCTCCTTCCAACAACATTTATCGGGCCACTGCTTACTTGGCACTGGCTGCTAATTCTATGCGATCTGGTAACTACCAGATTACACCTGATCTTTTTGATCATGGTATCAATATCCTTCAGAATGCAGGACC
>JBFGVE010000095.1:0-10986 GCA_041565275.1 Bacteroidia bacterium
CTTTCGGAAGGCAACATATCAACTCCGGCAACCGATAATCCCAATGCTTTAGCAGCCCTTATAGCAGTTTCCTTCTCCCTAGGACTCAAATAAATCTTTCGAGCTGTTCCGCCGCGGTGTAAATTGGACCGAAAGTCCCCTTCTGCACCTTTCCGTTCCATAGAGGCAACGACTTCACCATTGACGACTAATACACGTAAATCTCTCCCATCTGCCTCCCGGATAAATTCCTGGATGAGAATATTGGTATTGATAGCGTGAAATGCCTCGATCACAGATTGAGCCGCTGGTCGGGTTTCAGCGAGAACTACCCCTAACCCCTGAGTTCCTTCTAACAGCTTGATAACGACGGGGGGACCGCCAACAAAATCGATGAGGCCTTTGACTTCCATGCTTTCCCTTGAAAATGCGGTTTTAGGCATTCCAATACCCGCTTTGGATAGGATTTGAATAGATCTGAGCTTGTCTCTCGACCGAACTATTGCCTGGGAATTTGCAGTAGAGAAAACACCCATCATTTCGAACTGGCGTACAATTGTAGAACCGTAAATGGTCGCAGAAGTTCCAATTCTGGGAATAACTGCATCGAATCCACTGATCAGGCTGCCCCTGTACAAGAGATTGGGTTTATCTGCCTCAGTGAGCACTACACATTTAAATGGGTCAATTACCTCGGTGTGGTGACCGCGGTCCTGGGCAGCCTGAACTAACCGACTAGTACTGTGTATTTTGGGATTACGAGACAATATCGCAATTCGCATAGGAAACGGAGCCATCTTAATTTATGAAATATGTTTTCTGGCGAAAGATATATCTTTTTTTGTACAACTGAATGTAGGTTTTGTATTATCTCTCAGGTACCTGAGGCGGACTCATTCTATGGACATCCTCCCACTTTGGGTTTGCACCTGTATGTCGTATTTTTGACCCAATGGACAGAAGCCCAATGGACAGAAAAAAAAGGTTCTTCAACAGAATGCTTTTGGTTTGCGGAGGGAGTGCCTTGCTTGCGTTTGCCATTTACATATTGGTTACTCAAAGACAGGCACGGTTTTATTATATTCCCAAAGGGTACTACGGCTGGGTTACGGTCAAGTATGAAAAAGAAGGAAAACCTGCTTTGAAGGAAATTGATGGCGCATGGGAATTGAGAATTCCACCTTCTGGTATACTGGAGACCTCTAGTCCAATTGGCTCGGGATGGGCTCGGGATGAATTTTTCTGGACGGATGGAACCTACGACGAGATTATACCCAGAAGTGTAGATGTCAATGGAGAACCCATGCGATGTGTTCATGACCGAAAAGAAGGTCCGCCAGACTACACGGATTTGATTATAGAGATGGTGGACGGAAGAGACACTGTACTATGGGATGGAACCAGAATTTCTAAAAAGGGACAGTCTGTGGAAATGCGAACCGGACGCAACCTTCTTGAGCATTTTTACATTTCTTCTGAACCCAAGCCTTTCTTTTTTGAACATGATTCTTTGCCTGATGCACGGAAAATATGGTAAGAAATTACCCTGTCAAGACGTGAAGCTGTGTTAAAGTATAAAAAAGCTCTCAAGCTTTTGGTAATTATAGGAAAGCACACTAATTTCGCAATTCGATTTGAAATTTTTCATATTAGCATAAAGTCCAAGATTATAAAATGCCGGTAAGACTCAGATTAAGTAGAAAAGGACGCAAGGGCCGCCCCTTTTATTTTATCGTAGCGGCTGATTCCCGTTCCCGTCGTGATGGTAAGTACCTTGAGAAATTAGGTACTTACAATCCAATCCCGGACCCAGCACAAATTGTCGTAGACCACGATGCAGCCTTAAAATGGTTGCTGAATGGTGCACAACCCTCAGATACTGTACGTTCAATTCTTCGTTACGTAGGCGTCAATCTGAAGTTTGCCCTGATCAAGCAGGGAAAGACTGAAGAAGAGGTTGAATCGATCTATCAGCGTTGGGTTTTGGAAAAGGAGGCTAAGATCAGCGGAAAGAAAACCCGTCTTGAGCAAGAGGCTTCCAAAAAAGCAGAGGCAGTCAAGGCCCAAGAAACGAAAGTTAGAGAAGCGAAAGCAGCTGCCATTGCTGCAAAGAACGCACCTCCCAAAGTAGAGGTCGTTGAAAATGCTCCTGAAGCTGAGGCACCCGAAGTAGAGCTTACACAAGAAAACACTTCAGAGTAAGTACGCTTCGCTTTCTGTGGTGTATGCTAATAGATGAATGTTACTGGGTAGGCGAAATAAGGAAACCTCACGGGCTCAAAGGGGAGGTTAAGGCTTATTTTGACGTCGACTACTTGAAAGAATACATTGACATAGAGTCAGTTTATCTCCTCAAAGAAGATAAGCTGACTCCCTTTTTTATTTCAAATATAAATCCTGTTAGTCCTAACCTAGCCATTCTCAAACTGCGCGACATTCACACGCGTGAGGATGCGGAAGCCCTCCACAAATTGGAAATGTACCTTCCCTTGGATATGCTTCCAGAATTAGAAGAAGGGCAATTCTTCTATCACAGTATTACCGGTTTTACTGTTGAAGATCAAAATTTGGGCTCCTTGGGAACTGTTAAAGAGGTCCAGAAAATGCCAGCCAATGACATATTGATCATGCATTTCAAAGGGGTTGAAGTGATGATCCCCATCACCGATCATATTGTGGTAAAGGCTGATCCAGATAACAAAAAGATAATTACCAACCTTCCGGAAGGCCTTTTGGAAGTTTACATCTAAAAGTTGATATCAATTTCCTCTAACAAGGTTTTGATATCTTCCGCCCTCTCTTTTTTTCCAATCCTATTAAAGTCAAGGGTTAGATTTCTCAACAAGGACAATATGATGTAGATGTTCGAGGTAGGTTTAAAGTAAGCTGGTTTTGGCTCGACCTTTACCTGCTTGAGGTAGTTTTCAAGGCGTTCTCTGTTAAATGTTTTCCCTCCGTTGTAAACGTCAATGTAAAACGGTCCTTTCCTGTCATGGTAATATAGAATGAAATACCCAGGGAGCAGAACCCCTCCTACTGGTAGGTCCAATTGTTGGGCAATGATCATATAAAGCATAGACAGAGAAATTACATTCCCCTTCTTTTGCTCTATCAAATAATTCAGGAAATTGTTGACAGGTTGTTGGGGATTTTTATTGTTGGATCTGTATTTTTCCTTTCTGAAAATGATATAGTTAAGTACTTTGATTTGATCAAAAGGTAAAGCACCAATTTCCAACTCCAACCAAACTTTATTGACCAATCGATTGACCTCATTCCGGTAAAATTCAAATTCCAAATCTGGAAATTGGATCTTAGAAACCAGAAACCAACCCTTGAGCAAACTTTTTCCTCCACCCTTTCTCCAAGCGAGTAACTTCGTAGTCACCTCCTGCATCTGCAACCGGTGAATCGTATTTTCAAGTATACTCTGCATTCCAGTATCTTGAGAGAACTCCCATTCAGCTTCCAGCCTTTTTACCCCTTCCTCTCCCATTGCGAGAAGTTCGCTCCACACTTGCTGATGGACATAAGGATCCTCATCGTCAAGCAAACCTACAAGTGCTTTAAATTGCCGGTCACTCATTGTTCCCATTATACCACTATTCTTTGCGATTTACACTACTGACTGGAATGTTCGAAATTCACCTACAGAACTCATACTAGAGAAACGATATTCCGGCACAAAGGTTTCTCAGGTCTAAGTAAAGGAACTTAATCAGGTTTGGATTACTCCCACGCTGTAAGGCGGAATGACCGGATTGTGTGAGGCTACCTCAATTCCAGTAGAGATAACTGAGCGAGTATCTGCCGGATGAATGATACCATCTACCCACAACCGCGCTGCCGCGTAATAGGGAGATATCTGAGCGTTGTACCTGTCCGTGATCTCTTTAAGCATTCTATCTTGATCTTCCTCACTGATTTCCAAACCTTTTTTCTTCATTGAAGAAATTTGGATCTGCAGCAGCGTTTTTGCGGCAGAGGCACCACTCATAACTGCCATTTCAGCACTCGGCCAAGCAAAGATAAGCCGAGGGTCATAGGCCTTGCCACACATAGCATAATTTCCCGCACCGTAAGAGTTACCAATGATAAAGGTAAACTTGGGTACCACGGAATTCGCCATCGCAGATACGAGTTTAGCACCATCCTTGATGATCCCTCCATGCTCAGCACGTGAACCTACCATAAATCCTGTCACATCCTGGAGAAAAACCAGTGGAATCCTTTTCTGATTGCAGTTCATAATAAAGCGGGCCGCTTTGTCCGCAGAATCAGAATAGATCACTCCTCCTACTTGCATCTCCCCTTTCTTGCTTTTCACTACCTGTCTTTGATTGGCAACAATTCCTACCGACCACCCGTCAACATAAGCATATCCGGTAATGATGGACTGTCCATACCCTTCTTTGTATTCATCCCAACTATCCCGGTCAATAATCCTTTCGATGATATCCCGCATATTATATGCCTCTTTGCGGTTATCGGGGAGAATTCCCAGTACTTCGCGAGGGTCAAACCTCGAAGGTGTTGGGGTAGTACGGTTAAAAACATTGGAAGGCGGACGATTGATCTTAGCGATTAGCGAACGGATCCGTGTGAGCGCCGACTTGTCATTTGGAACTTTGTAATCAGTTACCCCCGAGATTTCACAATGTGTAGTTGCTCCTCCCAAGGTTTCATTGTCAATGGTCTCTCCAATGGCAGAGCGAACGAGGTAAGAACCTGCAAGAAATACAGACCCTGTCCCATCAACGATCATAGCTTCATCACTCATTATAGGGAGATAAGCTCCACCTGCCACACAAGGTCCCATGATAGCTGCTAATTGGGGAATCCCCATGGAACTCATAACGGCATTGTTGCGAAATATTCTCCCAAAATGTTCTTTGTCAGGGAAAATTTCGTCCTGCAAAGGAAGAAATACACCTGCAGAGTCTACAAGATAAATTATGGGTAAATAGTTTTCTATAGCGATCTCCTGGGCCCTCAAGTTTTTCTTACCCGTCATTGGAAACCATGCGCCAGCCTTAACCGTTGCATCATTGGCGACAATCATGCAAAGCTGGCCTGATATTCTACCAATGCCTGAGACTACTCCGGCTGAAGGGCATCCCCCATATTCTTCATACATTCCGTCAGCCGCTAGGGCACCAATTTCGAGAAAATCATAACGGTCATCCAACAGATAGGCAATTCTCTCCCTGGCAGTCATTTTTCCTTTTGATTTGTGCTTATCGGTAGATTTTTTGCCTCCTCCCTTTTTAACCTCACTCAGTCTTCCTTCCAGTCTCCGGAGAAGTTCCCTGTTGTGATCTTCATTCTTGTTGAATTCAAGGTCATTGTCCTCGAAAGCTTTCTCGTAACTATTGTTTTCCATGCAGGAGAAATTTAAGTGGCAAAAGGGGTTTTTACAAATATCGATAAACAAACGTCAATAATCTTCTGCAAATCACCATTTTAATAAATTGAATGAACGATAGTTTCAGACAATAGCTGTATAATAGCTAGCTAAAATTGGACGCAAAAATGTTAAATAGATGCAAAAGTAGGGAGTAAGGACAAAAAAAGTGCGGTGTCTCACTGATCAACCATCTAAGGCTGCTTCCTTCCGGACCTGACCTGATTCGATAGGATCTAGTAGCACCGCGAAGCAAAGGTAAATGAGAAATCTGATTTCACAAAGGTAATCCAAGCTTTTTTCATGAACGTGGAAACTATATTTTTGACACCATGGATTTGTACTTAAGGAGATGCTTTGATTTGGCCAGGATACCAGGAGCCAATGTTGAACCCAACCCCAGAGTAGGTGCCGTAGTGGTTTGCAACGAATATATCATTGGAGAGGGTTGGCATGAAACTTATGGAGCACCACATGCAGAGGTCAATGCCATCAATTCAGTCAAGGACAAATCTTTGCTACCTAGGTCTACTCTCTATATTTCTTTAGAACCTTGTAACCATCACGGAAAAACGCCTCCTTGCACCCACCTCGTCATGGAACATGGGATTCCTGAAGTTGTTATCGGAGCCCTTGATCCGAATCCTAAAATGGCAGGAAAATCTGTAAAGCTACTGCGGTCTAAAGGGGTCCAAGTGGTTGTAAACAGATCACCAGGGCCCTTCTTGGAGATCAACAAGCATTTTCACTACAATCAGTCATACCTTAAACCGTTCATTTCACTTAAATGGGCAGAAAGCAGCAATGGTTTCATTGCAGGATATTCAGATGCAGGGAAGCCCCAACAAACAATCATTTCCCCACCCTTCATCTCCCGTTGGGTACACTATCTCCGACACGAACACCAAGCTATTATGGTGGGCAAGCACACAGTAATGACCGATAACCCTACCCTGAGCACTCGTAAATGGCCCGGGTACAACCCTGTCAAAATCTTCTTTGACCGGAAACTGGAAATTCCGCTGAACGCTAATATCTATAATTCAGGTCGGATAATAGTCATTAATGAACTCTGGAATAGAGTACTAGGCAATATCACTTATTTCGTTCCTTTAGAGAAAAAAGCATTTGAAGAAATGGATATGTTAATGTTTGAACTGTATGAAAGGCTGGGAATTGGGAGTATCCTTGTAGAAGGTGGAACGAATTTATTGGACCAATTTATTGATCAAGGGGTTTGGAATGAAATCTGGAAGAATGTTGGTGAAGATAAATTGAAGGAAGGAATAGCGGCACCGGTCGGATATGGTGAAATGGATCTCATCCCGAATACTCTTGGGCAACTCTGGCACAAAAAGAATTCATCACTTAGTTTGACTTAAGATAATCAATTTTTAATCTTCATTTTCCAGAACCAAGGGGAAAGATCTTTCAATTTCAAGGGGGAAAGATCTTCAGATATCAGAGGAAAATAAACCAAATACCGCACTTCCACTTCCTGTCATGGCTGCATAGACCGCTCCTTCCTGGTAGAGTTTCTCAATTTCGCATCGAATTCCCGGAATTCGATGAAATACAGATGTCTCCAGGTCATTGACGACACTCCCCTTCCAGCGCGCCACTGGCTGGAGCAGCAAATCCCTTAGAGAGTTCTTATGATTTATTCTGGTCAGGTCAAGGCCGGCATAAGCGTCCAAGGTACTTGAATACCAGGATTGGGGCCGGACTTCCAGAATATAATCTTTCAGGTTAAGGTCTAGCACCTTAAATCGATTACCTATCCCAGTGGCATAAAGGGGCTCTCCAAAAATAAAAAATGGAACATCTGCTCCTAAAGGCTCTGCCAAAGCAGCAAGATGTTCATTGGATAATCCAAGACCAAAAAGCTGATTGGTTGCCATCATCACCCCCGCAGCATTGGAGGAGCCTCCTCCCAGTCCAGCTCCTGACGGAATTCTTTTTCGAATAATTACCTTAATTCCCCCTATCTCTAATGGGTAGCGTTCAGCCAGTAACTTCCAGGCCTTCCAAGCAAGGTTTTTCTCCAATGGTACCTCTTCACGGAACCCCGGCATTGAAACAGCACATGAATTTCCCGGAGCTTTTTCTACAACCATTTCATCAAAAAGTTCATGAACAGGATAAAAAAGAGTCTCCAAGATATGATACCCATTGCTGAGGCGACCCATAATATGGAGCCCTATGTTGACCTTAGCTATACATCTGAGGTGGACACTGTTCATACTGACAAAGGTAATTAGGGATCTCCTCCAATTCGCGAGAAAAAATAGTAAATTCGCATAATGAAAGGATCAGATAGGCTAAACGCGCTGTCAGAATCGGAGACCCTTGCAATGTCTAAACGAGTGAGAGAGCTCACAGCGCTCGGAAAAAATGTTGTAGGCTTGACATTAGGGGAACCGGACTTTGATACCCCTGCTCATATCTGTGAGGCAGCCATCCAGGCCATTCGTGAAAATGATACTCACTATCCTCCTGTTGCCGGGAAACCTGAACTGCTCAATGCTGTCGCTCAACACTACCAGCAACGTACGGGTATTTCCTTTACCTCGGCCAACGTCATCGTTTCAACGGGGGCCAAGCAATCTCTTGTCAATGTGATCATGTCATTGGTAAATCCAGGTGAAGAAGCCCTTCTAATAGCTCCATACTGGGTTTCTTATCTGGAAATGCTTAAAATAGCAGAGGCCGTTCCCGTTACCATTCAAACTACCATTGAAAATGGCTTTAAATTGAAGCCTTCTGATCTGGAAGCTGCCATTACTCCCAATACTAAGCTCTTCATCTTCAACAACCCCAGCAATCCTAGCGGGGCAAACTATACCCGGGAGGAATTGGCTGGAATTGTAAGCATTTTGGAAAAGAACCCACACGTACATGTCATATCCGATGAAATTTATGAGTACATTACTTATGAGCAAACAGCCATTTCGATGGCTTCTTTCCCGGAAATTCTGGATCGGTTGGTAATTGTCAACGGTGTTTCCAAAGCCTTTGCGATGACAGGATGGCGGATTGGATTTACAATTGCTCCCGAGTGGCTGGTTAAAATGTGCGAAAAATACCAGGGACAGATAACCTCGGGAGCAAGTACTATCTCCCAAAGGGCAGCATTAGCTGCCATTACGGGAAGTTTGGACCCTGTACGGGTAATGCGGAAAGAATTTGAGCGGCGCAGGAACTTTCTCCATGGAGCTTTGCAAGATATCCCAGGAATAAATACTTATCTGCCAGGAGGAGCCTTTTATTTCTATCCTGACCTCAGTAGGTTTATTGGCTTGCGTTCAAAGGATGGCAAGAAAATGACAGACATTGATACTTTAAGTTCCTATATCCTGGATGTTGGAGGACTCGCTGTCATTTCAGGAACTGCATTTGGTACCAAAACCCATATCCGGATTTCCTATGCCTACGAAATGAGTTCCCTTGAAGAAGCCATGATACGTCTTAAATCCTGCCTGGTCAAATTAAAATGATCTCTTCAACTGATAGGCTTCAATTCGTAAAGAAAATCCCTGGCCTCCACGTTATGGTAATTGGAGATCTTATGCTTGACCGTTACCTGTGGGGAAACGTCAGTCGCATCTCTCCGGAAGCACCTGTTCCTGTGGTCGATGTCGTCCGATCTGAAGATCGCCCCGGTGGAACTGCCAATGTAGCTCTTAACCTTAAGGCCATGGGAGCCCAAGTTGCGATCGCTGGAGTTCTGGGAAATGACATTGAAGGTATGATCTTAAAGAATCTTCTCATTGAAAATGGGTTGAAGACACAACTCTTTGTTACCGATCCCGATCGGAATACTACCACTAAAACCAGGATCTTGAGTAACCAACAACAGATGCTGAGGATGGACCGGGAGCAGACAGACAACATCAGTCCCGAGATCCACAAAAAACTCCTGAAACTGGTTATAAATGCCACAGAAGAGGTTGACGTTCTGATCTTTGAAGATTACGACAAAGGGGTATTGACTCCTGATCTCATTGAAGAATTGATCTTTCTTTGTAATAAAAAGAACATTCCGACCGTGGTTGACCCCAAATATAACAATTTCTTCTCCTATGCGGATTGTACTCTTTTCAAGCCCAATCTGAAAGAGTTAAATGATGGGTTGGGGATTCAAGTTCAAAATACTGACCTGGAAGCTATCAAAAGCGCAGTAGCCGAATTAAGGAACAGAATGTCCCATTACAATACGCTTGTAACGCTCGGTGAAAACGGTGTTATGGCCATCGGGCAGGATGAAGGATTTCATATTCCGGCTCACTTCCGAAAGATCACGGATGTTTCAGGTGCAGGGGACACAGTAGTGGCCTTGCTTGGACTTGCCTTGGGAGCGAAGCTCCCTCTGAAAACTGCAGCCTCAATTGCAAATCTGGGGGGAGGAATGGTATGTGAAGAAGTAGGCGTTGTTCCTATTGACCGCAACAGACTCCTTCGGGAATTGGCTTAAAACTTATCTTTCGAACAATTTATAGCTATTGCATATGCAGGGGCTTTCTATTTTCCAGGACTCCCTTTATTTTTGATGCCTTATCAAAACCACATGAAAGTAACGGAACATCTTGACCGTGCAACTAACCCGCTCATCAGTGTAGAGATTATTCCCCCGCGGAGAGGAATAAATATCCAGAAGCTATACGATGCGATCGAATCAATTCGTCCTTTTAACCCTCCTTTTATTGACGTTACCAGCCATTCTGCAGAAGTTATCTGGGATGAAATGAAAGATGGCACCTTCAAACGACGTGTTAAAAGGAAAAGTCCCGGCACTTTTGGGTTGTGTGCGGCCATCAAATACAAGTACGGGATCGACCCTGTTCCCCACATGCTTTGCAACGGGTTTACCAAGGAAGAAACTGAAGATGCGCTGATCGAATTGAACTATCTCGGGATTGAGAATGTATTAGCGATCAGAGGAGACTCTACCATAAAGAAAAACCATAGACCGGACCGATCGGTCAATACCTTTGCAATGGACCTTGTAGAGCAAGTAGACGGGCTTAACCACGGTCAATACATCGATGACCTGATCGACGCAGCACCGACTGACTTTTGTGTAGGTGTTTCATTCTATCCGGAAAAGCACTACGAAGCCCCTAATCTTGATTTTGACATCAATGTTCTGAAGCAAAAACAGGAAAAAGGTGCAGATTATGCCGTTTCCCAAATGTTCTTCAACAATGAGCATTATTTTAACTTCCACCAAAGATCCAAGGAGCATGGAGTCACTATTCCTCTTATTCCTGGCTTAAAAATTATCACTCTTCAGAAACACCTGACTGCCATTCCAAGTATTTTCCACGTTGAGATCCCACAAGAACTTACAGAACGGATGATGAAGGCAGATACGAGGGAAAAGAAAATGAACGTGGGGATTGATTGGGCTTACAAGCAGACCTTTGACTTACTTGAAAAAGGGGCGGTATGTGTGCACTTCTACATTATGCAGAATACGACTCCCTTTATCAGACTGATGGAAAAGCTTAGGAAGCACATGTAAGCCCTTGTTATTCTACTCGAATCCTTTGCTTTGTAATATCAGGCAAGAAAGGTCCTCCTTTCATCTTGAAGGGATTAGA
>JBFGVE010000096.1:0-10815 GCA_041565275.1 Bacteroidia bacterium
GATAAATTGGCCATAGCCCTGCGGCACTTTGATTTCACCTCCGTCGATGGCCACCTGGCCCCTCAACAAGACTGTCTTGACCTTTCCCTTCAGCTTCCAACCCTCATAGCCGCTGTAATCAACGTTCATGTGGTGGCTATCTACAGAAATAGTATGTTCCTCCTCGGGGTCAAAGATTACGATATCCGCATGCGATCCTACAGAGATCGTACCCTTGAGAGGGAACATCCCAAAGATCTTGGCGGCATTGGTAGAAGTCAGCTCTACAAATTTATTCAGGCTAATCCTGCCTTTGTTGACTCCCTCCGAAAACAGTAATTCTACCCGGTGTTCAATGGCCGGGTGGCCGTTGGGGATCTTGGAAAAGTCGTTTTCACCCATTTTCTTCTGTTCCCACATGAAAGGGCAATGGTCTGTAGCCACTACCTGCACCAGTCCTTGGTTGATCCCCGCCCAGAGTGTCTCCCTGTCTTTTTTGACCCGGAGGGGAGGACTCATCACCCACTTGGCACCTTCGAAATCCCGTTCGTACAAAGAAGCATCCAGTAAAAGATACTGGATACAGGTTTCGACAAACACCTTCTGGTTCCGGCGGGTGGAGTTACGGATTTCGTTCAGGGCACCCTCGCAGGTCATGTGTACAATGTAGCCGGGACAACCCGTGTAGTTGGCCATGTCGGCAAACCGCCCGGAAGCCTCCGCTTCGGTAATTTCGGGCTGAGACAAGTAGTGGTACAAGGGAGAAAGCTTCCCCTCTGACCGATGCTTTTCGATCAGGTGGTTGATCATGTCTCCGTTGGTAGCGTGGACCGTAACCAAACCGCCATTTTCCCGGACTACCTCCATCAGCCCGATCATTTGACCATCATCTATCATCAGTGCCCCCTTGTAGGCCATGAAGGTCTTGAAGGAAGAGATGCCTTCTTCGGCGATCATGTCTACTACTTCTTTGGCCACATTTTCGTTGAAGTCAGTGACCGCCATGTGGTAGGAATAGTCACTGTAAGCATTGCCCTCAGACTTCTTTTGCCAGGTATGCAATGCATTGTAAAGGGTGTCTCCTTGGGTCTGGAGCACAAAATCGATAACCATAGTGGTGCCGCCATGCAGTGCAGCCCGAGTACCAGTAGCATAATTATCACTTGAACTGGTGCCCATGAAGGGCATGTCCAGGTGAACGTGGGGATCAATCCCTCCGGGAAAAACAAGCTTCCCAGTTGCATTGACCACCTGGTCAGTCTTTACCTTTAAATTGCGGCCGATTGCTGTAATTTCTTCACCTTCCACCAGGATGTCTGCAGTAAAGTCATCGGTTGAGGTGATAACTCTGCCATTCTTGATCAGTATCGACATATTCTTGTATAGTTATTTTTTCTAATGAGATTTTCTTAATACTCCTTAAAGTTACACCAGGTGGAAATACATCTGGATCAGGTGGTGCCTGATACAAATCAGTCTTTGGACACCAAGTCTTTGGACACCGAACCTTTGGACACCAAGTCTTTGGACCTCAATCCTTTGGACATCAGAACATAATAAACTGCAAAAGCCACAAAGAACCCGACAAACCAGGAGAGGGTATAGAGGAAACTGACAGCAGGGATCCAATATCCGATTAGTGCCAGCATTACCCCGGCTCCCAAGGCGATCATGGCTGCCGGATTGAACCCGGACCCGCCATAACTGTAGATTCCCCTTGGTTTGTACAGCTCAGCCAGGTTCAGCTCTTTCTTTCTTATTACATAATAGTCGCATATCAGTATTCCCAGTACTGGCCCTAAAAGACCACTCACAAAGATAAGGAGGCCGGATATTTCATTAAGGATCCACCACGGGCAAATGAGGATCCCGATAATCCCGGTAATGGTTCCACCCAACTCGAAGCTTATGTACTTGGGGGAAATGTTGGAAAATGCATTGGAAGGGGCGATCACATTGGCAGCGATATTGGTGCTAAGAGTAGCAATAAGCATAAATACCTGGGCTACAATCACCACCAATGGGCTTTCGAACTTTGCGAGCAGTGTGACAGGATCCCATGGCGCATCGTCGGAGATCAAGATATCCCGGAAATTGATCACCGCTGCGCAGGTCACGAAAATACCGACGAAAGAGTAGAGGATCATGGTTCCCGGTAATCCTAGGAATTGGCCTTTGATCTGGGCTTTTTGCGAATGGGTATACCGGGTAATGTCTGCGATGCTGAGAGACATGGTGGCCCAAAATCCGACCATTGCTGTAAACCAGAGAATGTAGGTCCACCAAAGGGAGGAGGCCGGTCCGTCGCTCTCACTGGGAATGGCTACTTCACTGGATACAATATAAGTCCCGCTTCCCTTAAAAGCCCCGTTTCCCTTCTTTGCCCGGAACCTGACCTTTTGTTTTTCCTTTGCAGCATATGGTTTACGGAAGGCTTCACCCTCGTACATTACCTCAGGATTTCCTTTTTGAATAGAGATCCACCCGGTAGTGTCTCCGTTTTCATTCGACAATTGGAATTCATCGGCCTTCACCTTCCCGTCCAGATCGGTGATCAGGTGCATCTTCAAAGCTGGTCCATCCACGCCGTCTACTACCTGCACCGTGGGGTGCTGCAACTGTTCACTTTGTTTGAGTACAATGGCAAATCCCCCGGTCTGAACGCCGCCCCAAATTATAAGCAAGATACCCATTAGTACCAGGATCGGAGCAGAGTACTCTTCCAGCCATTTGATACTCTCAGTTCCTTTCCAGACAAAGAACATATTGACAAACCAGAACAGGAAAAAGCAAAGGAACTTGGCTGAGTCCAGTCCCTGGCTGGGTTCCGACCCGGTCGTGACATTCCAGATCGCGTAGAAAGCAAGGCCACCAATCCAGGTTTGAATGCCAAACCATCCGCAGGCCACCAGGGCCCTTACTACTGAAGCAATATGGATTCCTTTCACCCCAAAGGAAGCCCGGCCCAGGACCGGGAAAGGGATGCCATACTTTACACCGGCGTGACCATTCAAGGCCATGGGCAAGGTGATAACCACATTGGCCAGACCGATGATGATCAGCGCCGCTTCCCAACTAAGTCCTGACTTGATCATAAAAGATGCCAGCATATAGGTAGGTATGCAAACCGCCATTCCTACCCAGACAGAGGCGAGGTTCCACATAGACCAAGTCCGACCGGAGGAAGGGACCGGAGCCAGATCTTCGCTGTAAAGCGGAGAATCGGATACATCTTCTTGAAGCCTTACGATCTCTTTAGCCATGTACTGAATCTCTTTAGACATGTACTGATCTCAGCCTGTGTAATATTCATCAGCAATTGAAATAGCCTGGGAAATGATGTCCATACCTTCGTCGATCTCAGCCTGAGTGGAGATCAGGGGAGGAGCTACAAAGATCCAATTCCAGCGAACAAATGTAAACATTCCCAATTCGCGGATCTTAGCAGCGATGCGGTTGGTCACTTCCATTTCCCTTGGTCCAGCGTTCCAGGGTGTGATCGGTTCTTTGCTTGACCTGTCCTTTACCAATTCAAAGCAACCCAGCATCCCCGTATTCCGCCAATCTCCGATCGAAGCATGTTTTGCCTTCAACTTCTCTGCCTGTACATCAATGTACTTTCCTGTTTCTGCAGCCCGGTCGATCAGATTGTCTTCTTCGTAGACCTCCAGGGTCGCCAAGGCTGCTGCCAGCGAAACCGGGTGCCCGGAGTAGGTAAGGCCAAGGGGGAGATAATGCTCATTGAAATATGCTGCAATATCGTCCCGGACCATGAGTCCGCCCAGGGGAAGATACCCCGAAGTTAGGCCTTTGGCCATGCACATCAGGTCTGGCGCTACACCATGGTTCTCGATGGCAAACATCTTCCCCGTGCGACCGAACCCACTCATCACTTCATCGTCGATCAAGAGGATGCCATAATTGTCACAGATTTGCCGGACCAGCCGGAAATAATTGGGCGGGTATTTGATACAACCGGAAGAACCACTTTCACCTTCTATCAGAACAGCCGCTACATTCTCTGGAGCTTCGTATTTGATTACCTTTTCCAGATTGGCTGCCGCACGTTCACCACACTCTTCCGGAGAAGAACTGTACCAGGGGCAGCGGTAGAAATAAGGATTTTCTACGTGAATAATATTAGGAACCTGCTGGGCATCAATTAGGTGCCTACGGGGGTCTCCTCCAGCAGATGCGGCCCCATAAGTGGCTCCGTGGTAGGACCGGTAATGTGCAATGATCTTGTGGCGACCGGTATAGACCCGGGCAAGTTTGATTGCATTTTCAATGGCTTCAGCTCCACCCAGGGTATAGAAGGTCTTGGTCAAGTTACCCGGCGCACACTCAGCCAATTTGCGGCTCAGCTTGGCCCGGACTTCCGTGACAGCACCCGGATAGACATAGCTGATTTGCTGCATTTGGTCCATTACCGCCCGCATGATCCGGGGATCACCATGCCCAATGTTGACATTCATCAATTGAGAGGAAAAGTCCAGGTAACGTTTGCCATCCCGGTCGTAAAGGTAAACACCCTCGGCCCGTTCGATGTTGAGGGGATGGAGGCCGCCTTGCTGTGTCCAGGAAAACAAGGAATAGTCCATGCAATCACCGACGATCTGCTGCTTGTCAATATGTGCCATGCTCATACAATTCTTGCTTTGCTCATACGCTTTTGACCTGCTCAAATAATTTTTGCTTTCCTCATGGTAGCTCAACTCATCCAGTTGGTATGTGCTTCAGGGTTCCACTTGGTAGTGGTTTTTTTGATCCGGGTCCAAAAGTAGATCGAACTCTTTCCTGTAATATCAGCGGAGCCGAATTTGGAGTCGTTCCACCCCCCGAAAGAGAAGGGTTCACGGGGAACAGGAACGCCAATATTGACCCCGACCATTCCCGCGCTGGCACGTTCTATCACTTCCCGTGCCATACCGCCACTCTGGGTAAAGACTGCAGCTGCATTGCCATAGCTGGAATTGTTTTCCAGGGCAATTGCTTCTTCCAGGTCCTTGGCGCGGAGGATACAGATCACTGGTCCAAAGACTTCTTCTTTGGCAATCCGCATGTCGGGGGTCACACCATCAATGATGGTAGGACCAACATAGTAGCCTGATTCCCTGCCGCTCACTTTGGTATTCCTGCCATCTAACAATACCTTGGCGCCGGCCATTTCTGCTTCTGTGATAAAGCCTTCGATCCGTTCTTTGGATGCTTTGCTGATCACCGACCCCAGGTTGTCACCGGGGGTAAGGTCCCGTGCAACTTCAACCATGCGGTCGATGATATGCTGTACGTTGCCAACTCCTACCATTGATGCCGCCGCCATACAACGCTGCCCGGCACAGCCGGACATGGAAGCCACTACATTGGTCGCAGTCATTTCCGTATGGGCGTCGGGGAGTACAAGGAGATGGTTCTTTGCCCCACCTAAGGCGATACAACGTTTCAGGTTGGAGGTCGCCCGGCGGTAAACGATCTTGGCAACCCGGGTAGAACCGACAAAGGAAACAGCTTTGATACCCTGGTGGTCACAGATGGCTTCCACAACCTCTTTGTCGCCATTGACCACATTGAATACTCCGTCAGGGAGGCCGGCCTCCCTGAGCATCTCCGCGATGCGGACCACACTCAAGGGAACGATCTCCGAAGGCTTCAGGATCATGGTATTGCCCAAAGCAATGATATTCGGGATGGTCCAGTGAGGGACCATATGCGGGAAATTGAAGGGTGAGATGGATGCAACAACTCCAAGGGGCTTGTATTCGGTACGGCATTCTACCCCTTTGCTGACCTCCATCACTTCGCCTGTGATCATCTGCGGCATTGAGCAGGCAAACTCTGTCAATTCAATGCTTTTTTCGACCTCGGCCCTTGCTTCTGCGAGGGTCTTGCCGTTTTCTTCATGGATCAGACGAGCCAATTTATCGATGTCTTTTTCCATCAAGGTCCGGTAGCGGTAGAGCACTTGGACCCGTTCCTTTACGGGCAGTGCCGACCAGGAAATAAAGGCGGCTTCAGCAGCTTCAACCGCTGCATCAAGGTCCTGGCAGGTAGACAAGGGGACAGAAGAGAGAACACTCCCATCAACCGGGCTATCCACTTCCATGCGCCGCTGACCGTTGGCAATAAAGCTTCCACCGATATAGTTCTTTACTTCAGGGTACTTGCTAACTACACTCATCACTTTGAATAATTAAAATTTTGGCTTGCCAGCCTGTCAGCTGCCGCGAACGAGGATGGCCGACAAACAGTTCACCCTAAATTTAGAGGATAAATATAGCTAATACTCGCTTAATCCACTTCAACATCAGTCGACCGGAATACGGATGATCCTGGCCCTGCCTTGCTTGTCCAGCAGGAACCGCTCCCGGTAGATAAAAGATGCAGTTTGTCCGATGTCCTGGACATAATAGTAGTTGAAACCAGCCGTCAAAACGGCTCCGATCCCAGGTATGGATGTAAAAGCCTTACGGGAGAAAGTCTCTTTGACGATCTCATTGATCAGGACACGGGTAAGGTTTACACCCAAAGTCTTGCCTACTTGTTCCCGCACATAGTCGCTGCCTTGACGGTGATGCTCGACCAGTCCGTCCCGCTTCACGAAGTGGGGATGTTTGTCTTCATATCTTTTCAAGTCTGCAATTCCCTCTATTTTCTTTTCCTTGGTGGATGATGCTGCGATCTTGAAGATCCTGAGCATATAACCCATTTCAAAGGATTCACCTTCTTCACCGTCAGGGACCTTGTCAATGGCGTAGCCGAAGCATAGCGAAGTTTGATAGATCAAGCGAAAAGAAAGGGTAAACAATGCCGGTAGATCAGCGATCAACCCGGGCCACCCCAATAGTCCTGTGCCAAACCCTTCAGCCATGGCAATTTGGGAATTGTTCTTCGTGAAGTTCTCCGAAAAGTGGATCAGGTCAAATACAGAAGCATTTTTGAGCTCCAGGATCGTTTCCGAATTGATCTCAAACTCTTTGGTCTGGGACAACACGTCTTTTTCGGAAACGGTCCACTGGGACACATTCTGTAGCTTGTCTACAATACGGTCGGTCACCCCGCCTATGGCTCCTTTCACGCTCTGGGGGATAATTTTATCAGCAGCCCAGACAATGGGCTTGGTGGCCAGGTGGGTAGCGCGGGAGAGGAACCCAGGGCCGGTTTTCTGCCATTGTTCGACCTCTTTTAGAAGTTTCTTCTCCGTAGAATTGAGTTTAGCCATTGAAATTGAAATGATGTTTTACTGACTTATTCATAGTTTTACAGCTTGGGGAAGTAAAAAGTTACAAGTAATAATCCTAAGATCAATATGAAATTTGGAACCAAGGCTGTCCATGCGGGTGTAAAACCCGATCCTACCACTGGCGCGATCATGACGCCAATCTATCAAACCTCTACCTATGTCCAGGCAGGTCCCGGAAACCACAAAGGCTATGAGTATTCACGTACACAAAACCCGACCAGGGACGCGCTACAGAGGGCCCTGGCTGAACTGGAGAACGGCAAATATGGCTTGGCTTTTTCATCCGGGATGGGAGCAGCAGACAGTGTCATCAAACTCCTTCGGCCCGGAGATGAGGTGATCTCTACCAACGACCTCTATGGTGGAACCTATCGGATGTTTACAAAGGTGTTTGCCCATTATGGCATCAAGTTCACTTTCCTGAACATGGCAGATACGGATGCAGTTGCGGCTGCCATGACCGACAAGACCCGGATGGTCTGGATAGAAACGCCAACCAATCCGACCATTAACCTGATCGACATCGACGCGGTGGTTGGCCTCTGTGAAGGAAAGGATATCCTGAAAGTGGTCGACAATACATTTGCAACGCCATTTTTGCAGAATCCACTGGACTTAGGTGCTGACATTGTGTTGCACTCCGTGACCAAGTACTTGGGTGGGCACTCGGATGTTGTTATGGGTGCGGTTGTCGTCAAGGATGAAGAATTGAAGGACCGTTTGGCCTTTATCCAAAATACCTGTGGTGCCGTTCCCGGACCTCAGGACTGTTTCCTTGTTCTCCGCGGGTTCAAGACCCTCCACCTCCGTATGCGTCAGCACTGCATCAACGGCCGCCAGGTAGCAGCTTTCCTCGAGGCTCATCCCAAAGTCGACCGTGTATATTACCCTGGCCTGGAAAGCCATCCCGGCCATGAAATTGCTAAGAAGCAGATGCGCGACTACGGAGGTATGATCTCATTTACCTTGAAAGGAGACGATCTCCAAGAAGCAGTACGGGTGATGAGCAATACACATTTGTTCGCGTTAGCCGAGAGCCTGGGCGGGGTTGAGTCCTTGATCGGGCATCCGGCAAGCATGACCCATGCTGCAATTCCCAAGGCCGAACGCGAAGCCGCAGGACTGAAAGATTCGCTCATCCGGCTGAGTGTCGGGGTAGAAGACCCTGAAGACTTGATCGAAGATTTGAGGCAAGCTATCGGGTGAATTACCACTTTTGGCAGGGAGCCCGTCTGCGATGACCCACGCTGAACTACAATTATTCCTCGACCGCAAACACGATGAATTCAACACCGTCGAGTTCATCACAGCCGATCCGATCAGTATCCCGCACCGGTTCAGCCGTAAAGAGGACATTGAGATCGCAGGTTTGCTGACAGCGATTATCTCCTGGGGGCGGCGCGATTTGATCATCCGGGGTGCGGGTGCTTTGATGGAGATGATGTGGAATTCCCCGTTTGAGTTTGTCATGGAGGCCAGTGAGGAAGAATTAGAAACCCTCAGGGGTTTTGTCTACCGGACCTTCCAGGGGGCAGATGGCTATTTTATTGTGAAGGGCTTGCGCAGAGTATACCGGGAAATGGGCGGGCTCGAGGAGGTGATGCGGATGGGGGAGGAGGCAGAGAACACCCTGCCAGCCGTGATGCAATTGCGGCAGGCAGTAACTTCCGTAGAAGGGTTTCCCCAGCGTACCTTCAAGCACCTCAGCAACCCCGATAGAGGTTCTTCGGCCAAGCGGATCAATATGTTCCTGCGCTGGATGGTACGCAAAGACAAGCGTGGAGTAGACTTTGGCATCTGGAACAACATGCGGACGGACCAACTCATCTGTCCGCTGGACTTCCATACGGGGAACGTAGGCCGCAAGCTGGGATTTCTGTCACGGAAGGCAAATGACTGGAAGTCGGCTTGCGAATTGACGGGTAGACTGAAGGAGTTCGATCCGGTTGATCCTGTTCGCTACGATTTTAGCTTGTTCGGCTTGGGGATCTATGAGAAGTTTTGAAAGGGAGTCCGTGCAGTAGCCGGGAGTCCGCGTATTTGCCGTGAATTGCTGCATTCGATCGGTTCGCTTCAGCCGCCGGCATTTTTGAAGCGGTACCCTTCCTTGCGGAGGATCTCTCCGACCTGGCTTCGCTTCTCACCTTGAATGATGATCTCCCCGTCTTTCACTGACCCACCAGTGCCACATTTTGACTTGAGCATTTTACCCAGGTCCTTTAAATCTCTATCATCCCCTACAAATCCCTTGATAACGGTTGCGATCTTGTTTCCTTTGAAGCGCTGCAAGTGGATCCTTAGGTCTTGCTGGGCGGGAGCCAGGGTATCTTCCTCACCTCCGGTCCCACTTTCAAAGCTAAAGTCCGGGTCGGTCGAATAGACAAAACCTCCCGAATTGTCCTTGTTCTTGTTTTTCCTTGCCATGGGAGCATAAAGATACGGGATTTCAGTGTTATTGGTCACCAGAATGGTGCCATTACCCATTTCAGCTTAGGGCAGGAACTTCGGTTTTCCCTGTCCGATATTTTCCCTGTCCATTGTTTTCACTGGATGGAGTCGTAATTTTCCCCCATGAACCGGATCGGTATATGTGTGTTGACGGTGCTGCTACTGCTATTGGGAAAAGCCGGCTACGGGCAATCCTATCTCACCAAAGTTGTGGGGCAAGTCGTTGACCGTTACACCGCCCAGCCGGTCAAGGGAGCCAAGGTGAGACTTCCTGCCCTTGAGGTTGGAACCGAAACAGATGAATTTGGCAACTACAAGATTGAAGATGTTCCCGCTGGACGATACATGCTGGAGGTAACTCACCCGGAATACGAATCAAGGTCCTTTCCCGGTTTGTTGATCGTATCTGGAAAGGAGATGGTTTTGGACATCGAGTTGGAATACCCTTCGTACAGGATGGAGACCGAAGGATTGTATGCCGTTTCCGACCCGGAACTTACCAGTGTTGATCTGTTCTCTCATCATATTTCGGTTGAAGAAACAAAGCGTGTTGCAGCTGTTTTTTTTGACCCTGCAAGGCTGGCGCCTTCGTTTCCGGGTGTTGTTCAGTCTGACGATCAAGCCAATCACCTAATTATCAGAGGCAATTCACCGCATGGGGTCCTCTGGCGGCTGGAAGGAGCGGAGATCATTGCTCCCAATCATACTTCCAATGCGGGTACGGCTACCGATCGTCCGACACTTACAGGAGGGGGAGTCAGTATGCTCAGTACCCAGCTTCTTGGAAGCTCTGGTTTTTCAAGAGGCTCTTTTTCGGCAAACTATGGGAATGCCCTTTCGGGGGTATTTGACCTTAGCTTCAGGCCGGGCAACAAGAACAGGTCAGAGTTTACAGTGCAAGCCGGTTTGCTGGGAATTGATCTGAGTGCTGAGGGACCTTTCAAGCGAGGTGGGAAGGCTTCTTACCTGGTCAACTACCGGTACTCCACGGTGGGGCTCCTTTCCCTGCTGGGAGTTCCCCTCGGCGATGAGGAGATCCGTTACCAAGACCTGGCTTTCAGCATTGATCTTCCAACTGAGAAAGCAGGAAACTTTTCACTATTCGGTCTGCTTGGAAATAGCCGCAATCAGTTCTCCGGGCAGGGGGC
>JBFGVE010000097.1:0-10780 GCA_041565275.1 Bacteroidia bacterium
CAGGTCGGTATCAATACCGACGTCAAACCGGACGCTTTTCCTGCTGAATGGCTGATCGTTGACATAGCCGGTAATGTCCACCCTGACCTTTGTCAAGGCATTGAAACTGCCTGTGATGTCGCGCTCATAGTACTTCTGGGGTGCATAGGGTTTCGATTCGAGGGAGTCGGCAAAGCTGAATACCTTGCTGCCGCCCAGCCCGGTCCCGCTCAGCACGAACTTGACCTGTGCATAGAAACTGTTGCTGCCAAAGTCATAATCCTCGCCCATGTCGAGCCGGGCCCATAGCCGGGCCAGGTTGACCTTCTTTGAAACCTGGGGACAAGTGCCGTCGATCACATCGATCTCCTGGCTGTGCCTGCTGCTGAGCAGGGCATCATTGTACTGAGCCAGAACGATAGGATGAAGACCACACCAGGCAAACAAGGCCATTGTACACGGGAGCAGCTTGATTTGACGAAGCAACTTGATATAGCGAATCAACCTGATCTGACGATGCAGCCTGACATGGCGAAGCAACTTGAAATGACGGAGCAGCCGGATATGACAAAGAGTATTCTTCATGGGGATGATCTTAGATCCTTTACCTGGAAACCACTGTATTGAGGATGAACCTTTGTCCCGGTTGTGAAAACTTTCTCCCTGGCCTTTCCTGTGAAGGATTCCCGGAGACATTCATAGTCAATCCCAAGAAACTCGTACTCCGCATATTTCAGATCATTTCCAGCCGCATAGTTAATTCTTACTCTTTCCAAAGATTTGCTGGCATCATTGATCCAGAAAATTGCTTCGTCGATGCCAAAGTAACTCCGCGCTTTGTCTTCAAGGCCCATGACAACTTTTCTTCCTTTCTGCCGGGAAGGAAGTAAGACCGACTGACAGGAGAGGACTTCGCCAAAATGGAACAAAGTATCTTGCAGGAGCCCCATTCGGTCCTGTTGTAATTTTCTATCAAATCCGCTGACGGTATGGTTGATGTAGATGATCTTAGATCCCGGAATTATAGTAATGGAAGACTCCCGGTCCTGGTAATATTTTATCAATTCGGATTCAAAAGCCAATTTTTCCTTATCCATAATGACCTTGAAACTGGTTTCTGAACTCCCCCCGTCCATAGAGTCACGGGAAACAGACCGGACCCGGCAATTCAAATAATACTTCCCTCCCTCTTCCAGCGATCTTTGAGGGTTGTTCAGTCGGTTATAAATTTCCTTCACCTCCTCCAAACACATATCCTGTGAAAACCCCCCGAAGGGAAAGGCGCTGCAGAATAAGATCAATATGTATTTGTATCGACTCGTTTTCATTGGGTTTTCCTTTGTTCGGGGATATGATCCTGTGTCTCCCGCACGGTCTTGGACCCACGCTCGGTCTCCATTATTTTTCGAACCAATTGGCCCTCTCCATTGAACTGGTTGTACAGGCCAAAATGCTGGTCGTCAAAAGTGCATAACAACTTGAGTGTGTTTACATCATAGACGTAACAAACCATTTTGGCATCCAGCGGCTGGTAACGAATGTCATCGAGCCAATATTCATACCGAGGGCACTCAGCAGGGTCGTCACACCCATGAGGATTTTTGGGGTATATGTTCGGAGTGACCAGGTCGCCGGTGCCCAGGTTGCCCCAGGATGCACCAGGATTGATCCGGGCGTTGTATAAATTCCACTCCCCCGCACTTGCAATCCATTCAAAATCGAGCAACTTAGATTTGGAGCCGCTTTGCAATTTCCCGGTAACCACATCCTTTTTGTGCAAGGGGTCTTTTACCCACACCATAAATGACATCCCCCGGGCCATCAAATGAGCATCCAGCTCAAATGGACGCATACTAAAGGAGGCCCCGGTCCTCAAAGACCTGTTCCCGGCGTGAGAAACTGACCTGGCTATCTTGCTTGTGTCCCGAATACCTACTCCGTCCTCCAACTCAAACGATCCGCCAACCTCATACACCTTCTCAAAACTCTCGAAATACACTTCGTCATAAGAGCTGTTGTTAGCGATCAGGTATGGAAGGGTATGGTCGTAACCAAATTTTACAGCGGACAGGATCCCCAAAATATCCCGTTCCTCCGTGGCATTCCCATGGGGGGAGTACCGGGTAACTGTGCTCATCTTAAGCCATTTCCCAGGATCATTGGCCAAAGGAACACCGTAGTTGAACAACTTGTGACCAAAGACGCCGGCATCCAAATATATCCGTTCGTTGTCAGGAGCCTCGTCCTTTGCCCCGCTGATAATTTGTTCCTTGTACGTATAGCCTGACAATTGTCTCCAATTTCCCTTCTCCCCGGTCTCATACACATTTGCCCCCGGTACAGGACTGCCATAAATGGCGTGATCATAGGGCCAGTGATCGCCAACTGTCTGGGCCCGAGCGGCAATAACATTCGGTAATCGCCAACTTGCGGTCACTTTCTTACAAAATGAAAGGCAATCCAGCTTTCTCCCATAACAAGCGTTGTCCCCGGAAAAGAACAACATCTCACCCGTTTCAGGATCGATCCTAAACTGCCCCGAGCCATTGTAGGGGATAAATTCTGTGCACAGAATTTGCTGACCGCTATCGTAATAGTCGAACAATTCTAGTTTTAAGTTTTCGGGTAATTTGGTCAGCACAACCGCCGGGTCGAAACTGTAGGTCTGATCAAAGGTACACGGGTCGATCAGGACACTCCCTGAATTTGAACGGCCCGAAACAATATTTGTCAAGTCAGATGCGATTTGCTGCCGGGCAGCCATAATTGTGGGATCAATGGGTTGCCGGATCAGAGTTGGTTCATCACCATAGGTAGTGAATCCTCCAAGTGCAGTGGCCAGCTGATTTGTCCTGCCACTTCTGATTATTTCAATATCAACCTGGCCGGTATAGGTCCCCGCATTGTAAAAACCCGATGGAAGCAAGGGGACCTGGTTCCCATTCATCTCACCCAAATGAAAAATTCCATCAACAGCATTTCTGCCTGCCATTTTGATTTGGATCAAGTCTCCTCCTTCAAATCTTCCCAAGGCATCGCACACCGCAGGATTGGGACCGGGAGCATTGGACGTAATTGTTAAGAAATAATCCCCGGCTCCATCGGCTATTTTACGGATGTTCAAGTTGTTTTGGCCGCTGGTCAATACCAATCGCTCATTGCCGGCGATCTGTCCCATCGCAGGATATTCATTTGCAGCCGGTATTGAGAAAGTATGGTAGAAACCCTTATGCCCGGTTGAAAGGGCCAGGTCCAAGCTCTGGTAGCCATCGGTTGTTCTTGTCAATATGGGTTCACCGTTGTGTGGATTAAAAGCCATATTATCGGTTACATGCCACATTCCATCCTGGTAGGACCGCACCTGTTTTCTAATAGCCGGATAGCGGACCACCTTAGTTGTCACATGGGTGTGAAGCCTGCTTTCGTTGTAAGAGACCGAGGGCATGGCTGAGGAAAATGGCAGGGGAATGAACAATAACCCTACACTAACATCAAACTCTACATTCAGGTCTTTGGCAATATCATGTACCGCCCGGCTTTCCATCACTACATCCATTTCCTTTCCCGGAAACCATCCGTTTTGATCGATCTCCTCGGGGGATCGCATAATAGGGACCATTTCTCCGGGATGGAAATATTTAAATTCCTGGTATGCTGATAACTGTAACTGAGAGGGGTCTCCGGCATTGGCAAAATCCCCTCCGTATGTAGCAATGGATCTGGGTTGCCCGGGAATCTCGTATTTGACGAACCGGTAGCCCTGGGTAAGCCACAAATTGTTCACATAATAATTCACCAACCCGGCAGGAATTGCCATCCAGTCCTTTTTTCTGCTGATGGTGGTGGCTTTGGTCGCCGAACTGCCGTTGTCGACAAAGGGAAACCTGTAATCAAAGGGATAGTCTTTGTAGGTATAAAACTCGTTTATCGTAAAACCCGGGTTGGTTTGCCCGGAATGAATACTTTTGGCGATGACCCTTCCATACGCAACGGTTGCCGGTGGCAACAGGCTTTCACCCAATGGCCCCTCCATTTGTTTTTTATCCCTGCCAGCGATCACTTTGTTCAAGAAGGATTGGTTTTGCCGGTCTAACAGTGTGACCAGCGGATTTTCCTCTCTGGCAGCATTGGCTTCATTTGATGCGACGCCACTGCTCCGGCCTTCTGTATCCTGGTACAAGTATTCTGTACCATAGAGCACTTCATCACCACACTCCAGCCCCCGGTCATACATCATCAACCTTTTTACCCGAATACCACCTCCCAGTTTCGCAACCGGCAATGGAACTTTAAGGTAACTGTGCTCAAAATCAACATTCAAACAATTGATGGCCGGGCCCGCAAAGGTGTTGCCGATCTTCCCCACCAATTGCATCAAAATGTCTTCAGGATCATTGTTATTCACTATCCCGGAGGTTGAGGCATTGCAATCATTGAAGGGGTCCAGCTTTCCTCCCTTACTACTCCGAACCAGGTCCCGGCATACCTTCCTGGGGGTAGAGTAGGGTTTGTTTTTTACAATGTCTATGTAGACGCCATTCCCATCGATTCCTACATCTTCAACTTCCGCATATCCAGTTACATATTCACTGTTGCAGCGATCCATATCTGCGACGCCACCTATAAGGGCATACAAGAATTTGAAATAGATCTTCTCTTTGTTTTGGACAAACTTTTTGTGGATCAGGTTTTTCATTTCCACCTGGAACTGCGATCCCACAGGGATCCCCAGATCAGCCTGGGTGTTGAGATAATACCGGTTGTCAGGTTTGTTATTTCCAATATACTGCGGGCCTGAATCCTCTGATCCCGACGGGTCGAGGCTAACCATTGCCATAGCCTTTCTGTCCTGAACATACTGGTAATCATCTTGTTCATATTGTATATGAATTTCCCCACCCGAAGGCAAACCTATGGATTTAAGTTGCCAGGCAGCAGGGTCAAAATTCAGGTTTGCCAATTGAGACCTATTCTGGTTTACCCAAGGTTTCATGTTTTGAAACCGGTTGGCTGCGTCGGCCTGGTAACAGCCCCAGGGGTCAAGTGCTAAAGGGTCATAACCAGGTGTTTCATTTAGGTTTGGTTGGGAAGTCAGAAGGTCCGCGTACCGGCCGGGATAGTTTACATAGGAGAAATCCCGAGATGCCGACACATCCGGGCAGTTCAGTGGATCACCTTTCGGGTATTGGTAGAAAAAGGTATAGGGATTGATCCTTGCATTGTTTGTCTCTTCATGTTCGAACCAAACTTTGCGGAGGGTGAGTTTTCCTCCGCCAGGATTGACTGTATTGGGTATCCCCGGCCAAGAGGAATAATCATATTCAAAATTGATGGTTTTGATCAATTTGCCAGGATTGTTGCCTTGACCTCTTGCATACAGCTCTATTCGGTCAAGCTTTCTGAGTTGCTTAGTGCCCTTTGCATTGGGACTTGCCGAGGCAACAGCTTCGGTGTGTTCGGCCTCCAAGCCATCATCCCTTTTGCTGGTAAAAAATGTTGCATAATGGGTTCTGGTCTCTACTTTGTGGAGATAATAGATTTGTTTTTCTCCATAAACGACACTCCCTGCATCATCTCCGGGGTCAGATAGTTCCCTCCGGTCATAGAGCAGCCCATTGTATGGCGCCCGCCATTTGTACCAGTCGGCATCGGAGCTTGAATTCATTTTCCTGTCTCCTGCGGTCCTCTCATATTCAAAAACAGTGTACCCCCCAAAATCATCCGGAGAAGGGCCGTTGTGGGTCCGGTCAAGATAATCAGGCGTCCTTATCTCTGTCAGCAGGTAAGAGCTTGCATAGGCATCATATCTCTCTTCTCCAACTACCCAGTCTGCATTGGCAGGGGTCCGGGAATTATAAACCAGGTAGTTTGAATTAATAGCGCTCGCAGGGGTTCCTTCCAGTCCATATTGAAGGTTTCCTTCTCTTCTTGAATAACAGGGAAGGCCATAAACATGCATCATCCCAGCTTCATTTGTTATCGCAAATTCGCCAACTGCATCCGGTAATTCAGTACGGTCCACCCAAGTTCCCGGTCCGTCCAACAAGGCGGGGACCTGGGTAAAGGAATTGTAGTGGAAGCCATTGGATGTCTCAAGCATTTCCCGGTTTGTATGATAGCCAATGAAGGAGGAACGCCCGCTTCTTTCTCCACTGTTCATTTCCAGGGGGACCTGAGCATTCACCCGGGGAGAAAAGCGTTTTACTCCGGGAACTGAACTGACCGGGTCAAATCCTGCCCGATATGCTTTGTCATCACCAAAGGTCTTGAAACCACCCCTGTCATTTGCAAATCGAAAATGATAGGGCTCATCCCCGTCACCTGCAAAGGTATATCCGTCATTGCCCCATCCTTCCACCTTCAGTGAAGACTCGCCTACCCCAGCATCAGCTCCCAATCCGATATTGGTCCCTACTTGTATTTCTCCACCAAGTTGAGAGATCACCATGGAACTTCTTGTTTCATTTGGGTGAAAATGCCCTGCATGACGATTATGGAGACGGAAGCCTCCGCCAATGCTCTCACCACTGACCCCAAAGTTATCCGGGCTCTGAAATGGAATTGACAAATAGAGATCCCTCTTTACATATGGGGTTTCTCTTTCCCGGAAATAATCCATCATGGCCTCACTGCCTGCGTTGGAACTGTACATGCTGCCATAAGCTGCCAACTCGGTTTCGGGAATGTTCTCCTGCCATGTATAGTTCCCATTCAAGCCCGTTTCTACCCCAATTGGTACGACTGCCGGAACCACTTCTACCGAAACACTTAAATTGAATGAGCCTCCGGTAAAACCTGTAATGTTAGTGGGACGAAGGTCCGAACCCAAAACATGCATTCCGTACTGACTGGTTATCTGCCCCAAAGCACCCAAGGGTTTTCGAATTCTCCCCACTTTCTTATTGGCCTGTGCCTTGTTCTCACTTTCCATGTCCTTGGTTGTCTTGGCTTCTTTGACCTTGGGCTGCTCCTCGTCCTTTTTTCCTTCATCTCTCTTTTGGTCTAGCAGCCTGGCGGGGTTAATTGACAAAGAGAAGCTCCCTTCACCGTCGGAAACAGAATATCCGAGGCTGGCTATCCCTTTAACACTCACACCAGCACCAGCTACATATCCGAACCCTTTGTAGTTGTTGTAGCGTATGGAGCTGTTCAGGCCTATTGGTGCGTCAAAACTAAATATCTCTAAACCTCCTGTGTTACCCCCGACAGAAGCAGTCCAGTTCTTTGGGACCCGGTTGTAATATTTCACCGCACTCCCATTCCAATCATCGGCAAACCCCCGTTTGCTGCGAACAATGGCTCCCGGATTCAGGGTCCAGCCATAACCCACCCAGGAGGCGTCCTCTTCGGGAGAAGCCCCGCTGTGATAAGAAAGTGACATGGAATATCCGCCGCCATCCGGCCCCGGTATTTCCAATACCGGGAGATTGTAGGTCAAGTCCCCGGAATATTCATTCACCATATTGGTCGTGGCAACAGGCTCAAAACTTGAGAATTCAGGCTGGGACGGGCCACTGGTGAGCGCGAAAACGAAGGAGGGGAATAAAAATTCTCCTACCATATTGAACAGTATAAATGCCGTAAGGACCCGTACCGTTCTTTTATTTCTGAAAAATCTTAAATCTATGGGGCCTGATGTTTTAATTCAATTCCCGGTGAGGGTGAAGATCTGATTGGTGAAACACGAAATGGTTTGTTCCCAGTCCGAATATAGGATCGTGGAATACCAGATCGTATTTCTCCTGGTTCAATAATCTCTCTGGATTATCTGCATCGGCAAACAATAGATTGAATGTCCGCCCTCTGGTCAGACCAAATGTGTTTTCCATAAGTACCATAGCAGGAACGTAAGTTTCCTGTCCGGCTTTTAATTCAATTGATCCGTTGAGACGGAAGTTGAGTTCTAACATTCTGTCGGCATATTGTTTGTATCCATTTACTCCCTTCATCATTAGATCGGGATGTCCTCTCCCATTTTCACGGGGAGTGAGGGTCAGGGTAAAGTTTAGCCCTCCCCGGTAGGAGGCGATGGCACTATCCATTTGGGATGAGGTATATGAATAACCGCTGCTGCGAAGGGATTGATCTGCCAGGACTTGGGGGCTTATCATTTTTACTGCCATTTCGATCCCATTCACTGATTTCTTTTTTGTCCTGTTCTGTGTTGATCGGCCCTGAACGATCTCCTTACTATTGAGATCACATGACAGGCCCCCTAGCACCAGGCTCAATCCTGCTATTATCAGGCCGATTTTTAGCTTAATATTCTCCACGGTAGTGTTTATTCAGAGCAGCCAATAACTCATCGGTTATGTCAAGCGATTCCTTACCATACAACAGGCTTCCCCCACTGGTCGTACCATAAACCAGGTCATAGCCCTTTTCAATGGCATAGGATCTTGTGAACGAATTGATTTGATTCAAGACCCCTTCCAACATCACCTGCTCCTCCTCCTGGGACCTTTTTGCGAGGTTTTGTGAGTAATCGAGGACTCGTTCCCTTTGAATGGCAAGTGATTTTTCCTTTTCGGTACGCTTTTGTTCCGACAAGTTTTCTACCTGCTGGATATACCTGCTCCACTCTGCCTCGTATTCCGCTTTTAGTGTGTCGATCCTTGCTTGCCACCCGGCCTTCTTACGGTTGAAGGAATTTTGGGCCTCATTCATTCCGGCATAATTGTAAACCAAGTCTGAAGACCGAACATACCTGATCCGCTGCGTTTCGATAGTCCCCGAAATGATCAAAGCTAAGATCACCAATACTGCTGCCGATAGGATCAGATTCAATACTCCAATATAGTTGGGGAATTTTCGGGTCATCATTTTTCAGTGTCTTCGGTCTTATCCGGGTCCAGAACATGGACAACTACGGTTTGAGACGTTTCGGTGTGAAGGGCGCCGCACCCTTTGTCATCGGTTACTTTTAAACGAACAGTGTATTTACCCGGCACTTTATAGGTATGCTCGGGAGCCTTGTCCTGGCTTTTAAAACCGTCCCCAAATGACCATTCCCGTTTCGAAATGGATTTTCCGGATACCGGATAAGAATGATCTTCGAATTTAACAGTGAGAGGAGCAAAACTCGGTTCTATTGTCATTGGCCGGAAATATATGACCGGAGAAATGTACATTTCCACATCTACCATTTTGCTGACCATTACAGAGTCACCTGTTTCCTCGTTAATTGCCAGTAAGGTGACTTCAATTTCCGTTGGTCTCGGGAAAGAATTATAATTGACTCCCAAAAATGGCGTGGGCGAATTTTGTGGAAAGATTCCCACACTCTCCGGCGAGGATGTAGTCCATTCCAGCCGGGTATAATGGCCTTCGATCCTTCCGTTTAATTGGATTTGATAGACCTCGGCACTGTTTACGCAAGTGGGCTTCTGAATATAAGTATAGGCAAAGTCTGCTCTCATCTGGCCTATTACATGGCCGGATCCAATTAAGACCCACACAATCAGGTATGTAAAAATAGCTCTCATAGGCTGTTTACCTCTTACAGATCGGTATCACAATTACAATCAGGACACTCTTTTTCCTGCGTTCTGTGTTTTATTATTTGTTTCTCCGGATTCAGGGAGGTTGTTGTTGGGGATACCTCATCCCTATGCATAACCGGGACGGAAACCTTTACATCAGGACTGATTACATTGGGATCGACCGGCCGCTGGTAACACCTGGGGCCATCTCCACTGTCATCCACCTTTACCCAAAATCGTCTGGACTGGTCTTTACTTAATCCATCCAGGATCGGATTGCCGTCCTGCCCCAGAACCAGGTCATAGATCTTATCGTCGAGCGGGTGAGAAAAATATACCTGTTTGGTCGGGAACCCCAGATCGTTCAATTTGAAAAGAAAGTAATCTGATCCGGTATTGTTGTTCCCTGTAAACTGTGTTGAATGATCGGTAGTCCCACAAACCCAAGCCTCATGGGTCCCCTTCCTTACAGTTGTCCTGGCAAGGTCATCGTTATGAATAACGAACTCTCTGGTCCAGACAGGAACTCCCTGGTTGTTTACCTTTATGATCAAGGCGGTTCGTTTCTCGCGCGCGGGATTGTAATTGGCACCGCTTATGAAGTACGCGTCATTCCCTGCCTCTTTTATCGTGTAAACAAGCTGGGAATTGTTCCCGATCTCGTAGTTTTTCGCCCAGAGTAAGTTGCCGTTTGAATCGATTTTAAACAGTACAGCGTCCCGATTACCGAGGTCCTGGGGGCCGGGAACTTCACTGTTCCTTTCTCCGAGGACCAGGAAGTTCCCATCTTTATCTTCTAACAAATATCGTATGACAGGGATATGTTGGTTGTCCACAGTAAAATTGAAAGCCCACTCTTTGTTCCCGGAAGAATTTATTTTCATTAGAACGGTATTTTCCCATCCGAATTTGTCTGCGACGAGTGCACCGTTGTCCGATGTGGATATTATCTGCTGAAGAAGGTCATATGGCCCTAAATCGTATTTTTTAGCCCACAATATATTGTTGCCAGCGTCTATTTTGGTTAAGGCCAGGTCACTTCCGCCACCGTAAAAGCATTGATAAGATGCCCCCAATATGAAATGGTCATCTGAAGTCTGGGTTATTAAATAGGTCGGGTCAGGGGTGTTGTAGAAGGCATTTTGCTCAAAACACGGGGTTCCAATGATCGTTGAAAGGGACGCCTCCAAATTGCCGTCAAGTTGAACCGATAAAAGGTCATAATCTTTGCCAACGACTAGCTTCATGCTGTCCCAGCGCGTTGTTGCAGGATCAAATGTATTGGAATCTACCGGTACGATACCTGAATAAAGAGGATC
>JBFGVE010000098.1:0-10705 GCA_041565275.1 Bacteroidia bacterium
CCGCTGACGGTATCCGCCTCGTAATCCGGAGGCAGCGGAATATTGATTGTTTGGGTCCAGGCCTTGTTATTGTGAGTTAAAGGTGGGGTTGGGGAAAAAGCCTGTGAAACCGTCTTCTGTGCTTCCAGCGGTGTATTGATGGTTACTCCATATTCGTTTGCCGGTCCTGAATAGTTGTTGCGATTGATGTCGCCAGGACCATTGATCCCGAACTCCGAGAGTGGTTTCGGTGCATCCGGATTTATAGAAGTCGACGAACTTCCGCTATCGTCTGGTTTCGGCTGATAGGCAAGCGCTCTTTTGTAAAATGTTGCCGGTTCCGGGACGAGGAATTCAAACATTAATCGCTTACCATAATTCACTAATCGATTTGTGTAAATGATATCGACCCAGCGGTAAATTCCCGTTACATGCTCTCCACCTTTCCGATTGTCAAATCCGTGTTTGTTATTCTCTTCAAATTCCTTGATGATTTTCGAGGTCCGTCGTTCAATCGTTCGTTGCGTAATTCGTTCTACCGCCCTTCTTGTGACTTCTTCCGCATAGAGTTTTGAACTTAGATTTGAGTAGGAAGATGAATTCGCGTTGGCGAAATCGGCGAATGCATTCGCATTGATCTCGGCACCGAGATATTTTCCGAAAACCCCAAGGGAACCGCCATAATGAGAAGCACGATCTTCATTCAGGACATTGGCAACTTCTGAACTTAGTTCATTTCTTTTTGCTGTCGTCGTATCGGATAAATTCTCTATTTCGATTTCCCGAGTCGTTTCAGTTGTTAATTCTGTTCGAAGGAGATTTCTTGTATGTCGTTCTTTATACTCTCTTGCCAGGACATTTTCGATATGTGAAACCTCTCCCGGAACATAGCAGCAAACTTCCTGCTCCACGCGCCTAAAGTCCGCAATTCCAATTCGATTGACCCCAGCAAGTTCCCCTTCACAATTCGAGTAAAGCCAGGGCTTGAAGCACCTGATCACTTCTTTTGGGATAACGATCTTAGTCTCCGCCGAGCTTTTTCGGACCGCATTCGGATCATTGAGACCCTTTCTGATCACATGATCGGCAATGATCATTTTGATTGCAGCCTGCCGAATGTATTCTGATTCCTGGGTCATGATTTGATAAAACAATTGATCCCAGATCAATACCAATTGATCAAGATTTAAAAATTCGGAAGGAACTTTTTGAATTAAGTCTTTTCTTCTTGTGAAATAGGCACTTGAGTAATCAAATAGTTCGGGTCGGATTGCTCGAATATCATGATAACTATTTACCGGTTTGAAATTTTTCAAGTACTCTCTAAATGCACGATTGTCATTTCCTTCTTTATGAGGTGGGCAATCAGAAATTGCACTCTGGGAAATGTCTGGATGATAAATAAAATTTGTGGTAGTAGAGAGTCCCGTGAGGTGATCAGGTGTACGAAGTGTTACAAATCTAAACACGTCAGATTTGATGGGGTAATTCTTCTTCACGTGCATCGCAATGGGTTAATTTACGGTTCAAAAGGTCAACGAAATGGATGTGTCGATTTTACGAAAAAAATTTCGATTTGACAAAATATTAAATTGTCTTCTCTGGTTGAAAGTCTTATACGAATTCTTAATCTCCTCGTGGATCATTCTGAAGCACTTTTCTCATAATCTTTTGAATCCACTCTGGAGCAAGTGCAATATCATGCTGCAGTTTCCTTCGATCCTCTTCCTTTAGCAAATCGAGTATTTTGTCCTCCTCCTCTTCGGTGAGTTTGTCCTTGCCGATCTCACGAAGCGCCTGGATCACCAACGAACTGATCTCGCCTTTGGCCAGGAGGTTTTTGGGTGTGACCCGCTTCAGCTTAATCGTTCGCTTGCCGACTTTGATCTCTCGTTGAGCGCCGTCGGTCAGGTAGACCAGTTTCATCGGGATTTGAGGACTTAGGCCCAAGGCATGAAGTGCGTACACGCCGGTAGGAACCAGTTTGATCTTATCTCTTTCCGCGATGCCTTCAGCGACTTCCTCGGCTGTGGGCAGAATTTCCCCGGCATATTTGCTGATTTTGGGCCGCACATAAATCCCCTGGGCAACTCTACGGATGTATCCATCCTTCTGGAGCCTGTATAAGGCCAACCGGATCGCTTCCGACGATCCGGTATCCTTAAAGTCGGCGGGGAATAGCAATCCTCCTCGCTTTTTACGCGATATTCGCCGTTTTATGAGGTCTCTCGTGCTTCCACGCATTGCTTCAGCTTTCTGATGTAGTAACAAATTTAGCAATTATTTGTTACTAAAACGAATTGGGAAACAGGCGTTTAGTCCCTCGGGAAACTATCCAGCCGCTGCTTGAACAACTGCGCATCATGATCGCCGAACCGAATCCAATCGACGGAGTATTCGTGTCCCCACTTTTGGCAAACACGAAGCATGATTTCAGGTTCGACATCGCCGGTCGAGGTATCGGAAAGAATGGTATCCAATTCCGGGACATCCTAATCGATCATGTGAGCGGCATCCATCAAGATCAGACCTTCGTTGCTGAAGATGGTAAGGATTCGTCCTTTTTGCGTCGATAAGATCCGGCGGTATTCGGAGTTGGCGAACTGAATTTGGCTGATTTCGCTCGCTTCCAGGAGCTGGGCCTTTTTCATCTTGTAATAATCCCGGAGCGTTTTGACATCATCGAATTTCAGGATGCGACCGTCTTCTTCGATGAGCAATTCTGCCTCTTTCATCTCGACAATCGGTTTTTCACCAATCGTGTTGTCAGCAAACGGAGGGACATTGATTTCGTTTACGGCGGACTGCATGCTTTCATGATCCATCCCGTTCAATTCCGGATGCTGCTGTTTGGGTTTCGGGAACATATCTCCCAATTCCTCATTTTCCAGCGCCTCCTGTAAAAACTCCAGCGCGATCATCGCCAGGGAAGTCTTACGGCCAGTTTCCTTGCGGCGCTGGTCCTGGATATCCCGGAGCACGTCATACATATCGTTAGCAACTTCAAGGCGGATATTTTTCTTGTTGTCCATTTGAACTGAATTTTAGGTGAATGAAATGATCAAAACGGCCGGTTGAAGTGGGCATCCAGGAAGCGGTGGACTTCCTCGACTTTGTAGTAGATCTTCGCCCCGATTTGGGAGAAGCCGAGTTTGCCGGTGTCGCGGTAGGATTGCAGGGTGCGTTTACTGATTTTGAGGAGTTCGATGACCTGTTCGCCGGTGAGCCATTGATCCTTGAGTTTTTCCAATTGCAGGTCGCGGACCTTTTTGCCGATCTCCTCCAACTTCCGCATGATCTCGCGGAAGGCTCCGCTTTCGATGGTGATTACTTCCATGATCAAATCGTTTTGTTCTTTTGAGCAAGGAGGCAAAAATCGCCGCGAGATATTAGGACAGTAAGCTTACTGTAAGGTTGAGCATTGTAATGGGGGCAGTTCAAAATTCCTCACCGGAATTGAATTTTTTGAAGTAAGTGCTGAGTGTCCCGGCGGAGATCTCGCCCTCTCCTTTGGACTTTGGAATATAGAACCAGGAATGAAGGAGCCTGACGATCGGTTCCGTGTCCGAAGTGTTGTCAGGACCAAGGCCGAGTTTGCCAGTTTTGATCAGTTCGGCGAACAATTGAACAAATTCTTTTCGACCACCGTTCCATTGGACCTTTTGAGTGGGAACTGTTTCCTGACCGTTCTCGAGTAATCTATCTGCCGAATTCAACTGATTAAGATTGAAAAAGAATTCAGTCCTTTGATCGGACTCGATCAGGTTGGCGCTGGCATGGATGAGATTGATCTTATGTTCGGCATACCGGATCAACCGTTCCACCGCTGCTTGCTGAGTCCGAACGAATCGTGCCACCCGTACTTCGATGATCGGCGGCGGTGCGTCTTCTCCATACCAGGTGTATTTGACATTCCGGTTGGCAGGGATGGTGATCAATTGATCCTTTTTGCCGATTGACTTTTGGAAAAAATCCTGATGGATTTCTGAAAGTTCAAAATGGATCTCAGACAAAAGTTGCACCCGACTGGCCTGGGATGGCAGCGTTTCGAGGTGGGTACTCAATTGGTGCTGGAATTCACGGACTTTGTTTGAAATATCAGCCTTGTACTCGTCATGATCCATCGCTCCATTGAAAGTGACCATGGAAGGAACGCCGAACAGATCAGAAATGTCCGCGTCGTGGGATTCGTAAACTTCGGCTTGGGAAAGCGAGGCAAGGAGTGATTCGAATGGTGGAAACATTGATCAAACCGGTTCTTCAAGGTGAAAATGCGTCGCCGCTTGCAGTTCTACCTATTAGAACGAAGAAATCCGGAAAAATTGATCAGGGTGTAAGCATTTTGAACACTTTGTTGATCGGAATCGTCGGTGATCAATTGATCTTGGACCGGTCCACACCAATCTGTTTAAGGAATTCGAGGACGTAGAACAAGCTTCCAGATAGTTCCTGATCCATGGTATAGTGGTCCTGGGGGCCGGGAAGGCATTGTTGTACAGTTTGGATCAGGCTGTCTTTGAGCAGTTTCATAAATTCTTCCGGCCCATCACCCCGCTCCGAGGTATCGATCCGGATAATGATCATTTGGTTTTCGTAGGAAATCATAGCGTTTTCGATGATTTGAACACTCGCAAGCATAATCGGAACCAATGAAAGACACAAACTTGTGTCGTAGATTTTTCGCCATTTTTTGAAGAACTTTCGGAATGTCCTACATCCGGCACGAGGAATTCATCCGGCAATTCGGCGAGAAAGTCCGCCAAATGCGCGAAAATCGCGGCATTACGCAGCAGGAATTGGCCCTGCGGACCGGCATGAGCCGTAACCAGGTCAGTCGGATCGAGCGCGGGGAGATCAATACGAGTATTTCAGTGGTTTTTGAGCTGGCGAAGGGGTTGGAGTGTGAGGTGGGGGAGTTGTTCAGTTCAGGTGACCGGAATTCCGGGCAGGGATTATGATCACTTTTCCAATTTCCTGAATTCCTTCCTTAAATCTCGCCATACCTCATCAAAATCAGGCAAATCCCGGATTTGAGTTGCGAGGCTCGCCTTCCATTGCCGCTTCCAGGTTTCCATCTTGCTTTCAACTTTGGAAAGGAATTCATTCGGATCATGGCCTTTGTCCGTTGCCTTTCGTTCAAATTCGAACCAATGATCAGAAAGGGACATATCCTCGTATTCAGACAAATACCAAAGGTCGTAAAGGTCGCGAGGAATCGTCCTGCCCATCAGCGCCGCCATCTTCTCGATCTGGACTTCCGGGAGCGGATAGCAATTCAAGCTGAAACTTAGATCATCGATGTCGGCATATTCGGAGAAGACCGGACGTTTTACCGGATCAAAAATCATTGTCTCGCCCCGCGTGAGATCGACTTTGATCTCTTTTCTGCCCAGGTCGCCCCCTAATGGCCCCGAATATGTAATATAGAATTTCAGGCTGCCGCTGGCAGGATGGTTTTGGGGTTCCCCTTTGATTTCCATCGGAATGTTTGCTTCCTCTCTTATCCATTCGAACACTTGTTGGAATTCTGCAAGGAGGTCTTGATCCGTAACTGAATCATCCGCTAAAGTGAAATCCAGATCTTCGGAAAAGCGGTAATCCGGGAAATAGGCTTTTTTCAACACCGTTCCGCCTTTGAAAACCAATTGATCGGAAAGGAATTGATTTCCGGCAATACCGTACAAAATCCAGGTAAGGATATAATCCTTTTCGATCTGACCGTCGCGGACGCCGGTCCGGTTTGCAATGCGCTGTATGTCTCCAGGTTTGATCATATTAGGTGAATAGGGCTTCGCGTACCTCCTCCGCTGAAATGTTCATTTGAACTCGCCATTTGCTAACGGTAGTGCCGGATTTAGGTAAGGTCGGATCAAACGGGGTAAATGACGGCGTAATCAATTTCTGAAATTCGAATTTCACGGAATGCTCGATTTCCAAAATGTCCATCAGCATTCCAAGGCGTTTGATCACGGATTGGCTTTGGAATCGCCTTACATATTCAAGGAGTTGATCAAGATTGACCTTTTCCTTTGCCCGGTCCAGGGCTTTTCCGATTTCGATCATTCCACCCGCGTATTGGGGTTTGAACAGACAATCGATAAACGTCTTTTCCAAGTCACTGCATAGGACTTTGTTGAATTTGTCGATCCAGGTCTTTTTGGCACCGAAGAAGTGTTTTTCGTTGTGGTAGATGAATTGGACCTGGATGTTGCGGATTTGTTGGACAGACGGATTGATCCGTTTATTGATCACAACCTGCTCAGTTAAGGACGGCTGTGTAATCAGGCCATGGATTTCCAAGGCACTATAATAACCGATGTAATGTTCATCGGTACCTGCAATTTTTCCGGCTATTAGATGCCAGTTTGGCATGAATGTTTCGGAATCTTGTTCAAATGGAACGATGTGATACAGCCCTTCCTTTAGCCGGATCAGCCATCCGAGTCTGACGAGGTCGCGCAATGCTTTTTTGACGGCATCTTTGCTCATGGCTCCATGAACAGAATATGCATCTTGAATTGAGAAGCATTGAGAGGCTGCCCCTTGAATCCTCGAAAGGAAATCAGCATTTGTTTTACCGATTGACTTATCTTTCATGCATAATTAGGGACCTATTTAGTCCCTGTAAACACACGAAAGATAATGAAAATAACTTTATATGCACGATTAGAGACCAAATTAGTCTCTGAAGCAACATAAAAGATAATTATAAAAATTTATTAGTACCCATAAAATTTTATCATAAAGTTATTGATACATGATAGTTAACTAGCTGATAATTAATATTTTTATCCTTTGGCACGACCTATGAATCGAACTGGGAAAGCAAAATCATGGCGCTACCACAGTTCGAAGGATTTGATACGACGCAGCACTTCTGGGAGCAGATGCGTTCCCGCCGAATCCCGGAAGCCTTGGTCGCATGGTGCCTGTATAAGGGCAAAGTGATCAGACGAAAAATGAACGAATCGAAAATCCGGGTTGGACGTAATGAATTACAGGATGCAGTGTCCCAAGGCTACCTGAACCGGGAGGAACTCGTGGCCGTGACCGAATTCATTTTGATCATCAACCAGGGCCGGTTGATCACCTGCTTTCTAAACTTTGGAGATACTGGATTATGAACGGACGTGAACCAAATCTATTTCAAGCAAATGCCCCGGTTCATCCCAAGGTGGTGAACAACGCGGGATTCGAATTGCGTAATTACCAGGCATATCTGTACGCTATTCTCGAATTCTTAAAGGAGCAAACCCCGGTTATTCATGTTCGCCGTGAGATCTACGAACCGGAAGATGATCAAGATGAGACCGAGAATGAACAAGAAGCCAAAGGAGAGAAAGGGGACTTGAGATACTACCTCGACGAAGATGCCTACCCGAATTCAAGGGAAGCGGACAAAATCAGGAACCTCGTGTTCAATGAAAATACAAGGTACGTTTTTGATCAGAACGATATGTTCTACTTCCGCGACCGGATTCACTTTATTGATCGTGATGATGACGAAGGGTGGTTTACGCTTGAACGTGATGTAGTTGCGGACAACTTCTATCTGGAACCGAATACCTATCAAATTGAAAAGCAGATCGAGGCGATTGAGAATCTTCAGTTTCGTCCGCTTCCCGGACATGCACCGCTACTCCAGCTTTTCGGTTGGCAGGATACTTCGTTTTCCGGACACCGCTACCAGGAAGGAATCGTCGAAGAATGGTATGTATTGACCGACCTGTCATTCGACGGGACGCTGGAGCAGCGAAGATGGGTGGAGAAGGCATTACAAACTCCAGATTTTGCTTTACTTGAAGGCCCTCCCGGTTCCGGGAAAACAACATCCATCATTGAATTGGTCCTCCAATTGGTAAAGCGGGGAAAGCGCGTATTGCTTTCCTCTGCAACCCATGTCGCCGTGGACAATGTCATCGGGCGAATGGTCGGAAAGTTCAGCAAACAGTGCCTCGAATTGATCGTGCCGGTTCGGATCTGCAGCGATCCGGGATTGATCCACGAGGATAATGTCAAGCCATACCGCCTGCAAAAACTAATTCGGACCTATAAGCGGAAGATCAAAGCAGTATTGAAGGATTCCGCAATCCACGCAAGCCAACAATACCTAAAGGATAACCTGGATACCGAAAACGAAAAAGATTCCGACCGGTTCTTGTCCCGGATCATCCTTGACGCGGCTAATCTGGTAGGCGGCACGACGATCGGGATTCTACAGCATCCGGATTTCAAACGACAGATTTATGGTCAGGAATTCGATTATCTGATCATCGATGAAGTGAAGTTGCCACCTTTAGGTGGACATGAAATTAAAGGTGAAAATAAATAACTCTCAAAGTAGAGACTTTCTACGGAAGTAAGTTCAGGGATAGGGACCAAGCAAAAGATACAATCTTCCAATACATCGAAACCTGGTACAACTGCTTCAGAAGGCATCCATCTCTCGGATACCTTAGCCCGGAACAATTTGCCCAAAAGCTTGACCATAATAAACACGTACCATGACCAATGAAATTGTCCACATTTTTGTTGCAATTCCAAAGTCCCACCAACTCTTGCTGATGGGACTTCTTAGACAATCTCTTACGTATCTATGAGAGTGAATCAAATATCTATGAAGGGACTTATTGTTATTCTGAATTTCCAGAGGGAGGTCCTATCTCGATATTCAATACGTTAGAATCAGGTAGATCATTCATACTCCTGCCTTTGAACTGGACACTGTAAACCCCTGGCTCCATAAAGGAGTATCCATTTGCAAGGTCTATCGAATACACAAGCGTTTCCCCACCTGCGACTGAAACAAAAGAGGATTCAGATGGCTTACCTCTTTTGACCATAGGACCTTTGTAGGAAATCCGCTCTCCTCTTTCGTTGGTGATGCGAAATATATTCCCTTTAAATCCTTCGATAGGGGTCATGTATTTACAGATTTTTCTCTCTTTCTCCCCTTCATTCTCTATTGAGAATGAGATTACCAGAGGAGAGGATAGATCAAAACTGGTATCCTCGGCCTTAATCCTTACGGTAATATCTGAGATTGGAGTTTGAGTAGACATACTAGGCGTGCAATTAAGAGCAAGAATCGATAAAATGAATATTAATATTACTTTCACATTGATCAAGATGATTCAGCAAAGTGCTCCCAGTTATCGGCATTGTCAACAGCCGTATCGGGATCATTTAGTGCATTGTCCCTACTATCTGAGATTCCGTAGGTATGGTCACTGGTTCCCAAGAGCAGGTGGGTCAACTCATGAACGACGGTACCGCCTTGGGAATCGATTCCATCCAATTTCGCTCCCCAAAAGGCTCCGCCGACGAAAATCTCATCCTTGCCATCGGCTGGTTGGACATAAGCATATGTTTCATCTCTTTCTCCGTCATCAAGGGCATACTTGCTGAAGGTGGTTTCCCTTTCTTCCAAGTAAGTCTTGATCTGCCCAAGACCTGTTTTCACTTTTGTGACCCTGCCATCGACACCACCTGGATCAGCTGTGCCAGCATCAATAAAACTCTTGTAGGTAGCGTTATCTTTAGATGTTTTGGCAATGGCTTTGTTGGTCATCTCGTATCCAGCGGTAATAGCTTTAAGTATTACCTTGGCCCTTACTTTAGAGAATGCACTCGCATCAGCCTTGGGATCAAACTTCATGTCTCCAGTTTTCGCCAGTTGCATAGGGGCTTCGCTTCGTTGCAAGGTGGAAGCCGTTATGGAGAAAGGTGGAGGGGACATAGTGCTCCTCTGAGTACTTTTTCGGCTTTGTTCCGGAGAATCTGACTCTAATTGCATCGGGCTTCCAGACAAAGAAAAAGCAGGTGGCGTTAGAAAAACTCCACCCTGTGACTCAATTTGCTGTCCAGTACCATGGGATGATTGGTTTTCGTGGTCTCGACTTGGTTTAAACATGGCAATAATAATATAAATGAAAAATATGAAATACAAAAACAGTGCATCCAAACTAAACGTTCCTTATCCCAAGTTGAGCATTTTGCACCCATAAATCATCTATTTTCCTTGAATTTGCAAAAATAATCGGTCAATACGTCCATAAATGACCGATTATGGTCTGGATTCCCGTTCGTAGTGACCCATATATGTTGGATGGGATTGCCCCTCTCCTTATCTTTGGGGCATGTTCATTCGAAAAGTCCATAAGAAGAATCCCAACTCCGACAAACGCTATGTTTACTACCGCCTAGTTGAGTCTTATCGGGGAGCCGAGGGTAAGCCTCGCCAGAGAGCGATCCTCAACCTGGGGAAGCTCGATGGCTTTCCTGAACATAAGCATAAGCTGCTGGCAGACAGGATCGAGCATCTCCTGTTGGGGCAGTCCGGACTCTTTGATCAATTCATTGACAATCAGGTAGATCAGCTGGCACATCGCTTTTACCAGGAGATCCTTCAAACCGATCCTTCCCACAAGCCGGCCCCTCAGCCCAAAGCTCTGAAGGCTTGCTCAGAGGACTTTGTCGAAGTGGATCTTGATTCCTTTGAGCATGAGCAAGCACGGGAGATCGGTGCCGAATGGCTTTGCAAGCAGGTGCTCGATGCAAGCGGGATAGGTGAGCAACTCTCCAAGGCAGGGATTAGGGGTAACGGGCAGAGGAATTGCCTGATCGCCCTGATCAGCCGCTTGGTCAACCCAGTCTCGGAGCTGGCCACCGAAGGCTGGCTTCAAAGCCGCTCGGCCTTGTGTGAGCTTTATCAAATGCGCAGCAG
>JBFGVE010000099.1:0-10623 GCA_041565275.1 Bacteroidia bacterium
TTGGAGATGGTAACTGTTTGATCGGGGTTGTGACCGAAAGGCATTTTGTCAACGTTGCCGACAACTTTTTGAGAGAGTTTGTAGATTCTCAAAAAACGGAAAAGATGAAAAAGAAAGAATAGATCCTGAGATGGAGGTAGTGCAGGAACGACAGGCATCTATGAAGTGTAACCGTGTACTTGGGTATTTCAGGGGCGAGTCGCCTGGTCCAACCTTGGTTGTGGTAGGAGGAATGCATGGAAATGAACCTTCAGGTGTGCTTGCTTTGCAAACCCTTTTGGAAGAACTCAAGGGATTCGAAGACCGCTTTTCCGGGGAACTGATAGCATTGGCTGGAAATTTGAGAGCCTTGGAGGAAGGGAAACGCTTTATTGACTACGATCTCAACCGCATGTGGAAGATGGCTTCGGATATGCGATCACTGGGAAAAATCCCGGATTCTTATGAAGCCAAAGAAATGCACGAATTGCACGAGCTGATATGCGAAATATCCGAAAATAGGAAAGGTCCCCTGGTATTTCTCGATCTGCATACTACCTCTTCAGAAAGCTCACCCTTTTTGCTGTGCGGTGACACCCTCCGGAACCGCAATTTTGTGGCGTCTATTCCCGTTCCCAAGATTTTGGGCCTGGATGAGCAATTGAATGGACCTCTTTTGAGCTATGTCAACGCCCAGGGGCATATCAGTATTGTCTTTGAGGCTGGCCAACATGATTCTCCGAACGCTCACAACAATCATCTCGCCTTTTTACGGGTTATGCTTGTCCGGGTCGGCTGTATGGAAAAAGGTGTTCTCTGCAGCTACGAACTTAACCTCAATCATTTGGAAGCAGAGTGTATCCCCCATCTCCAACATTTCTTTGAGGTTCGCTATCGATACGGGGTACGAACTGCAGAGGATTTTAAGATGAGACCCGGTTACTTTAATTTTCGCGAAGTAGAAGAGAAGGAGCTGTTGGCCCAATATCGCAGGTTTCCCGTTTTTGCACCCCTCTCAGGACGTATTTTCCTGCCTTTGTACCAGCAACAGGGAGAGGATGGATTTTTCATCATCCGGCGCATCCCTAAGCGGCGAATCCGACGTTCCTCCTTTCTGCGGCGCATTGGATTCCAGAAAATATTACCCCTCTTTCCAGGTATTCGCCGACATCCCAAATACGGTAATATGCTGGTTGTCAATCCCCGCTCTTTACGGCGCTGGGGGCCTTCGTTGCTCTACGTACTGGGTTACCGCCAAATGAGCCGGAGTGAAGGCAACCTTGTATTTATCAAAAGGCCTTACGACTTGAAAGGGCCTCGTTTCACCGACAATCTTACGAAGTGATCCCCGGCTATACCCTTTTCGTTCGCGCTTATGGCCTTGCAGTACGTATCGCTGCCAGTTTTAGTCTCAAGGCACGTCTCTGGAGGCAGGGACGACAACAATGGCGTCAAAGGTTGCGGGAAGCCGTTCATGAAAGAACCAACTGGGTCTGGATCCATTGTTCTTCTCTGGGTGAGTTCGAGCAAGGACGACCCTTGATTGAAGCCATCAAGGCCCGACACCCAGAAAAAGCCTTACTCCTGACATTTTTCTCCCCTTCGGGGTACAAAATACGCAAGCATTATTCTCTTGCAGATGCTGTTTGCTACCTACCCCTGGATACTCCTGGTAATGCCCGCGACTTCCTTGACATCGTCCAGCCAAGGCAAGCATTCTTTGTCAAGTATGATCTCTGGTTGAACTTTTTACATCAACTATCTGAGCAAAAAGTCCCCCATTATCTGGTATCAGCTTCGCTACGGAAAGACAGTCGGTTTTTGCGCGGTATACTCAGAAGGTCTTACCAACAGGCTTTTCTAAATTTCAGTTGGATTTTTGCCCAGGATGAAACTACCAAAGCCTTGTTACAGGAAAAAGTAGCCACTAACCGCGTTTCGGTTACCGGAGATACCCGGTTCGACCGGGCTGCGCAGTTGCCCGGACAGTTCAAAGATGTTGAGGGCATTGCCGCCTTTGTAGGAGAGCATCCTGTGATTGTAGTAGGAAGCTCCTATCCCAAAGATGAAAAGATATTTTTACCGGTCGTGGAGGCACTGCGGCACAAGGGCTTGCGGTGGTTAGTAGCTCCCCACAACATTCACCACGGCCGAATTGCTACTCAGGTTGAGGCCAGTCAGGGTCGTATGGCACGCTACAGCAAAATGGATGAAGTCAGTGCACAAACCGAATTGTTGTGGATTGACAATGTAGGAATGCTGTCTCGCTTGTACCATTATGCAAAGGTAGTCTACATAGGTGGTGGTTTTGGCCGGTCCATTCACAACATTCAAGAACCAGCAGTTTATGGAAACCCCGTATTCTTCGGTCCCCGTTACCAGAATTTCAGGGAAGCAGTAGATATGGTAACAATAGGGACAGCCTTTTCCGTGAATAATTCTGAAGAGTTCTTGAAAGGGTTATCCGCTCTACTGGCAGATGGTACCCGATTAGAAGTCCTCAGACAAAAAAACCGGACATACATGGAGTCCCATGCCGGTGCAACCCAGGCTATCATGGATAAATTGGAAGTGCTCAAATAAAGAAATCCTTCTCTTTTGTAGCGTTTCTGGAGTTTCCAATCCTGGGTTTGGCTGTTACCTTTTGTGAGAATATTCCATCCTGCCTTGAGCTCGGTTAAGTATCCTTGGGTCATGCCATTAACTGCTGAAGAAAAACTAGAAATGAACACCCGTCTGAACAGGCCAGGAAACAGCACTTTAGAAAAGCCAAGTCGCCCTATTCCATCCTGGAGAGAAGAAGAGAAGCCGCGGGAGAAAATGATAAGCAAGGGAGTAAACGGACTGACCGAGGCCGAACTGATCGCGTTATTGATCGGGTCGGGTACACAACGCTTCACCGCTATAGATCTCGGTGTGAAGCTGCTGGAGGATTTTGGCGGACTTCCTGGTTTAGCCAGACTGGGGGTCAGTGATCTTTGCCAGATGAAGGGAATCGGACCTGCAGTCGCTTGTAAGCTGTTGGCAGCCTTTGAATTGGGACGTCGCAAGATGAGCCAGCGAATGGAATTGGCAAAGCTGAAAAGCCCTGGCGAAATAGCCAGTTACATTCGGCCCTGGTTGATCGACCTGCCACATGAAGAATTTTATGTCATCTACCTGAACAGCAATCTTCGGGTTCAGGGAAAGTCCAAAATTTCACAGGGTGGGGTCAATGCTACCCTAATTGATCCCAAAATAGTCTTTAGAGAGGCGATGTTGCACCGTGCACCCTGCATCGTGTTATGTCACAATCACCCTTCCGGGAATCCAAATCCCAGTACCGCAGACAATAAGTTAACAGAAAAGCTTGTCCGTGGTGCACGGTTGATCGATTCGAAGATTATCGACCATATTATCGTTGCTCAGGATGGTTTCTACAGCTATCAGGAATCGGGGAAGTTGGACCAGATATACGCTGAGACAAGATGATCAAACAGTGACCAGAGCCTGAAACCCTTCGATGAATTCATCGCAAGTTTCATAGTCAAGTTGTCCGTCGGGTTCTTCAACAAAATCTCCAAGCGAAAAGGCGTACGGATTACAGAAGCCTTTGATAAGAATGGCATAGATAGGATCAGGAGATGTGAAGTAGAGAAGAGACCGCCCGATCAGGTCATTTGACTTTAGCGATTTCCAGACTGATCCATTTGCTCCACTGAATTCGAATAAAGCCCCAGGGAAACTCTCTGCTAACTGGCCCAACAGAATGAGAGAATCGGGATCTAAGTCCTTTCCCAGGCGGAAAACTAGGTTTGAAGGGAGTTCTCTGGCAGTCCGAATGGGATAGTCTGCCGGGATACTGATGAAATTTACCTTAGCTTCTTCAGCCAGTTTTCTGATCTCATCAGGATTTTCATATGTAAACTCGCCAATGGATTCCGGGCCACTCAGCCATTCCATAATATCTGCCACCCGAGTAGTAGAAAGGGCATTGTTGATATCTTGACCCAAAGCAAAAGCCAACAAATCCACGCCAACCGCAGAGCAGTAGCGAGCGTCATGCAGTGTGGTGATGTTATTTAATTTTAGCTTCGGTCTCATTCCTCAAAAGTAGAGAAAATTCCTTACTTCAAGTGCTGGGAAAGAGGAGATTCATTTTTATATATTGATTAGAATTGATATCTTTGCCAGCCCAAGAAAATGCGGGAAGCGATTAAAATTTGAAGAAGCAATGAAACGTACTTTTCAACCCAGTCGGCGCAAGAGAAGGAACAAGCACGGTTTTACCAGTCGAATGGCTACCAAAAATGGTCAGAAAATCCTTGCTGCACGTCGTCGCAAAGGTCGTAAAAAGTTGACCGTCAGTGACGAGCCCAAACACAAGCAATAAAAATGTTCAAGCCGATGGGTCAGGGAGTAATTTCCGGTACACATTCGGCAAAAGAGAGAAGTTGTGCTACAAGCGGAGTTTCGACCTCCTGTTCGCTCAGAGGCGGTCTTTTAATTGTGGAGGCCTCTGGGTAATTTATGCTTTTGATCTTCCTGAAAGCTTGGTCACTTTTCCGATGATGGTAGCCTTTACGGTTCCTAAAAGAAGCTTTAAAAGAGCTGTTGTCCGAAACTTGATCAAGCGCAGGATGCGGGAAGCGTACCGGCTGAACAAACAAAACTGCTTGTCCGCCTTAAGGGACCAAAATCGATCGGTAGCATTGCTGATTAAATACAATGGGAAAGAAGTTCGAAGTTATAATTCGATAGAGCACGACATGGTCCGGGTTATTAAAAAGATAGAGTCAATTGCCAGGAAGAATGATGTGTTCCCCTAATCCGGAATTTCGCTTTGACAGATCACTGCCTCCATCCGGGCATAGACTTGATCTTTCAACCCCTCTACATCTTCCATGGTCATTCCCTTTGTTGGAACAGGACTGAGGTATATCTGCCAAATTGTGCCAGGTCTTATCTTAGTAAACTGTGCCTGTGGCAATATTTTCCGGGTATTCATGGTCACGATGGGTAATACCGGGACCTGACATTCAATGGCAAGGCGAAAGGCTCCGTTGTAAAAGGATTTCATGACATTGTCGGTGCGATTCTGGGTGCCCTCCGGGTAGATCACAATACTGGTACCTGATTTTATAGCCGCTACCATCCTTTGATAGCTGGCTTTTCGGCTTTCAGTACTGCTCCTGTCAACCATGATCCCTGAAGTCAGAAATATTTGCCCCATAAGTGGCATCTGGGTCAGTTCTTTTTTGGCCAGGGTCTTGAAAAGGTGCCTTACCGTTGTATAAGATGCGATGGCATCCAGGTAACTGTTGTGGTTGGTGACGATTACCATGGTTTGATCCTGAATAGAGCGATCCCTGCCCTCTGATCGAATGGGCATTATTGCCAGCGCACTCCAGATCATGGCCCACCATCTCAGGATAAAATTGCTGTAGCGGTTGGCGGCCCTGCCCGGTAGCAGATGCCCGGGCATCAACAGGACAAAAGCTACCAGCATGAACAGGATAAAAACCAATGCAACCCAAGAAATATAAATGTACTTCAGAACGATAAAGGTGAGCTTCAGAACTGCCATAACCAAATATAGAAAATAGTTCATGGGGGCCGAGTCAGGCGATATTTTTCAGAATTCCATACTTCTTCATGTATTCGGTATAATACAGTTTGATCCCATAATTTTCGGGTCTTTCCAGGAATGGATCAGCCTGCATGATGATGAAGGCACCTTCCCTGGCCTCTTCAAAAATAGTTCCATCTTCTACGAAATTAGCCATTTTCAGTTCGGGGAAATGGCCACTTTGGCGGGTACCGAGAAAATCACCGTATCCCCGGATCTGCATATCGATCTCTGCGATCTTGAAACCGTCATGGGTATCGACCATGGCCTTGAGCCGTTTTTTAGCTTCCTCTGACGGTTTCTTTCCAGCCATTAGGATACAATAGCTTTGATCGCTTCCGCGTCCTACACGACCCCTTAATTGGTGTAACTGAGACAAGCCAAACTTATCGGCATTCTCGATCACGATCATACTGGCGTTGGGGATGTCAACCCCAACTTCAATCACGGTGGTAGCTACCATGATTTTGGTTTCCCCGTTCTTAAATCTCTGAATTTCAAACTCTTTGACATCGGGCCTCATGCGTCCGTGTACGATACTGACGTGCTCGTTGGGGAAAGCCCTGGTGATGGCTTCATAGCCTTCTGTAACAGCTAAGTAATCCATTTTTTCGGATTCTTCAACCAAAGGATAGACCACATAAACTTGGTGCCCCATTTCGATTTCTTTTCGCATGAATCCAAGTACCTGTAGCCGCTGTGCTTCCGTCCGAACAGCAGTCAGAACTGGTTTTCGCCCCGGAGGAAGTTCATCAATTTGAGAAACATCTACATCACCGTAAATGGTCAAGGCCAGGGTCCGGGGGATTGGGGTAGCTGTCATGACCATATTGTGGGGGTAAATACCGTTGCCCGCTTTGTCCCACAGTCGTTTACGCTGTTCTACCCCAAACTTATGTTGTTCATCTACGATGACAAGACCAATCTTTTTGAATTTTACCTTGTCCTCGATCAGAGCATGGGTGCCAACCAGAATATCGATCACCCCTTCTTCAAGTTCAAAGAGCAATTGCTTGCGTGCTTTTCCTTTTACACTGCCGGTAAGGAATCCTACTTTGAGGCCCATTGGGCCACCGTATTTGCGAATTTTGTTGAAATGTTGCTCCGCAAGAACTTCGGTTGGAGCCATGAGGGCTGTCTGGAACCCGTTGTCTAATGCCAGCAGCATGCTCATAAAAGCAACCATGGTTTTTCCAGATCCGACATCGCCTTGGATAAGCCTGTTCATTTGGACAGGTTGAGCCACATCCTTTCGAATTTCCTTTAATACTCGCTTTTGAGCACCCGTCAGTTCAAAGGGGAGATGTTCGGTGTAGAAAGTATTAAAATACTTGCCAACACTGGGAAAAGGGTAACTCTTGTGTTTGGGTTGCTGGACCAGTTTTCTTTCTGCCATCACCATCTGAAAGAAGAAGAATTCTTCAAACTTAAGACGCTTTTCGGCTTTGCGTAACTTCTCCCAATTCTCAGGAAAGTGAATTTGTTCCAGTGCATTTTTTCGACTGAGAAGACCATAGCGTCGACAAAGCCAGGGATTCAAGGTTTCCTGGATGTCAATGGTGCCGATCTCCAGCAAACTCTCCACTAAACCTCTGATCCCTTTGGAATCGAGCCCTACTTTTTTCAGTTTCTCAGAACTGTGGTATACAGGAGTGATGCCAAGATTGCCCATTAAATGCTCCCGGTTTTTTCCACGTTCGATCTCAGGGTGGGCTATCTGAATGGTGTTGCCAAATATCCTCGGAGTGCCATACAATACGATCTCTTCATCTTGGGGCAAGTTGGCCCTTATCCATTTCAGGTTTTTAAACCAGATCAAGTCGAGAAATCCGGTACCATCGGTAAAGGTCCCAACCAACCGGCCACCCCTTTTACTTTTTTGTAAATCGACTTCTATAATTTTGCCGATCAGGATCACATGCTGGGTATTGAAACGTATATCCCGGATGCGGTTGATCTTGGACCTATCCAGGTATTTGCGGGGAAAATAGGTAAGCAGATCGGAATAGGTTTTTATTCCAGCTTCCGATGCCAAGATTTCGGCCCTTTTGGGGCCCACTTTTTTTAAATAGGTAATTTCCGTTTTCCAGATATTCAACCTCCCCGACATGGCTTAAAGATAGGAAAAGAGTCGAGAGGGAAACAGGTTTCAGGCAAGGAATAGTCCACAAGACAGACATTCCAGGTTCCCAGGATGTGTTTTGGTGTCACATGCCGGGCAGAATTGGGAGATCTCCTCTGGACGGATGTCGAACAGTTCTTCTAAAGAATCTTTAGCTTGATCATATAAATCACTGGAAATCAGGAACTCCATCGGACCTAAGGCAGATGGAGCAGCAATGACGAGCGAGTGAAGAAATTCTCCTTTCACTGTATAAGGTATCTGGATCCGGTCCAAAAGCAACTTAATTCGAATAGCTTCAACCTGGTCGTGAGCAATTGCGATGGGTACAAGTTTATGAGATTTAAGCATTGAACCGGGTCATGGATTAACTGTGATGGGCGTGGTCTTGATTACATTACTCATGTTTCCAGCCCGGTCAACCAGGTAAACCTCGTATACTAGGAGTTCTGCGTTCGGTTCAGCAGGTGGAGTCATGATAGAAATAGTGATCTCGCCTTGAATAGAAGGTCTGCGAGTATCGGGAGTCAAACTGGGAATAGAATATGCTGCTGTCCTGGAAGGGTTGGTGGCAAAAAAGGAGCGAGTGTCCGTGATATAAAGATTGTTAATCCTTTCGCTCCCCTCATAACCCAAGTCCCCATCTCCATCCTGATAACGGATTGTCAACTGAATTTCATCGGCAGTGTATTGAGTGGCTTGCTCAGGAGAAATACCGACGAAGAAAATCTCGGGTTCCAATGGGAAGACAGGAGAGTCGTCACATGCTATTAACAGGAACAACAGTAATATTATAATTGGTAGCTTTCGCATTTGGACTTAACTAATATTAAGAAGTTACCCAAAGTTTTGAACATTATCAATTTCTATTCTTTCAGATTGGAAATGAACTTGCCGAGGTAAGGGTGGGGAATAATTATTCGTAGCTGATCAAAGAAAAGGATCCAATTCCCAGATCGATCATCGCAGTGACGCATCGGGAAGGATTCGCCTTGTAGGCCAGATTTACATACACATTGTTCCCTGAGTGATAGAAATTGTCGGGGATTTCTATAGAAGAGAACAGACTGCTACGCAAAATGAGCTTCATAGGAACATTTTTGTGGACCATTATCTCGCAGGCTCCGGCTCCGACCCCAACTTCAAGAACGGTAGAATTATACAATTTTTCCCCAATAATTATTTTAGTATCGCCCATTCCATTGTCGATTGATATTTTTCTAGCCCGGGCATATTCCATGTTCCTGAATACGATTTTGGACATTCCACTAGCTAGTCGAAGGCGTTCCATCTTTTCCAGATTAGGCTTTTTGTAGCTCAGGAATATATCGGCATTGCTGGACTCAATATTTACTCCACGGACCCTTAGGTCCGTAAGGTCAAGCCATGCACTTCCATGTCCCAACTGCATATCAAGCAGCAGCAGTTGATTTATGGCAGGACGGAGTTCAGCAAGGTATTTGGCAGGATCATCATTGATCGACATACTTCCCCGCATTCTGACTTGGGTTCCTAAATCATCGTTTATGGTAGCCATATAAGTTGAGGTTTTGGAACCCATCATCGAAATTTGAGTTTGCAAAACGCGACCTATAGTGTCATGAAGAATACGGGTTTTAGCGGTTGGCCCCTGAGTATAAAAACGTATCTTATGGGAAGATTGACAGTTGTTCCCATTGATGAAGGTTTGCCCTATTGGAATGTCGAGAAAGAAGTTATATCTCTGGAATAAGGAATCTGTAGGAATGGAATATGTGCTGGGCAAATTTTGTCCGTAACACTGTACAGTGTGCACCACTATGCACACAGACAATCCCAACACCATTTTGATCATGGGTTCTTATACGATAACAATTTGCCCAAAGTTGTATTGATAGGATATTTCTTTGGTACGGATATCTTGGTTCCCAATGATAAAATCTTTCTGAACAGGAGAGGACCGATTTGGAGAATAAATACTCTGAAGAAGAGCAGGCCCCTGCAAGGGGCCTGTTTTGAATCCAAAGTCAGAAAGTCAGATCTTTCCTGTTATATTTTCAATATCTTTTTATTGATGGTACCTTGAGACCCCTTGAGCCTGAGGAAATAAATACCCTTATCTATTCCCATGAGATCGAGGGTTATTTTATTTAAACCATAGGAAGCAGATAGCTTCTGTTCAATTATCTTTTCACCCTTTAAGTTGAAAATTTGCAGACTCATGGGTGATACAATGTTGGAAACAAAGGCAACATCAAGGTAGTCAAGGAGTGGAACTGGTCCTACTTCGCGCCATTCCAGGGATAAATCCAAGGTAAAGGACAGCGAAACGATTTCTGTCTCACTACTTTGACCATCAATGTCCACTTGAACTATTTTGTAGTGATTGGTCCCGTGCAAGGGATTTTCATCAATAAACTTATAGCTGCTGCCTAGGTCCGCATTACCTTCCGGGATTATTTGTCCAATTCGTTCCCAATTTCCATCATTTCCTGCTCGCATGATATTGAAATGGTGATTGTTGACCTCTTGGACGGTTGACCAGCTTACCTCCACGACACTCTCTTGCTTTTGTGCATCAAACGAAGACCAAACTACTGGAAGGGTAGTGAAATCTATCATCATATCAGAATTGTAAGTACAACCTGAATCTAGATTACCAGCACCTTCTACTGCATGGAGGCGAATAGTATCCGGAAGCACATCAACAGTAAGGGAAAATTGAGAACAGTCGCTATGAGGCTCTCCACATCCGGCAGTAGAGGTGACACAAGCATAATTACAAGGGCCAGCATAACCAATTTCAAAGTCCGCACCAGCTACATTACCAGTAAGATAAACTCCCTCAGCGGCACATCCTGTAGAATCAGACGTTAAGGTATCAGGTGAGAAAGAAATGAAAGTCGTAGAAGGCCCAAAAATAGCAAATAAAAAA
>JBFGVE010000100.1:0-10612 GCA_041565275.1 Bacteroidia bacterium
CAGATATACTCAACCCTCACAGAGGTGGAAGCAGCTTTTCGAACCCTCAAAACCGACCTGAGTATCCGTCCGGTCTATCACCAAAAAGACGAACATATCGAAGCACATCTCTTTCTGGGAATCCTCGCTTATTACGTTGTGGCAATCATTCGACACCGACTGAAACAACATGGAATCAACCACAGTTGGAAAACCATTGTCAACATCATGAACAGCCAAAAGTTAATCACAACCACCTTCAAGGACAAAGAAGGAAAACGAAGGTTCATCCGGCAATGCTCAAGGCCAAGCGCACAGGTTAGGGAAATATATGAAGCAATGGGACTCAAACATAAACCATTCACCAGAATAAAAGGCGTAGTGACCCAATTGTAAAATGAGGCCAAGACAAAGAATTGACTACCAAGTTGTTATAAATTTAAGTGCTCAAGTTGGGTTATTATTTCCACGTGCCAATCTACAATAATAATTTTGGAATCACAAATTGGTTTTTACACCAAAGGCACAACACCTATCAGCGAGTCCTTACTTACCAAAGAACAACCTAAACCGAACCAAGCACGAAAGATCAAAGTCGAATACTTCCAAATTTGAAATATCCTACTCCTTAAAGGGACCCAAGGTAACTACAATACACTTAGAGACTGGAGTTTTGCTCTTCCGGGCATAATGATCGAGGGGTACAAGAACGTTGGCTTCAGGAAAATAGGCTGCCAGGTTTCGTCTGGGGATCGGGTAGGGGACCACGTACCAATCTGCCGAATGGCGTTTTATTCCATTGTGGTGACTGGTTACGCTGACCTTTTGTTTGGGGAGGAACTGTCGTTCCCTCATGTCCTGAGGGTTCATAAGAATAACCCTGCGTTCATTGTAAATGCCTCGGTACCTGTCGTCCAGCCCATAAATAGTGGTGTTATACTGGTCATGGCTGCGAATGGTCATCAGGATATATTGGTCTTCTTCAAGGTGATGTTCAGGGATTGGATTGAGGGTAAAATGCGCCCTGCCGTCAGGCGTATCGAACTTTCCTTCCCGGGCACAATTGGGAAGGTAGAACCCCCCAGGCCGACGCACCCGTCTGTTGTAATCTTCAAACCCAGGGACCACTGCGGCAATGTGGTCGCGGATCGTATCATAATTGTCCTGCATCGCTTCCCAGTCAATTTTGGATTGTTGCCCTAGTACCTCCCTGGCCAGCCCCGCAACGATCGCCGGTTCACTCAGCAGATGTGCCGAAGCAGGCTCCAGTACTCCACGCGAACTATGGACCACACCCATACTGTTTTCCACGCTTATTATCTGTGAGCCGCTCTTCTGAATATCCTTTTCCGACCGTGTTACACAGGGAAGGATCAATGCCTGCTCGCCGGTCACTACATGCGAACGGTTGAGCTTGGTAGAGACTTGAACTGAAAGACGAAGTTTCTGAACCGCACGAGCAGTTGCCTCGCTGTCCGGCGTAGCCGAGACAAAGTTGCCACCCATAGCGAAGAAAACTTTCGCCCTGCCAGCGGCCATTGCCTCAATAGATTCCACCGTATCGAAACCATGCGCTCTTGGTGCTGTGATCCCGAATCGATCTTCCAAGGCATTGAGAAAGGTATCAGAGGGTTTTTCCCAAATCCCCATGGTCCTGTCACCCTGGACATTACTGTGCCCGCGCACTGGGCAAGTCCCGGCGCCTGGCTTCCCAATAGCACCTCGTAAAAGAAGGAGATTGACGATCTCCTGGACATTGTCAACCCCATTGGTATGTTGGGTAATCCCCATCGCCCAGCAGATGATGATCCTGTCTGTAGCCATGATCAATTGGGCTATTTCCTCCATTTGGCTCCTGGAAATACCGCTGGCCTCGACACAATCCTCAATTGAGACCACCCGCAAGTCATCAATGAATTCACGGTAACCAGTTGTTTTGGATGAAATGAAATTATGGTCAAAAACTGTTCCCGGTGCCTTGTCTTCGCAGCTCAGAAGGATACGCATGATCCCTTTCAGAAGAGGCACATCACCATTGATCCTGACTGGCAAATGGTAATTTGCGATCTTTGTGCCTCCTTTCACCACTTCGACTGGGTTTTGCGGATCAACAAACCGTTTGAGTCCCGCTTCGTACAGGGGGTTGATGCTGACCACATCCCCCCCGTGGTCCCTACATTTTTTCAGGGCTGTGAGCATGCGGGGGTGATTGGTGCCTGGGTTTTGACCAATGACCAGGATAAGTTTGGCTTGGTGAATATCATCCAAGGTGACACTGCCTTTCCCAATTCCCAGGGTAGCCCCGAGGCCAGCTCCACTGCTCTCATGACACATGTTGGAGCAGTCTGGCAGGTTATTGGTGCCAAAGGCCCGAACAAAGAGCTGGTACATGAATGCTGTTTCATTGGCAGTACGCCCCGAGGTATAAAAGATCGCTTCATCGGGGGAGGCGAGTGCATTAAGCTCTCTGGCGATCATCTGAAAAGCACCTTGCCATGAAATGGGTTCATAGTGGCTGCTCCCTCGCTTCAGTACCATGGGCTGGGCAATTCTCCCGGATTTTCCCAGCTCAAAATCAGGCCATTGGCTCAGGTGCTCGACGGAGTGTTTCCTGAAAAAATCTGGTGTAACTTTGTGGGAAGTAGCTTCTTCACCCAGGGCCTTGGCCCCATTTTCACAATACTCTGCCACTGTAGAGCGGGGTCCGTCAGGGTCTGGCCAGGCACAACCGCTGCAATCAAAACCACCTTTCTGATTCATCTGACTGATAGCCCGCATACCTGCAAAAAAACCAAGTTCCCTACGCAGGTGCCGCAGGGATTCTTTGATGGCCCGGATCCCAGCCGCTTTCTCTTCGGGCTTGGTGATCCGAAGGCTACGGTGCTTCGGGGGGGGCACCAGGTGAACCTTGCGAGGGGTAGAGGAAGCAGGGTCAGAAGCGGAGAGATTGTCCATTCGATAAAATTGTTTGAAACGAATTTAGCAATTAATATAAGTGTATTTCATTTATCTCTTATTGCGATATGGGTGAAAATCCGGGTTCGGAGTTTACTAACTTTACCGTCGATGAGAAAGAGCAAGGTGGAAATGGCCGAGGTGCAGCGTCTGAATGGTGCTGAAATGGAATCAACTCCCGACTTGTTGGTGGTAGAGGAGCCGCTAGAGATCCGCTTGGGTTTCGGGCCTTCCTATGCAAGAAAGCAAAAGAGCATTTCCATAACCATGCGTACCCCGGGCCATGACCTTGAGCTGGCTGCTGGTTTTCTGTATACAGAAGGGATTGTTGAGCATGTCAGCCAGATCAGAAAGATCGGGCATTGCCTGAATGTGAAAGCAGAAGAGGAAAGAGAAAATGTCGTCAAGGTTGAACTAGAGCCTGAGGTAGAGGTTGACCCAGGTAAATTGCAAAGACACTTTTACACGACATCCTCTTGCGGTGTCTGTGGAAAATCAAGTATGGATGCTTTGGAATCAATTGGGTGTGAAATATATCCCGATGATGATTTTCAAATACCTTCCGGGTTGCTATTGTCTTTTCCAGACCTTATCCGGTCAAAACAGACGGTCTTTCAATACACAGGAGGTATTCATGCAACCGGCCTCTTCGATCGTGAAGGGAATTTATTGGAATTACAGGAAGACGTCGGGCGGCACAATGCCATGGATAAAGTAATCGGCAGTAACTTTTTACGCGGAACGGTTCCACTTAGTGAGATGATCGCTTTGTGCAGTGGGCGCTTGGGTTTTGAACTCGTTCAAAAGGCATTGAGAGCAGGTATTCCTGTTCTCTGTGCCGTTGGTGCGCCTTCCAGCCTGGCGGTCAAGCTGGCAAGGGAATACGGAATGACACTGGTCGGTTTCTTAAGGGGCAAAAGGTTCAATATATATTCAAAACCAGAACGGATTATTTTCCCCGCCCCTCAATCATAACAATGAAGGTATATATCATAATCTTGAAGTCGAGGAAGAGAGAAATATTTTCAATGTAGAGGATGTCAAACTTCATCCGTTCGACCATTTCTTTTACGTTCGAAGCATAGCCATATTTAACCTGTCCCCAAGATGTAATCCCTGGCCGGACCCTGTGGAGGTGCCGGTAATGAGGTGCAACTTTCACAATCTGGTCAACGAAAAATTGGCGTTCAGGCCGGGGACCTACAATGCTCATGTCTCCTTTTAAAACGTTGAAAAACTGAGGGAATTCATCTATTCTGGTCTTACGCATGAACTGACCTATCCGGGTAATACGAGGATCTTTTTCCTGGGTCAGGGCCGGTCCGAATTTTTCAGCATCTGTACGCATAGAACGAAACTTGATGATCTTGAAGGGTTTGCCACCGCGGCCGACCCTTTCCTGGAGGTAAAAAATAGGGCCCTTTGAATCGAGCTTGATGAGAATGGCAATAATTAACAGGGCAGGAGAAAGTATGATCAGGGCAGCAATAGAACTGAATATATCAAATACCCTCTTGAATACAGCCTCTGCATTACTGAGTATTTTGGGGTTGATTTCAATTAAGGGTGTACCCATCAGGTGAGTGGTCTTGACCATCCCAAGCAGATAGTCATAGATCCCAGGTACGATCTTGACCCGGACCGGGGACCCTTCCAGCATTTCCACCAATTCAATCAAGTTGTCCCTATTTCCTTTTTCCAAGGCAATTATAACTTCCTGGATCCCCCGGGTACGTATTACTTCAAGCAAGCGTTCTGTGGTCCCGAAATTCTTTAATTTCCCATAAAAGAGGTTGTCCCCCGAGTTGGGAAGGGTGAGAAAGCCACTGAAGGCAAAACCCATAGACCGGCGGCGTGATTCCAGGTCATTCCAGATTTCCAGGGCACTGGGACCACAGCCGATGATCAGCGTCGGGAATCCAATTTTGCGCCTTCTGATCCTGGTATTGGTAATGGTGGAGATCACAAAATGAATGAACCCAACCACGAATATTTGGAGAAGAAGATAATAGAAATAAAAAGGGTATGAATTGTAGTTGGGAATGGCGTCGTCCAGGAAAATGGTAAAGAAGATGATCAGGACACCCAGTAAAGTGGTCCTTGCGATCGTAACTGATTCTTTGAGCCGGGACTTCCTGTAAGGATCGGAATAGAGTCCGGAAAGTGCATAAAGGGTGATCCAATAGACACTGCTAATGCCTGCACTGATAAGCAGTGCGTAGAATTTTCTGTCGGAGTAAGAAAATGTATCGCTTTCAAACGCGTAGCGGCGCATGAGAAAAAAAATCATCCACACTCCGTAGGAGGCGACCAAGTCGAAGAATAGGTATTGAAGTGATTTCCAGGTTTTATTCATCCAGAACTCAGTTCTCGTGGATCAAGCGAACATTGTCTAGGCAAAGATAGCCATCATTTTCATTGCCGTCTGCGTAAAGCCACAGCCAGAACTGGGTGAATTCGCCATTGTCATTTATAATGTCTCTGATCTGTTGGATCAAATGAACATAAACAGTGTTCCAATCCCCTCGGGGAGAGACAGTTAAAACCGGCTCAATGAACAGTCCATTTACACCAAGGTAAACCAAACCGATATTGAATTCAAGGTTACACTTATAGGTGATCTCTGCATATGTATCCTTGGTCCTGTTCAGGAAAAAGGGACTGGTATTGATCACTTCGAAGTACCTTTTTCCGGGTCCAAAATTTACCTTTCCGGACCAATTTCCCATAAAAGCATCAGAACTTCTGACAAAATTGGTGCTGTCTTCGTTTGTAAGCGCACGGTTGAAGGGGGTCAGGCCAAAACTGATCCCCTCGAAATCCTCAGCGGTTGCAAGGGTGTATTCGGAGGGGTCTTTGTAACGGATAAGGGGTTCAACAATGGCAGTATCTCCCGGGTCTTGATCTACAAAAAAGAAGAAGTCATCCCAGAATGGGTAGGGGAGTCGAAAGCTGCTCTGCCCCGTCTCAATCACTCCTCCTTTGATGTAAAAAGAAGTATCCAGGACATTGATATAAGGAATTGTCAAAATACCATTGGGATCTTCATCGGAATTAACAGGAAAGATGCCCTGTAGAAATCCACTGTGGTAAAACCAGATATCCTTGATCCCTACACGTGAAGAGAAGCTCGAATTTTCATCTAACAGAACCCTGGCATTGCGAAAAGACAGGTAGGCAGGGACTTCTTCAGCAGGGTTGATCACCTCGCAACTGGTCAAGGAAACTGTTGTGGCGAAAACAATGAACAGGGTATTGAAAAATTTTGTGCTTGGGAAATGCTGCATCAGGCAGTTATAAAGTTATTTATCTTGTCCATGATCTGGTGGGCTGCAATCAATGCAGCAGTAGCTTCGGTCAAGGTAACTCCGGTATTGGTATTGTTTTGGATGGCCATGGCAAAGTCCTCAAGCTCCAACTTAATGGAGTTGACCGGTTCAGAAGGCGGATTTTCAAAACTTAGGTACTTTTCCCGATCTCCTGCTTTGAAATTAACTGCCATCTCACCCAATTCTTTAGGTGCCATACCTTCATGGATATTGATGATCTCCGTCTTTTTGGATAGAAAATCAATGGCATAGTAAGCATTGTGTTGGAAAAGCCGGGTCTTACGCATGTTCTTGAGAGAAATGCGGCTAGCTGTCAGGTTAGCGACGGCACCGTTGTTGAACTCAATTCGGGCATTGGCTATGTCGGGTGAGTCAGAAACAATGGCAACACCACTGGCACTGATTCGCTTGATGTCGGATTTTATGCATTTGAGGACAATGTCGAGATCGTGGATCATGAGGTCTTGTACCACCGAAACGTCCGTTCCCCTTGGATTCCACTGAGCCAGCCGGTGACATTCGACGAACATGGGACGAAGGTCTCGGTCCCGGACCGCAAGAAAGGCCGGATTGTACCGTTCCACATGGCCGACCTGAACTTTGACGCCAGCCTCCCGTTCCAGATCTATCAACTTCTTTGCTTCCTCAACTGTAGTAGTCACAGGTTTTTCAATGAAAACATGCTTGAACCTTTTCATGGCTGCTTTTGCAAATTCGAAGTGACTCAGGGTAGGGGTGACGATATCGATGGCGTCCGAAGCTTCGATCAACTCTTCGGGATCTTCCCAACTGATGGTATCAAATTCTTCTGCTTTGGCTTTTGCATTAGCTGGATCCACATCATAAATACCTGTCAATTCATATACATCTGACAACTCTTTAATGAGTCTTAAGTGAATGGTACCCAAGTGACCAATGCCTAACAATCCAATTTTGATCATAGTTTTCCTTGACAATTTCCACAAAGGTAAGTTTTCCCATTCAGGGAAAAAATGCCATTCTTGCACACTGTTTACCCCGTTGTACATTCCGATGGAATTATTCGTTTTGGTTTCGGATATGGGTATACTCCAGACATGACCATTATCGGGTTGTGATCTAAACACAGTCTGGATGTACTAATTTGGACTGAGCCGCGTTATTTCCCGGCTTACGAGTCCAGGTCCGTTCCAATACCTGCCGGCGGAAGTCCGCCTCCTGTGCAATTTGGAGTCGTACCAGTCGTACCAGTCGAACGGTCGGTTGGATCTCTCCCGTGAGGAATGAGTGGCTTTTCCGCCGGAAGTGGATTGCCTTCATTGAACCAGTTGCGCTCCGGATCGTGGACCACGGTCTCATAGCGTTGGGCAATCGCTTGCATATCGCCGGCCAGGAGCATGATTCCTAGGGCAATAATCTTAAAATTGATGTTTAGCATTCGTGTTGAGATTTGTGATATGATAGCCAATGGTCAGGTATTTGAGGGAAAGTGATGAACCAATGCGAAAGATTTCCCTTACCAAGATAACATTTTCCGGCTGCGCATGATTGCGGTCCAATGACTTTTTGGTAACTTTAGCGGAGTCAAAGTGTTATTTTTGATTGAAAGCAATCTGCTTATGTCACGGATAATTTTCCTAGGGTTCTTCCTGATTTGTTCTGGTATTATCCCTTATTCGGGGTTTGGTCAATGCAGTGTAAGATGGGATAATGTTCCCTATTATGTTTGTCCCGGAAGCTCTCATGTTTTTAATATTGTGGCAGACCCAGGAGTGACTAACATTAGTTGGAGCGGAACGAATTGCTCGGTGTGGGGCGGAAGCGGCAACAGTACCTCTGCCATGGTCTCTTTTGGTATGGCAACTTTGCCGTGTTCTGGCAATAGTAATATCCCTGAGATAACCGTCAGTTGGGATTGCAATGGACCATACGGTGGGTACACCTCCACTATTGTTTGCGTGCTTGGAGTTCCTTCCGATGCCCAAGCCGTTTATGGCCCGGATACCGTTATGCAGGGTGAAATCAATACCTTCCAAACATGCTACTCATCGGGCCCGATGGCAGCAATTGCACTATGGTCTCAAAATTTCGATCCGGGCTGTAGTGGCCATAGGGTAAGTCTCACAACAGGTCCGCCTGCTCCTGGTGTTCCATGTTCCTGGACAGAAGAGCACGATATATTTTGGAGCACACCGGGGATCAAGCAAATTAACCTTGAGATGGCAATGGGTCCAGGCGTGGGAGGAGGAGGATGCCCTGTGAATTTTCAAAGGACAGTGGTTGTCTTGCCCGACACTAGCTTCACCATTCCTGATACCAGCATCTCATTTGGTGATACCATTACCCTTGATGCCGGGCATTATCAACCTCCGTATTTGTGGAGTGACAGCTCCTCGGGAAGTACCATTGAAATTGTCTGTCCCGGGACCTACGTATTGCGTGCAGGTTACCCCAACTGCTATTTTTATGATACCATTCATGTAACCGACCCAATGCAGACATTCCCCCAAGCGGAGCTTCCCTATGACTCAGTTTATTGTTACAATCCGCAAACGATCTCGCCTGGAAGTACATTTTCAAGCTTTCTTTGGTCAACGGGCCAAGTAAGCCCGGCCATTGGAATAAATCAGCCAGGGAGCTATTTTGTTGAGGTGGCAGATTCGATGGGTTGTAAATCGTATGACACAACCATTGTCGACTTCAGTATGTTTGGGCCACATTTTTCCATTACTCCTTCTTGCCCTAATATTTCGAACGGGATCTTGACGGTTGACTCACTGACAGGAGCGGGAACTGGAAACTACCAAGTCGCACTGAATAATAGTCCTTTTTCCTTTCAATCAAGTTTTGATTCTTTAAGCTCCGGAATTTACCATGTTCAAATAATAGATTTACAGGGCTGTTATATCTGGGATACGGTTAATATTTCCAATTTTCAATCGTTGACCCTTTCGGGGCTCCCTCCTTGTTCGGATTCAACGGGGTGGATCCAATTGATCCCAAATGGAATTGCTCCACCGTTTGAATTTAGTTTGGACGGGATCAACTTTGATACGATCTCTCGTTTTGCAGGTACCACCGGGGATCTGCAACACTTTTATTTTCGCGATAGCCTGGGTTGTGTCGTTGAAGATTCTTTTTTTTACGGCCCGCCTTTATCTATCGTAAAGGATACCACGATTTGCCATCAAGATACACTTGTCGTATTCGCCACCCAATCACCGTACCAATATGTGAACTGGATGCCCGGAGCCAGCAATGATAGTTTGCTGGCGCATCAACAAGGTCAATACTCATTTCTATTGCTGGATACAAACGGCTTTGAATGCAGAGATACCTTTTCCCTTTCCATTAGTGACCCTGTGTCAATCGTTCAAGTTTATGATGATATTTGCCCATATGATTCCACCGGATATGCAATGGTTTACGGGGACAATGGAGTACCTCCTTATTTCTACTATTTTGAAGGACAGAGAAGCTCGAACTTTTTCCCGAATCTTTCTCCCGGTACCTATTCATATTCAATTGTGGATTATTTGGGCTGTACCTCTGACTTTACTCTGGAGGTCGGACATTCTCCGATCCCTTCCTTTTGGTTTCACACTGAACCTGCCAGCCCCGGACAAGATGATGGGTCTTTAGGCCTTTGGCCCTCGCTTGGAGGCAGTTATCAATTCTCTCTTGATGGGGTCAACTTTCAATCAAGTAACCTTTTCCAGAATCTCTCTGCTGGCATTGATACACTTATTGTAGTGGACAGCTATGGGTGTTGGTATGAATTTCCATTTTACATTTCTACTCTCATAGGACTGGAAAAAGAACGCGGTCCTTCATTTTCGGTATTTCCAAACCCAGCTATGAATAGGGTTGCAGCCCTTTTCAATGCTCCTGTTTCGGGACAAATCTCAGTTTTCGACTCCAGGGGCGATCTTATTTATTCGAATAAAATCGAATCTTCACAGCGTTTCGAATGGGATATTTCTCACTGGACCAGAGGCATATATTGGATTGTTATTGAAACCTTGCACGGAAATAAGTGGAGTAGGTTTGCCAAGCAATAATTTTTTATGACATCTTCTTTGTGCCGTGACCTAATTGAGAAAATAATCGATTCCGCCACAATGCAATTTATGGTTTATTAATCGAGAACGAACGGTTCTTCCGAAATGTTAATGGTCACTAAAAAGTACCATTAACAGAAATATGGTGATCGGTCCCCACGATCGTGGAATGTTAATAGTGTTGAAAAAGGTGCCATTAACGGTAGCACAGACGCTGCGGATACGTCAATCAGTTACCACCAGCCGCAGGAAACCTGTCCCGCAGGACAGGTCGTATGACAAAAAGTAAACTCCGGGTGCCCAGCCTGA
>JBFGVE010000101.1:0-10520 GCA_041565275.1 Bacteroidia bacterium
ATTATAAACTAAAAAATCTCCAGGCTGACACTCAAATGCGGGATTCTATTTCAAAGTTAGATGAAGAAGTATAAGCACGCTTTGCTGCGAGTAATATCCTATTATTTGGTTTTGTGTACGTTAGTCTTAGTAAGCTGTAGCCCTTCTGATACAATTTATTCTCCGTTGACCAGATCTGAAATCTTGATGTTTTCAGATTCTATCAAGGAAGCCATTCAGGCTTACGATGGAGCCTTTTTTCTCCATCATCAAGATAATAGACGATTAGGAGAGAGGATTCAAACTATGACTACAATTGATTCAGAAGAGTTAGAAAAAGTAAATGAACTCTTAAAATACTATTCGATGGCAGATGGAGTATTGGTGGGTGATCCCAGGGAGGGATCAGATTGGAATTATGTTGAGATTAATCGGATTAGAGAGTTGGATGGACAATTGTTGGTACAAATCCGGGTCCATGACATAGAGTTTACTTTCGACTACTATGAATTTTTAGTGGAACGGAGAAAATATAAAAGAAGCGAATCTCTTGTTATCTCTGATTATTACAGTTATAATTCAGGTCAATGGGCTAGCGAAGGGATAGGGGAGATGGCTAAATTTCTATACCATGCTTCAAAAGACGGTACCTTACATGCTGAGTATGGTCGGGCAAAAGATCAGGTTACAGCTGATTATCGGCGAGGGAACTTTTCTTTAGGAGAACGTGGCTTCCGCGATTTGCCGGAGGATGAAAAGAAGGATAGGATACTGAACCGGGTTCGTTTACAATTGGCCTTACAGGAAGAAGACAGTGTCTATCAACAGATACTTCAGGAATACAAAAATTTCTTTCCCGGTGATATGAGTGTCTTTGGATTGTGCATTGAACATGATTACAAAAGAAAGGACTATTCATCCATTCTCCAGTACATACGTGATTACGAAGTTGTCCTTGGTGGGGGAGATGCTTACACCTATTGGATGCAAGGAGATATCATGGTTTACCTCAATCAGCTGGATTCTGCGGCATATTATCTTGATCGCTCCACTGAGATGGAGCCCTTGTTCGACCCTCCTCTGATTTCACGGTTTTATTTGTACTTGGATCAAAAGGATTACGCTGGCGCTTTTAAAACTTTTTCTAGGCTTGAGAGCCTGGGATATAAGTTGGATAACTTGGATTTGGAGGAATATACTGATTTCCTCAATTCAGTAGAGTTCGGCAGTATGGTAGAAGGTTCAGATCCCATGCCGTTCGGAAAATAGCAATTGTAGAAAGAAAGGAATGCCAAGTATGGCAGTGAGGATTCCGATTGGCAACCCTACAGGTGGATAAATGAGTTGACTTATAAGGTCGCATAATGCTAAGAATACGGCACCAAGTAATGTTCCAAAGATTAGGTTGGGACGGTGTAGTCCGCCCAAGATACTCCGGCTAAAGTGGGGCACCATCAGACCGATAAAGCCCACTGGTCCTGTGTAAGCAATACTTCCTCCAACACACAATGAAGTCAACCCAAGGATAAATAATTTCATGTATCCCGTTCTCATCCCCAGAGAACGGGCCTGGAGTTCTCCTACACTGATCAAGTCGAGACGGTGAGCATTCGCAATTCCAAATCCCCATAGAACAGCCAGCAGGATACTAGATACCCAAATCGCATTCCAGGAAGTTCCAGCAAAACTGCCAAACGACCAGAATATAACTGCTCTTAAATCTTCGGAATCCTGAGAAGTGTAGATCATGAGCCCTGTGAGGGCTACAAAGAAGGAAGAAACTGCAATACCAGCAATGAGGAGCTTGGCAGAATTGTTTGTTAGGTAACGAGAGCCAAGGAGCAGGAGCATTCCAAGGCTTAAACAGCCGCCTGTAAATGCATATACGGGAAGCGTAGCAAAACTTCCAACAGTGATGATTCCCAGCAAGCGTAGGTTTGTACCGAATCCAGCACCAGCTGATAAGCCCATGATGTAGGGGTCGGCAAGAGGATTACGGACGAGGGCTTGCATCATAAATCCACCCAGAGACAACAGGCCACCGCTTAACATGGCCATGAGCACCCTGGTCAATCTTAGATCACGAATAATCACTTTGGAAAGCCTTTCGGGAGCAAAGATCAAGTCGAATACTTCTCTCGGAGATAAATCCCAAACACCAGTATTCATACCAAGGAACAGAACCACAGGGATAGCAGCTATCAGTAGAAGTGTACCAAAAAGAGGGTACCGCTTCATTCGGTTATTTCTGTCAAGTCAATACTGGGGTGAATTGTTTTGGCGATAATGGCCATTCCTTGTATAGTCCTAGGACCAGGACGCAATACCAGATTGGGATCAACCAGGTAAACCCGACCATTTTGAGAAGCAATCGTATTGAGGTGGAGGAGCGGGTAAGTGTTCGCAAAATTTTGGTAAATCTGCTCATTGGTGGAAGGGATCAGAATAACTTCAGGGTTGGCACTTAAGACCGCTTCTTGGTTAATGACCGGGTATTTATCATTCAGGCCTTCGAAAGCATTCACGCCCCCGGCTTTTTCAATAATTTCGGAAATAAAGCTTTTGGTTCCGGCGACCAGAAGGGGCTCAACTCCGATAAGGATCATGGTGCGGTATCTGACCTTGGATTTCGCACTTTCCACAATAATTTCTTCGTATTTTTCCAAAGAGGCGGTCAACTCATATGCTTCTTCTTTGTGGTTCAGGATATCTCCAAGCACTTCAAGGTTGCGGTAGATATCTTCGGTACTGGAAAAGTCTTGGAAGTAAAGCGGAATTCCATAGCGTTCAAAGAAGGCAACTTCTCTTACATCAATGATCTCGGTCGTAGCCAGGACGAAATCAGGGTCTAATTCAGCGATGGCAGGCAGGTCAAGACTTGGATAGGTCGTTACGGAAGGAATATTTGACACTTCGGTGGGATAATCGCAGGCATCACTACACCCTACTACCTGTGTTTCTGCTCCGATTGCATAGAGCATCTCTGTACAAGAAGGAGCCAGAGATACCACACGTGAGGGGGTCCGGCTCAATTTGATCTCGCGGTCCAGATCATCTTTGTACAGTCGCGTAATAAGAGGAGCATCTTCGATCAGTTGTTGTCTGGAATGGTTACATCCAAAGAGTAACAACAAAGCTACTGCAGTCAACAATCTATTCATCAGGTAAAGATAAAAGGATTTACTAAACTCGCCGTGTTTTGGATCTTTTAAGTTATTATAAATGGTTTGAAGAGGAAAAGGGAAATGCAAGTCGACTCCTTAAATAAAAGTGGAGCAGTAAAAACAAGGGACGCCGAAGCGCCCCTTGTTTTTTATCTACAGATGCTCTGGTGAAATCACCCCTCTAAATCAGGAATTCGTAGGCTCTGGCCTGGATAAATCAGATTCGGATCTTTGAGCATTGGTTTATTGGCTTCAAAAATCTCAGGGTATTTCATTGCATCGCCATAGAATTCTTTTGCGATCTTAGAAAGGCTGTCTCCACGCTTTACCGTGTAGAAACGAGACTCAATGGCAGTAACTTCCTCTTCAGCTTCCTGACCACGAAGAGTCATATTGTCTTCTACCCTGCCAATGCCCTTGATATTGCCTAGGGTCAATATGATTTTTTCACGGGTTGACTGGTCAGCTGCGACACCATTGATGGTCACGACCCCGTCGTTGAACTGCATACTAGGATTATCAACTTCCAGGCCATACTTTTTCAACATGTCAGGCAATTTTGCAGTTAGGTAGGATGAAAGGCTAGTGCCCTCTGCTTTTCCGGTTGATTCCCCGGCATTTTTCGTAAAGTCAAAAACTCCCATTAGATTATTTTTATTTTCGGTGAAATAATGATTTGTATAAGCAAATATATTACATTAGTTCCTTGGAAGCGAGTATTGTATGGGGAATAATCGTCTAATCTTTGTTGAAAGAATAGGATAACAGTCACTTTTATAAGGTTAGGTTTTAATCCTTTCTGTCTTGAATTCCGAGGTGGCATGGAAAGTAATCATGGGGTAATTTTGACGTTCCGTATTCAAGGTCCATTCTGATCCAGCAAGAAAAACTGCATTGTCGTCTTTGTCTCGGCAAATATAGCGCGGCTTTAGATTAATAAATCGTTCTAATTCTGCTTCATCTTCACTGGTTATCCAGGTGGCATTGTAATAATTCAGGGGAATAAAATGGCAGGAGGCACCATATTCATGCTCCAACCTGTATTTTATAACCTCGAACTGGAGATCACCTACGGTCCCGATTATCTTCCGATTGCCTGGTTGCTGGATAAATAGTTGAGCCACTCCCTCCTCGGTTAACTGTTTTATCCCTTTGTCCAATTGCTTGGTTTTCATAGGATTATCATTTATCAATTCCTTAAATATTTCAGGGGAAAAAGTGGGAATTCCCCGGAAGGTTACCTCGCTTCCCTCAGTCAACGCATCACCGATCTTAAAATTTCCGGTGTCATATAGCCCAATCACATCACCTGGAAATGCTTCCTCCACCAAGCTTTTGCGTTGGGCCATGAAAGCAACAGGGTTGGAAAAACGCAATCTCTTTCCCAACCGGACATGCTTGTAAAATTTATTGCGTTCAAATTTCCCTGAGCAAACCCGAAGAAAAGCAATCCTGTCCCGGTGGCGAGGATCTATATTTGCATGGATTTTAAAAACAAAACCTGTGAATTCTTTTCCTTTCGGATCAACAAATCCATCAGTTGTAGGGCGGGGCTGGGGTGTAGGTGCGATCTGAATAAACTTCTCTATAAGCTCTTTGACCCCGAAGTTGTACAATGCGCTTCCAAAAAATATGGGTGCAACCTTTGCTTTTCTATAGGCCCCTGGCTCAAATTCACCGTAAACTCCCTCGACCAACTCGATCTCCTCACGTAGCTCATTAGCTTTTAATCCTAATTCTTCGTCTAGTTTAGGATCATCTAAACCGTTGATTTCGACGATGTCATCTTCAACTTTTTGGATATTGGCATCAAAAAGCAATAGGTTCTTTGATTCCATATCCATCACACCTTTAAAATCTTTGCCCATGCCTACCGGCCAGGAAAGTGGCCTGATAGCGATGTCTAGCTTGGATTCCAACTCATCTAACAATTCAAAAGGATCTCGGCCCGGACGGTCAAGCTTGTTGACAAAAATAATGACTGGAGTATCCCTCATGCGGCATACCTTCATCAGTTTTTCCGTCTGTTCCTCTACTCCTTTTTGGCAGTCGATTACCAGAATGACCGAGTCTACCGCCGTAAGGGTTCGGTAAGTATCTTCTGCAAAATCTTTGTGACCGGGTGTATCAAGTAGATTGACCAGTGTATTCTGGTATTCAAATGCCATTACTGAGGTTGCAACCGAGATTCCCCTTTGACGTTCGATATCCATGAAATCCGATGCAGCTCCTTTTTTGATTTTGTTGGACTTAACTGCTCCCGCAGTTTGAATAGCTCCTCCAAAAAGCAAAAGTTTCTCAGTTAAAGTAGTCTTTCCCGCATCTGGGTGAGAAATGATGGCAAAGGTTCGCCGTTTATTGATTTCAGTTCGTGTGCCCATTGACAGGCAAAGATAACCTCATTCTTTGATGAACTTGCTTGGATAGGTTCTTTTTTTCTTCGAGAGCGACCGGATTCTTTGTGCTTATCCGAAAAGTTTCTCTTTATATGAAAAGATTGTCAGGTTAATTCCCTATTCCGGAAAATCTCTTTTATCTTTTTCGGATTCCATCCATAAAGGACTGGGTACAGAATGATCGACATGCCGAGCAGTGCAAGCAAATCCTGCCAAGGTTCTACTAAGATCTGCACGAAAAGAGATGGTGTTTGCAGTACACTTCCGGGATAAGAAACCAGAAAAAAGGAAAATAGATTGTTGCCAATATGCATTCCGATTGCTAATTCCAATCCTTCATCCAAGAGAGTATAAAGTCCAAAAATAAAACCAATTGAAAAGTATTGGACCATCATGACGGCAAAGCCATAAGTTTGTACTTCTGGATTCAGGCTGTGAAGAAATGCAAAAAATACAGATGATATTAGGAGAGGAACTATGGGTGCAGTTTTTTCTTTGAAGTACCCGGTAATGTTCTGCATGAGTTGTCCTCGAACTGCAATTTCTTCGAATGCACACTGAATAGGTACGAGTATTAAAGCAAATGGAAGAAAGGTGAAAAAGGAATCCCAGACTGGTTTGTACTGTAAAATATCAGGAGATTTTTTCCAAATTAGAAGTCCATAACCCACCAACAAACCCACCCAGATCAATATTCCTTTGAACAAACGGTTCCACCTAAATCCTGCAGATGCTGTAACCAGCGAAGTCATATGACGCTTGAGCACCAATCTGTTTGAAATCCAAAGGCCTATGAAGCCTACGGGAAATTGCCCCATAGCACCAATGAAAATAACTATTGCAGGTATTCCTGTTAAGTTGTTAGGGTCATCTAAAAATTCGAAGAAGGTGATCTGTCCTATATTCACATACCATGAAACGATAATGAGTATGGGAATGCTACCTAAAAGAAAGAAAATCCCCCATGTTACAACAAAGGAACCTATCAAGCTTCTTGGATCGTTTTCTCCCGTTTGGTAATTGGCTAGAAAGCGGTTATACATTAGTTTATTGATTGAATGACGGATCAGTTTTCTTAGTCTGAAGGCTGACTTGTATCCTCGACTAATCTGGTGACTGAGGAGACTCCCTCAACATCCTTGAGTTGTTGTCTAAGGTTTTCTAGTTCAGTCGTGTCTTGAACAAACACCTTAAAGATTCCCTCAAATACTTCATCTTTTGAGTCGATAGTTATACTCCTGATATTCAACTTCATTCGGTTGGATATAATCTTGATCAAACTATTCATCATTCCTTGTGAATCTGTTCCTTTGATCTTTATTCCTGCTAGAAATGTAACAGAACGTGTTTGATTCCACTTGGCTTTGATGATATTACGTCCCCAATTGGACATAGCAGAGATCGCCTTGCTACAATTGGGACGATGGATCATCAGACCTTCCGGAAGCATTATTCCAATAATATCGTCTCCAGGAACAGGATTGCAACAAGGGGATAGCTTATACCCTGAAATATCCATATTCTCACTAATGAGAAGCATGTCTGAATTGACTCCTTGTTGTTCTTTGAGTCGTTCTTCAAAATTACGTTGACCTGATTTTCGAGGATCAACCTTATTCTCAGTGAGGGTACTGACTTTGATACCTTTTTTTTTCAACTGAATGAACTCAGCCAATCGGTTCATGTCGAGTTTATGTTTTCCAAGCAAATAGAAAAAATCTAATTCGGTAGGCACATTGAAAAATGTTAACAATTCGTTGGTGATTTCTCGTTTGTCATTTGGATAGTTCCGCATCTTCCAACTAAAAATTTCCCTGCCTTTTTCTGCTATCACCTTTTTTTGTTTTTTGAGGGCTTCTCTAATACGGTTTCGTGCTTTTGAAGTTTTAGCGTATTGGAGCCATTCGGCTTTAGGATTTTGTTTAGCCGATGAGATAATCTCTATCTGGTCTCCATTTTTGAGCTTGTATGAGAATGCCACAACTTTATGGTTGACCTTGGCTCCAATACATCCGTTACCAATTCCTGTGTGTATCTCGTAGGCAAAATCAAGTACTGTTGCTCCCTTTGGAAGTTGGATCAGATCACCTCTAGGGGTAAATACGATCACCTCGTCGGATATCAGATCAGTTTGGAATTCCTTGATGACTTCTACTGCATTCATACTTGGGTTTTCAAGCAACTCCCGTACCCGACTCAGCCATATAACAAAATTATCATCATATCTCTGCCCTCCTTCCTTGTATCTCCAATGGGCTGCCACGCCTCGTTCTGCGATCAGATCCATACGCTCACTTCGAATTTGTACCTCCACCCACTGGTTACGTGGTCCCATAAGGGTGACGTGAAGAGCTTCATACCCATTGGTCTTAGGGATGGTGAGCCAGTCTCGTAAACGCTCAGGATTGGGATGAAAAAGCTGGGTCAGGATTGAGTAAACCCGCCAACATTCCGCTTTTTCATCCTTTGTATTCGGCTTTATGATTATCCTGATCGCAAACAAGTCAAAAATTTCGTCAAATGAGATTCCTTGTCTCTTGATTTTAGAATGAATGGAGTAGATGGATTTATACCGTTGCAGGATGGTAAAATCCACGCCTTCCTCTCGCAACTTATTCTTGATCTGGTCCATAAACTTCTTGTTCTGGTATCTGTTTGTTTGCCGAACGTGCACGAGTTGCCGATGGATCTGTTTATATCCTTCAGGCTCCGTATATTGTAAAGCAATATCTTCCAATTCATGTTTGATCTTTGACAATCCCAGACGGTGTGCCATGGGTGCGTAGAGATAAAGGGTCTCTGAGGCAATTTTAAGCTGGCTAGTTTTCTTCATGTGCTCCAGCGTCCTCATGTTGTGCAGCCTGTCTGCGAGCTTGATCAAAATGACCCGAACATCATCGTTCAGGGTTAGAAGCATTTTTCGGAAGTTTTCCGCCTGGGCTGACGTTTTATCGTCAAATACATCTGAGATCTTTGTCAATCCATCAATTATTACTGCCACTTCAGCTCCAAATTCTTTTCGAATATCTGTTAATTCTATTTCAGTATCTTCCACAACGTCGTGTAGCAATGCAGAGATGATACTGGTAGCCCCGAGACCAATTTCTTTAATTACAATTTTTGCTACAGCGATGGGATGAAGAATGTAAGGTTCGCCATTTTTTCTCCTTATCCCTTCATGGGCAGCAACAGAATATTCGAAAGCCCTTCGGATTTCTTTTCGTTCATGCTTATCGGTTACAACAGAATATGCATCTCGCATCAGTGACCGATATGCCTTAAGGATTAACTGCCTGTCTTGCTCTCTTTTGGTTTCCACCTGATTGGTAGTCATAAATGGCAATTTCCAAAATCCCTGGAAAAAGGAAAAATAAGAAGTCTTAACATAGAAATAATAAATGGACCCTAGATTGTAATTGTGAATTCATTTTGAATCCAAGTAAATTAGCTCTAGTTTCGCGAAGTTTTTAGGCGTTCCTTGATTACGCGGATGTGGCGAAATTGGTAGACGCGCTAGATTTAGGATCTAGTGGGGTGATACCCGTGGGGGTTCGAGTCCCTCCATCCGTACATTCTGGCCAGAATCAGCTTTCTGAATGTCTGGCCTTTCTTTTTTGATAAAACAATAAATTTTCAGCCTTGAAGATAACCGACGAAAAATTAGGCGAACTAACTTTTAAGCTAACGGTCCAAGTTGAGCCAGAAGATTACAGTGATAGCGTTAATTCCGTCCTTAAGGATTATGCGAAACAAGTCCAACTCAAGGGATTCCGCAAGGGAAAAGTTCCCTTAAGGGTTGTGAAAAAAATGTACGGCAAGGGTGTTTTACTAGAAGAACTCAATAAGATCGTTAGTAGCGAACTTGAATTGTATCTTACAGAAAAAAAAATTAAGGTTGTTGGAGATCCTATTCCGCTAACTTCAGAGGTTGATCTGGAAGGCGACGATGACACTAGTTATTATTTCGAGTTTGAAATTGGAGTAGCTGGAGAATTTGATATCAACTACGGTCTGGCGGGCGAAAATCCTCTATATAGCGTTTCTATTGACGATGAAACGCTGGAAAAGGAAATAGAGCACTTCCAGCGAACTTACGGCCCCATGTCAAATCCTGATTCTTCTCAACCCGGGGACGTTTTATTTGGGAAATTAATCCAGGTAGATGAAGGAGGAGACCCAGTTGAAGGTGGATATTCACGAATGTTCAGTTTGAACCCTGAACGGGTCAAGAACGAAGGCTTTAAGGAAAAAATGGGTAGTGGACTGAAACCTGAAGAAGACCATCTTCTCCTTAAAATGGAGGAGGTTACTGAAAATGACAATGAGATCCGACATGTTTGGGAATACAACGTTCACAACGAAAAAATCCGGACAATTAGCAATGAGGATCTTGAAGCAATCAAAGAGATGAACTTTATTTTCCAGATCCGTAAGATCAATCGAATTGAGCCCATGGCAGTTGGTCAAGAGCTTTTTGATCTGGCTTTTGGGGAGGGAACCATTACTTCTGAAGAAGAGATGCGTGCTAGGTTGAGTGAAAATATGAAAGGATTCTTTGAACGTGAAGCTCAGCGTTTCTATCGTTCCAAGACCATGGATGCTTTTCTTGAGGGTAATACCATTGAACTCCCTGACGAGTTCTTACAGCAATGGCTCATTCGTACACACGATGAGATAACTGAAGGAAATATCAACGAGAAATATGAATCTTATAAGAAGAGTATTACTTGGACGCTGATAGTGGAAAAAATGCAGCAGGAAAATCCTGACATGGTTGTAACAGAATCTGACCTCCAATCCCAGGCTGAAGCGGCAGTTATCCAACAATTTGGAGATATTCTCAAAGATGTAGACGATGAAAGAAAACAGCAATTCGTTAGACACTTTCTAGAGGATGAGAAAATGGCAAAACGCTTGTTCAAAATGGTCTTAGAACGAAAGATATTTGAAGGACTTGAGGCTAAAAGTCCACCCACTACTG
>JBFGVE010000102.1:0-10469 GCA_041565275.1 Bacteroidia bacterium
ATGGCGTTGGTGTTGTCGCTGAGAAAATACTTCAGGGGAAAGTTTTGCTTCAATCTTTTGAACAGGCATTCGATTTCCCACCGTTTTTGATAGATCAGGGCGATATCGCCGGCGCCGAGCTTGAAATCATTGCTCAGGAATACCAGCACCTTGTCATTGGTTTCATCGTAAAACTCAATTCTGCGCAGTTCAAGCTCTTTTTTGTCTTTTCCATAAGTGAGCGCGACGATTTGGTCGGACAGGATTTTTCCGGACTTGTTTTCCGCGACCGGAAGGATCTCCTTGAACAGGCTGATCGTGGTCGAGTCGATGACGTAAAGCCGGGCGAGGAAACTCTTTTTGTCCCAGCTGTCCGGGGAAATACTTACTTTCGTCCATGCTACTTAGTTTGTGTTGGAACTCACAAAGTAGCTAAAAGGCGGGAATTTATTTCCGCCTTTGAATTATACGGGTTTCCCTGGACGGCAGTGATTTCAATCCTTAAAACCATTAGACAATGAGTAACTTTACACAAATTCAAAGAACGGGCCCGATTTTGGCTTGGTGTTTGGGAATCCTTTTCATCCCCTGCTTCTCCCATGCACAAACCCCTGATTGTTCCGAAATCTACATATCGGAACACATCGACGGGACGGGTCATAACAAAGTGGTCGAAATCTACAATCCGACCCCGGACCCGATCGACCTGAGCGCTTACTCGATCAACGTGTACCACAATGGCGCTCCCACACCTCAAACCACTGTATTGAGCGGATTGCTGGCACCTGGCAAAGCCTTTCTGCTCATGGACCCTGGGGCGGATGCCAGCTTGCTTGCTCATGCAAATGCAACATCCGTTCATTTCAAACCCAATGGCGACGATGCCATCGCATTGAAGAAAGGCAGCGTTCTTTTGGACATTGTAGGTGAAATTGGCATATCGCCTGGAAACAACGGCTGGACCACCAGCGGGGGCGGCAACACTAAAAATAGCACCCTCGTCCGCAAACGCAATTGTACGCATGGCGAAACGGACTGGAATACCTGTCGTAACCAATGGTTGAGCTTTCCGGTCGAGGACTACCGACACATGGGCGGTCACAGTAGTCGCTGCATTACCACTTTTTCGTTTATAGAATTTGAAATAAGTACTAGCAGTTGCGACGAAGACCAATGTAGTACTCCTACGATCCGGCTGACCTGCTCGGACCAGCCGACCGGCGTGATCGAATGCAATATGAATTTGTTCGGCAATTGTTCTGGCGCACAAGCTGACGGCGCAGATGCAACATTGTGGACCTTTCTCGCGGATTTTACTCCAACGAATTGGCAAACCCCGATTAACATTGATTACGAGGTATATGCCGACACACAGATTGAACAAGATGAATGCAACACAATCGGTTTCACAATCGGAGGGACCGGTGGGATTGATGCTACCTACGGTACGAACTTCGAGCGGGAAGTTCGGATCATCAATGACGACTTCATGGGATTGGCCGACTTAAAGGAAACCCTGGGGATCACTGTATCGCCCACCCCAACCATTTCCGGAAACAACCTTGTCCTTGACCTTAGCCGTCCGCACAAGATCGAAAGATTACGTATTGTAAACGCGTTGGGGCAGGTTACGTTTGAAATTCTCCCAAAGAGAAACCGCTATTCGGTTTCAACCGAAACCTGGACCCAGGGCATTTATGTATTACAAGCCATCGGCGTGGAAAACAACATTTCAGCGACGATGAAATTGCTTGTTCGGTAAGGGGGGAATGACAAATAGAGCCATCATTCGTGGGGGCAAACGCGTCCCCCACGATTGGTTTTTATTTTTGCTTCAACTAATTTAATTGAGAACTTCTTTCCAACAATGAAAGTTAAAATGAAAAAGTATCTTGTATTCTCATTGATCCTTATTATTGGCGGAGGCTTCCTATACGGACAATACAACCAGATTGAGTTGCGGCTCAATTCCTTTACGTCTCGGTCGAGCGAATTAACAGTGCGAGAAAATGATTTTGCGAACTTGGAATACAAACCCGATTTCGGCACGTATAATGTTGGCCTCGCTTTCGAGAGAGGGTGGATGGAAAAGGGGACATTTATTCGTGGACGTTTTGAAATAGGTAGGACCAAGCATACAGAATCAAATGCTTTTTCTTTTGTATCGAACGGCCAGACAAGAAAGTTGGAGTATTACAGTACAAACCTGTTTTGGGAAGCTGGAATTAGCATCGGTAAAGTTGTCACGTTGAAGAATCTGGAATTCCGTTGTGGAACGGAGCTTTGGGTATTAATGGGGCCGTCCTATACTGAAACTACCCATATTGAAGACTTTGACCCATCTGGTCAACTAATTGAAGTCAGGGAAATAGTTGACAACAACGGAGTAGGCCAGACGTATGCTTTGCACCTGATTGCAAGTCTAAAATATCGGTTCGCGACCCGCTTCCTCCTTGGCCTGGAATTCACACATGGCATACAATACTTCGTTCAAAACTCTCCGACCATTCGGGATTTTTTGCGCTCTGACACCGATGGAGCAGTCTTGGAGGAATACCGGGAAACCAACACAACCAAATCAAATGATCTCCGGTTGCCAAGCAGTTTTGCTGCCCCCGCTATTACCCTAGGTGTGAGGTTTTAGTTAATTGCCCCTCTGGCTCATTAGCCTTATCCAGGTCCTTTTCGCTTTTGATATTGAAATATCCCCATTTATCCTTCCTATTCTTCACTCTTTCCATTTCTTTCCCATTGTTAAAGATCAGAACGCCGATCCCATTCTTTTGCATTTGCAGGTAGGTAAAATCAATTCCGGCAATTGCGGGAGCAAAAAGGGGTAGTCTGCAAACGTAGCCAATCAGAAGAGTACTATTGGTTAGTATCCAAATCAATGTTCCAATGCAAGAAATGCTGTTTTCGGACCTCCCTCCGCAGCAGAACGGTCATGGAGAACTCCAAGCTTCCCTTTTTGTGCTGGTACATGGCAATGCACCTTTTAACTTCGACGAAGAAAGGATTCTCCGCCCTCGAAATCCAGCGGCAAATCGGCCACAAGCGCTATGAACCTATCTGGGCGATGCTTCACAAACTTCGGATGATCATGGGCCAGGGGGATGCAAGGGAGGAATTACAGGGTTGGGTAGAACTGGACGAGGGCTTTTTTGAAGTTCGAATCGGGAAGAAGGAGAAAAGGTCACTCAAACGTGGTCTGGGAAGCCAGCGACAGGCTACCGTGCTGGTCATGGCCGAGTCTGAATTAGTTGATATACCTCGAAAAAACGCCAAGAGGAGACGTTTTGGGCGGTTTCGGATGAAGGTGATCCCAAATTCAAGGGCCGAAACCACGGAATCAGTGAAAAATACATCCAAGGCTACCTAGACGAATTTTGCTACAAGCTCAATAGAAGATACCTTGGAGTGACTAAATTTGAGGTATTAATGAGTAACGCACTAAACCATTGGAATCCTAAACACCTGTGGCAAAGAAACGGATAAACATATAATTTATTTGCTCCCGTAGAATGTTATGAGGTAAATTTTGTATCATTGACCGAATACGGAAACTCATATTAAGGCGAGAGATCCATTACCATTGAAAAAGTTATGGCGAGGATGAACAAATTCAGATTGTATTTCGCGATATGTTGTTTGATTCTTTTAGGAAGCTGTAAGACAGATGATCAATTGGCATTGGAAAAGGCTATTGTCGAAGGTGAAGTAGGCAAAGTCAAACTCCTGATAAATGAAAACTCAGTGGATGTGACCCGATTGTTGCCAGAAAGGCGAAGGTACCCCTTGGAGGTAGCTGCTGAAAATGGACAGGGAGAGATTGTAGGCATTTTGCTGAAGGCTGGTGCAGACCCGGACCGATCAACTGGAGACATTCCCCCGATTTTGCTGTCCCTGAATTCTGCGGATCAGGGGAAGGGGGCACTGTTCTTAATTGAATCGGGAGCGGACTTCATGGTAAAGGACAAAGATGGGTTTTCTCCTATGGACCTTGCACTCTTGTACCAGATGAAGCCGGTGGTAGAAGCTTTGTTAAAGCAAGGGGCTGACCCAGAGAAAGGTGGCTTTTATGCGACTCCTTTACATGGCGCTGCTGAATCGGGAAATGTCGAACTGATCCAAACCTTGCTCAATGCCGGTGCCTATGTAGACGCGAAGGATGATTTCGAAGAATCACCGCTTTTTTACGCCATACGTTCCAATGTAATTCCTTCCATAGAAACTCTCGTTCAGTACGAGGCAGATGTCAACTTGACCAACGACATCGGTGAAACCCCTATTTTTGAAGCCATTTACTACGCTGATTCAGTTGGACTAGAGTGGTTAATCAAGGCCGGAGCCAACGTAAATCAGCAGGACGATAGAGGAGACACACCTTTACACCGTGCCGCTGCGGAAGGTAATGTCACTTTGGCAAAGATCCTTATTCAAAACGGCGCCGGTAAAAAGGTCCAAAATCTAGAAGGGATGACCCCAGAAGATATTGCCAGAGCTGAAGGAAGAATTAAAATGACTGATTTCCTTGCCGGATCATAGGCCAATTCACCCAGGGAACCGCAATTCCCGGGCCTTGATCTTATATTCCCATTCCAGGTTACCGCTTTTGTCAAAAGTTCGCAAGGTGCACACTCTGTCACCAAACGGACCAGAAATATCTACAGACCCAAAATTCCGTTTCACAACCAGAGTACCCGGAACCCGCTGCGGATTGTTGTGCTCCACATTTTTTTCCCGGTTCATAGAGCGTCTGAGGAAGGATGTCAAGGGTGAGTTGGTAAACTCATAAAAAGGATATAAACCCTCTTGCTTTAATTTTAGCAACTCGGTAAAGTGCCGGTCCCCGGATAGAAAGATCACCCCTTCCACTTGGCTGTCGCGGATGAAATCAAACAGAACCTGCCGTTCATCATACTCAGCATAGCACTCATAAGTATTCAATTCATTCAACACCTGGGAGCCGTGTACGATAAACTTAAAGGTCGCGGTTGAAGCACTCAGCCTTTCTTTGAGCCAAGCCATTTGCCCTGGTCCAAGGATCTGCTGACGACCAGAACTAATCCTGTGGTAGCGGTCATCCAGTAGAAATATTTCGCTGTCCATATATTTGAAATGGCTGAATACACCCGGAGTTTTATCGGTCCCGTAGTATGGATTAGGCCAGAAAGATTGAAAATTGGCCAAAGTAGCATCTTTGTTGGGAAAAGTACCGTCTGAGTTGTCAGGGCCAAAGTCGTGATCGTCCCAGGTGGCGTAGTGGGGACGGCTGGCAAAGAACCGGTTGAACTTCTTGTGCAGACGCATAGTGATGAACTTTTTCTGCATCCGTTCTTTGTCATTCCATTCTCCAAACATCAGGTAATTGTTGTCACCCATCCAAACCATGAAGTCCCCATCCATATTCGTCATGGTCTTCATCGCCCGGTTCCGGTTTTGCCATAGGATCTTCCAGCCACCTGTGGCAAAGAAAGCACAACTGCCAACCAGAAAGGAATATTGCTCCTTAATATAATCCGGAAAAGTAGAAAACTCATACACTTCTTCCTGTTGCTTACCGTCAAGCAGGATCGAGAGTTGATAAGTAGTTGCTGGTTCTAAACCGACAAACTCTGACTGGAAGGGAGCATAATCTTTCCAGAATTGAACCCCGGAAACATCCATCTTTTTCTCGACGATGGTTTCTTCCCCTTGGTGAAGGTTCAGTTGGATTTGGTTCACATCCCTTACCATACACCAGATCTTAAAAGAATTTGGAGTTGTATGGCCCTGCATGGGAGTTGAAGCCAATTCCTGTCCCATGATTGGTATCCCAGCCTGGAAGTCAAGCAGGAGACAAATCAAAAGAAAGGAAAATATCCGGGTTCCGATACGTAAGGCCATTTCTCAATTTATCAGTTAATCTTCTACTTCTTTGATCTCCGCTCTTCTACTTCTTTGCCCTCCGCTCTTTTAATCTTTACTCTCCGTTTCAGGATCCGACTCCACATTTTTCGTTGTTTCTCCTTGAAAAAAGAGAACTTTCCAAAGATAAAAGCAAATCCAAGCAAAAGCACACTGTAGACCGGGAGGAGAGCGATCAGAAGCAACCACCAGACAAGGTGGTACTTTTCGAATCCCAGTTCAAGAGCAAGCCAGGTACCCAGCTTTGCGGTTACGGTGCCTGTGCAGGCAAAGGTGGATAACACCAAAACCCAGTGGATGAATTTATGCGCTGTCCAGTGCATCTACCTTTTTTTTAACCTCAGCGTATTGCCGGTAGGCTTTGAAAGCGATGACCCCCCAACCCACTACTGGAAGTGCCATGACTCCTGAAATCATCAGGGGCCAACCAATCAGGACGGGTAGCAGGGCAAACAAGATCAGGATTCCCAAAAGAGCCACATTGGCAACCAGGGTACGTTTGAGCAATTGCAATCGGTGAGGGAGCAACTGCTTGCCTGCCCCGTCCAGAAAGGCTTGCATTCCCGGAAAGCTCCTGTTTTTATAAAGACTGCTGAGGCTACTTAAAGCGCGGTCCAGCGGGTGATAGGGATTTCCCTTGTTTGGCTCAAGTACTGCTTTGTAAGCTTCCTCGTAAGCTCTGACGTCTGTTTGGATTGAAGCCAATGTTTCGCTGTCCACACCAGGGTGCAAGTCTGTATTGCAGACTTTGCACTTTACCCGGATACTGTCCTGCTCTGCTGAACAGTCAGGGCACCAAGTCCGCAAAAGTTTCCTGGGGTTGTCTTGCTTTTTTATTTTAACCATAATGTAGCTCCCGGTACGCCTCTGGCTCAATTCCTCCGTTATTTTAAGAGACGCCGAACCGTTGACGGTCACAATACCGCTAATGGTCATATCACCGTCTGAATTTACGAATGTCACACATATTCCCCATTCTTTCTTTTCTTTGTATCCTCAATGAGATTGAATCCACAAAAGATCCTCATCATACGCCTTAGTTCCATTGGTGACGTTATCCTCACCAGTCCCATCATCAGGAGCCTGTATTCCTGCTATCCCGAAGCGGAACTGCACTTTATCACAAAGTCTGCTTATGCTCATCTCTTAGAAGAACACCCTTTACTGACCAAAGTCCATCGGTTTGAAGGCAACATGAACGCCACAATCACCGCCCTCCGGGAAGAAAAATTCGATTTCATCGTTGACCTCCACCGGAACATCCGGTCATTCGTGATCAAATCTCGTCTTCGTCTCCCCTCGGGTACCTATTCCAAAGACCGCTGGGCAGTGCTCTTTCACACCCGTTACAAGATCGGGAAGCTCCCCCGGATACATACTGTAGAAAGGTATGCAAGGGCTTTGGGACCTCTCAATTGTGAATTTGACTCCTCCCCTTTGGAACTCTACCTGCCAATCGAAGCCCATGAAATGGCGGGTAAGATCCTCAACCGTTATTTTAAGGCTCCCCCTGTAGGTGTAGTCCTCGGCGGAAAATATACAACCAAACGCTGGCCGGTCGACTACTTTGCAGAATTGCTGAACAAGCTGAAACGACCTGTTCTACTTCTAGGAGGACCCGACGAAAAGGAAGATGCAGCAAGATTAACGGCAAACCTCGAAGTTAAGCACCTCGATGCAGTGGGGCAGTACAACCTAGTATTGAGTGCAGCCCTGGTCAAACGGTGCCAATACCTGATCACCAATGATACGGGGCTGATGCACATTGGTGCTGCTTTTGGGGTGCCTTTGTTTGTCCTTTGGGGCAATACAGTCCCGGAGTTGGGATTCTACCCCTGGAAATCGACAGCTGTCAACCTCCAGGTAGATGGGCTCCGATGCCGGCCCTGTACTAAATTAGGGCATGATAAGTGCCCCAAGAGACATTTTAGATGTATGAAAGACCTCAAGCCAGAAATGGTATTGAATGCAATTCGCACCTGGGAAAAGGGGCTGGAACAGGGAGCCTCACTCCTTTGATCTTTGCCAAAGCTTCCCCAGATTTACTGCTTAGAGAATAACTTCTGTTGAAATGCTCGAAATATTGATCACATATCCATTGGTATTGCTCTTTGTGGTAGCCGCCATGGGCTACCTGGTAGGGCAGGTCAGGATTGGTGGAAGTTCCCTGGGCGTTGCGGCCGTCCTTTTTACAGGATTGGGATTTGGAGCAATAGATCCCCGCATGCAAATTCCTGAAATCATCCTCTTATTGGGACTATCCCTCTTTGTCTACACCATTGGTTTAAGTTCCGGTTCAGCATTTTTTAAAGCCTACCAGAAGAACGGCTTTCGGGACCTGACTTTCGTCCTCCTTACAATGACCGGTACCGGGGTCATTGCCGCGCTGATGTGGCTCCTTTTTGATTTCTCCGCTGCCTCCATTACTGGAATTTACAGCGGCTCTACCACCAACACCCCAGCATTGGCAGGCGTGATCGACTACATCAACAATTCCTACCCGGCCCACCAAGCCAAGGGAATGGTCGAAGATTCGGTGATCGGCTATTCTTTCTCTTATGTAATGGGGGTATTGGGAGGGATCATTGCAATTACCGTCACGGAGAAATTGTTCCGAATAGACTACAAAGCAGAGGCAAAACAGTTGCGGAAAATTTACCCGGTTGGTGAAGACTTGATCTCATCTACGATCGAGATCACCAATTCTGAGATCGGACGCACAGAGCTGAGAGACCTTTTCAAACAACATAATTGGAACATTGTTTTTGGACGTCTATACCGGGGTGGCGAGGCAATCTTGGTCCAGTGGAGCCAAGCTTTCCTTGTTGGAGACTTGGTGATGGTGGTGGGGAGCCGGGAAGACCTGGATGAAGCGATTGAGGTGCTGGGAAAAGAAGTGAATGCAGCTTTGGAAAATGACCGTAAAGAATTTGATGTTCGCCACATTTTTGTTTCCAATCCAGAAATGGTAGGCAGGACCGTTGCCTCTCTCAATATCACCGAAAAATTCAATACAGTCATTACCCGTCTCCGGCGTGGAGATACTGAAATGCTGGTGAAAGGCGACACCATTCTTGAATTGGGCGACCGTATCCGTTTTATCGCCCGCCGGGAGGACCTGAAAGAGTTGTCAAAGTTATTTGGAGATTCTTACAAAGCAGCCGGGAAAGTTGACCTGTTCTCTTTTGGGGTAGGTATCAGCCTAGGACTCATCCTCGGTAATATCGTATTCAATTTTGGATCTGCCATCAGCTTCAAACTCGGTTACGCCGGTGGACCCTTAATTGTAGGGCTCTTACTTGGAGCCTTGCGACGAACTGGCAAAGTGGTTTGGACCTTGCCATACAGCGCGAATGTCACCCTTCAGCAACTTGGGCTGATCTTGTTGCTCAGTGCAATCGGGGTCCGCTCCGGGCAGGCATTCATCCAAAGTATTTCTGTAGAGGGAATTTGGATATTCCTTTCCAGTTGCGTGATCAGTTTGGCAGCTGCCTTTTCCATGCTAGTGGTAGGATACAAATTCTTGAAAATGCCCTTTTCCCTTTTGACTGGGATGGTAGCGAATCAGCCTGCAATCCTAGACTTTGCCAGTTCCCGAGTGGGAAACAATATTCCTTTGTACGGTTATGCGATGGTATTTCCCATCGCAATGGTTGTTAAGATCATCATCTCACAGATCCTGTTCTTAGTCCTAGTATGAAATTCGGAAAGCTTTACGATGTCAATGGCGTTGATTTCTCTTTGCCTTCCGATCCAGTCCAGACAGAAAGGGTCCTTGCGAGGTACAAGGATTCAGCTTATCAGGCTAAGATATTTTTAGGTGCTACCGGCTGGGGGAATAAGGAATGGCTGGGTAAGTGGTATCCCTCCAAGGCAAAACCAAAAGAGTTCCTGAAATACTACGCCCGTCAGTTTGGCACCATTGAATTCAATACGACCCATTACCGTATCCCCAATGAGGCTACAGTAGCTCGCTGGTATGAACTTGCAGATCCCAATTTCAAATTTTGTCCCAAACTCCCTCAACAGATCAGCCACTACCAGCGCTTGAAGGGTTCTTATGAAAGTACTACTGCTTTTCTGAAATCAATCAATGGATTGGAAAATAAGTTGGGCCCAGTTTTTATGCAGATGCCAGAGAACTACGGCCCAGGTCAAACAGCCCATCTGCTTTCCTACTGCCAGGACTGGCCCCGGGACCTTCCTTTAGCCGTCGAACTACGCCACCCGGAATTTTTCCAAGGGGAGGAACCGCCAGCCTTCGCTGGCCTGGAAGCAGCGGGACAGGGATCCGTGATCACCGATGTTGCCGGCCGCCGCGATGTCCTCCACATGCGCCTCACCAATCCCATTCTCATGCTGCGATTTGTAGGCAATGGCCTCCACCCTACCGACTACACCCGGGCAATTGAATGGGCGAAACGCCTGCAGTCCTGGATCGACCAGGGATTGCGGGAAGCCTACCTGTTCATCCACCAGCCAGAGATGGAACTCGTACCGCAATACTGCATCTATTGGGCCACCGCCATCGAAAAATACTGTGGCATCATAGTCCGGAAACCGGAGTTGACAGACGAAGCCAG
>JBFGVE010000103.1:0-10394 GCA_041565275.1 Bacteroidia bacterium
CCGGCTACGCCGGTCAAAGCTAGTCTTAGTGGAGCCATTACCTTTCCAAATCCGGTATTCTTTTCTATAACAAAAGCCTCAAAAGCAGCTTTTAAACTAGCTGTTTCCCAATTGGCGTGAGTACCCAGGCGGTCTTTGAACTCAATCAGCAACGCTACTGCACTGGCTTTCCACTTCTTTCGTGCTTTGGCTTCATATTCAGTTGGCCTCCGGAACAAGTATGCGCCCGAACGGGCCAGGTCACTTGCAAAGGTCATCCGCTCTCGCATAAGAACCACTGTAGTCTCCAAGTATTCCTGGCTGGGAATAGTGATTCCCTCAGCCTCTAAAAAAGGCTTTGAAAGTGCTGCTAAATCGGCATCTGATCGTTGACGCAGATAATGTTGTTGAAATGAATCCAACTTCTTCATATCAAATCTTGCCCCTGCCTTGTGGCAACGCTCAAGGGAAAATTCTTTGATCAACTCCTCGCGGGTCATAAGTTCCTGCTCCTGCCCGGAATTCCAGCCCAATAAAGCAATGTAGTTCATCACAGCTTCGGGCAAATATCCTAGGTCACTGTAACCTTCCCATGTTTGGCCGGATTCCCTGTCCCACCAGTTAAAAGGAAAAATGGGGATTCCGAATTTATCAGCCTCGCGCTTGGACAATTTTCTTCCTTCAGGGCTCAACAACAGGGCCAGGTGAGCAAATTCTGGCATACTCTCTTCCCAACCCAAAGCACGGTAAAGCAATACGTGCAGAGGGGTAGAAGAGAGCCATTCTTCGCCTCGGATCACATGAGTGACCTGCATATAGTGGTCATCCACAACATTGGCAAGGTGATAAGTCGGTAATCCATCGCCTTTGATCAGCACTTTGTCGTCAACTGCGCTGCTGTGGAAATGCATCGGACCACGCACGTGGTCGACAAAGCGGATGTCTTCTTTTTTGGGAACTTTAAAGCGAACCACATAAGGAGCACCACTTGCCAATCGTTCCTTGACCTCAGCTTTTGGCAGCGTCAGGCTGTTCTTCATGGCCATCCTGGAGACATAGTTGTAGGTGCGGTGCTCCACCTTGGCCTTGGTCAGCTCTTCCCGCATCTGCTCAAGTTCTTCAGGGGTATCAAAGGCATAATAAGCATGACCATGGTCAACCAGAAATTGTGCATAATTCTGGTAGAGATCGCTGCGCTCACTTTGGCGGTAGGGACTGTGAGGCCCACCGATATGGACTCCTTGGGTGAACTCCAGGCCGAGCCAGTTGATGGCACGGATGATGAATTCTTCAGCTCCTTCTACGAACCGGGCCTGGTCAGTGTCCTCGATCCGGAGGATGAGTTCCCCGTGGTTTTGCTTGGCCAGTAAGTAGCAGTAAAGTGCGGTCCGAAGGCCACCGATATGTTGAGGACCTGTTGGACTGGGAGCGTAGCGGAGGACCATGTGTGAGTGAGCCATGAGGTTGCAAAGCAATTTCCTTAAGTAGAACAATATTAGATACTTTCCTGACTGGAGATACTCATCTTTCGATCAATGCGCTTGATAAGCCCCTGGAGCACACGTCCTGGGCCAAGCTCCAAAAAAGTATCAGCCTTGTCGGCAATCATGGCCTCCACAGATTGGGTCCAGCGAACGGGCGAAGTGAGCTGAGCGATCAGATTGGACTGGATAATAGACGGATCGGTTTCAGCCTGGGCGCTTACATTCTGGTAAATAGGTACTTCCGGCGTATTAAAAACAGTAGATTGAATTCCATACGCCAATTCCTCTGCAGCAGACTGCATCAGTGGACTGTGGAAAGCACCATTGACAGGGATTTCCTTAGCGATTTTGGCACCTGCTTCCTTACAAACTTGGATGGCTTTGGCAATTCCTTCCTTTGAACCTGAGATCACCAACTGGCCAGGAGAATTGTAATTGGCGGGGACGACAATCTCTGGGACTCCTTCACAGATCTCCTCGACGACATTGAAGTCAAGTCCGATGACTGCTGCCATGGTGGAGGGTTCGGCATCGCATGCCTTTTGCATGGCATTGGCGCGAATAGCTACCAGACGGAGACCATCCTCAAAGCTTAGAACGTTCGCAGTTGCCAGAGCGGAAAATTCTCCAAGAGAGTGGCCGGCCACCATATCACATTCTTTGCCCAAAGCCTTTGCCAGGGCCACAGAATGAATATATATGGCAGGCTGTGTCACCGAGGTTTTGGTAAGATCTTCGGCTGTGCCGTTAAACATGATGTCGACAATGTCAAAGCCTAAAACTTCATTGGCCTTGTCAAACATTTCCATCGCGGTGGCTGAACTGTGATATAGCTCTTTGCCCATGCCGGGTTTTTGGGATCCCTGTCCGGGAAATACGATCGCTGTCTTCATAGAAAAAAGGTCATTTTTTGATGACACCGCAAAGATAATCAGGAAGGGTTCAGGGCCAAAATCAAGGAACAGCTTCAAGGCATAATTCCTAACTTTGAAGCCGATGAAAACTCTACTTTCCATTGTTGGTCCTACTGCTTCAGGAAAATCGGCCCTTTCCATTGAGATTGCACAACAATTAAAGGCACCTGTCATCTCAGCGGATTCGGTTCAGGTCTATAAGGGACTCGATATCGGTTCAGGCAAGGTTGCTGTGGAAGAAATGCAAGGGATAGCTCATTACATGTTGGATATCGTTAATCCCAACCAGGAATTTAGCGCTGGCGATTTTGGCCGGGCAGTCGATAAATTGCTGGAAAAATTGTTTAGAAAGTGTGATATTGTAATCCTGACCGGAGGGGCAGGTTTTTACTTGAATGCTGTCTGGGAAGGAATGGATGATATTCCGTCGATTGATGGATCAATACGTAAAGAACTTAACCAGCGGTTTGACAAGGGTGAGTTGCAGCAATTGATCCGAGAACTTAGGGAGGTAGATCCTCTAACTTACGGAGTGATCGACTTGAGCAATCCGGTGCGGATCATCAGAGCTTTAGAGGTGTATTATGGCTCAGGCAAGCCCATTTCACATTATCGCTCCCGTCGTTCTCCTAAGAAAAAAAACTATACTGACCTCAAGATTGGCCTGGAATTGGAGCGTGATGTCTTGTACCCGAAGATCAATGCACGCGTGGACCGGATGATTGCAGCGGGGTTAGAACAAGAAGTTTATGGTTTGGTGGAGCAATGGGGGGCGGATGCCAAAGGTTTACATTCGGTAGGATACCAGGAATTTGTAGGTCTGTTTGCGGGGAAATATGATCGGGAAGAGGCGATCCGGTTGATCAAGCGGAATTCAAGGCGGTACGCCAAAAAGCAATACACATGGTTTCGGAAGGTGCAGGATATCCAATGGTTTTCAGCGAAGGAGCCCGGGATGATCGTGGAAAAAGTCTTGGAAAAGGTTGCCCGGTAATATCCCAGTTCAATTACTTGGAGTGTACAACTACAAAAGGGTAAAATATTAACAAGGCAAACTTAAAATAGTAAATGTTAAACCCTGTTTACAGTTTTCAGAGCTATAAGTCAGTAAGGCTACGTTAACTATTTACCGGGGAGCCAGTACTGCGGTTCAATAATCCCGATAGAATCAATATCTTTAGCAAATGCAGTTGGTGGAGCATATCCTTGTATCGAACCGGAAGTGGGTCATGTGGCTGGGCATTCCTCTGTTGACCTTTTTGTTGCACATTCACATTTTCCCCAAGGAATTAGTCGGTATTCATGCTTGGCGACAGACAGAGACTGCTTCCAATGTGGTCAATTTCTACGAACGTGATTTTCATCCCCTGAATCCCCAGGTTCACAACCTTGATTGGCCAGATGGTTCTAAGAGGATGGAGTTCCCGATCATGCAATGGATCTTTGCATGGGGCTACTTCCTTTTTGGAGAGAACATATTGATCCTAAGATTTCTAAGCTTCCTTATCGGCCTGGGTACGATTTTTGGCATGCACAACCTGACCAAGTATCTGTTCGGAGATGGATTTTTCGCCATATTGGCTGCTTGGTGCTTTGCCTTTTCGCCTGTATTCTTTTACTATACCCTCAATCCTCTTCCGGACAATTTTGCACTCATGTGCAGTACTTGGGGAATAACATTTTTTATTAAATGGGTCCGTAGAAAAGATGCATTAGATTTGTGGGTATCCGCGGGTTTCCTTTTCATGGGCACTCTCGCAAAATTGCCGTTTATCCTTTTTTACGGTCTCCCTTTGGGCTATGCTCTCGTCGATACATTACGCTCTCAGTTCAAGCGAACAGGCAGTAATTTTCTTGTGGCTTTGCCCGGACTGCTCAGTCTCTCTTTACCAATAGCTTGGTACCTTACGGTTATCCCCGAGTGGACCGGTAATGGTGTGATCGGGGGTATACTTCATGCATCACCGGATGAATACCCGCTGCTGGTAAATATTTTCGTCTGGAACCTGGTATCCACTTTACCGGAGTTATTGGTTAATTATGCTTCCTTTCCATTTTTGGTTGCCGGGATTTACTACCTGTTCAGGAACAAGGCGAGCAAGCATTTCCTTTGGTGGGCATTCATTATTTGGGGTGGAGCAGTAGGGGCTTATTACCTTTTCGAGCTCAACATGATAGGCACCGTCCACGACTATTACCTTTTCCCGTTTTTGCCGGGACTCATTCTGATCGTGGTATATGGATTGAGAGAGGTCTGGAGTTGGAGATCTCCTTGGGCCCAGCGTTTCGTACTTTTTGCGATGGTGTTGCTTCCTTTGACAGCAGCCCTTAGATCATATCCCCGCTGGCAACTCCAAGGCATCAACAAAGACCTGCTGACCTACCGGAAGGACTTGAGAAATGCGGTTCCTGACGAAGCCCTAGTACTCGCGGGTAGTCAATTGTCACCACATATCTACCTCTATCATATTCACAAGCGCGGCTGGCATCTTTTTAAAGACGAACTCAATGCTGAGGGGATTGACAATGCTATTGAACAGGGAGCGAAATACCTATATTCAGACTCCAGGGAAATGGAGTCTGATCCAGCCCTCAGCAAGCACATTGGAGAAATGGTGAAGGAATATGGGACTTTCCGGATATACAGGTTGGAATAGCCTTTCAGGTTCAAACAGCCGGGGAGATAAGAGGGAAAAATTGCCTGCTTTCATTCACAGAGGGCAAAAACAAGTACAGGTCAGGTTGTCCCAAACAAACCAAAGAGTTCAGCTTTGACCCGGTTGATGATAATGCCAAGATGCTCGGGGTTGTCGTTGAAGTTCAACTCATCGATCACAACTTCCACTTTCTTGCCCAGGTCATAGGCTTCGTACCAAGCCTCATAGCGTTCGTTGAGGCGGCGAAGGTAATCGAGGCGGATAGAGTCCTCATATTCACGTCCCCGCTTTTGGATCTGATCGACGAGGGTAGGGATGGAGCCGCGCAGATAGATCATCAGGTCAGGTGGTGGTATCAGATCCAGCAAATTCTCAAAGAGAGACCTGTAGGTTTCAAAATCCCGCTTGGCCATCAGCCCCATCGCATGAAGATTAGGGGCAAAGATCTGGGCATCTTCGTAAATGGTCCTGTCCTGCACGACATTCATACCGTCTTTGCGGAGATCAAGGATTTTCCGGAAACGGGTATTGAGAAAGTAGATCTGCAGGTTAAAAGACCACCGCTGCATATCCTGGTAGAAGTCGAACAAATAGGGATTGCTATCGGCGTTTTCATACTGTGCCTGGAAGCCCAAGTATTTTGAAAGTTGGGTGGCTAAAGTAGTTTTTCCGGATCCGATATTACCAGCGATGGCGATATGCATAAGGGGTGAAATTAGCTTATAATGCGTCAAGAGGCAAGAATTCACAAGCGATTTTTGTACCCGATCCTGCTTCTCACCCGTTCCAGGACTTCACAGGCGACTGCATCGGCTTTTTCAGCCCCTCCAGTGAGCAGTTCCTCAATTTCATTTGGGTGCTCCATGAGGTAAAAAAAACGCTCTCTAGCTTCCCCAAACCGCTCATTTATCGCTTCAAATAGCCATTGCTTAAAGACTCCATAACCCTTGCCGCCTTTTTCCAGGCCTTCCTTCATTTCGGCAACCTTTTCCGGGGAGGCAACATGTTTATAGAGTTGGTAAACGATGTTGTCCGCCGGATCTTTGGGCTCTTCAGGAGTTCTACTGTCTGTCTCTATACGCATAACCGTCTTTCGCAGCTTCTTGTCTGTATCGAAGATGTTGATGACGTTGTTGTAAGACTTGGACATTTTGGTGAAAGAGCCATTGGGATCCTTGCTGGTTCCCACGATGTTCATTACATCTTCCCGGATCCGGGCCTTCGGGAGGATCAAGGTCCCTTCACCATAAGTCCGGTTGATCTTTTCTGCTACATCCCGGGTAATCTCAATGTGTTGCTTCTGGTCTTTTCCGACAGGGACGATCTCTGCATCGTACAGGAGAATGTCCGCTGCCATCAACATGGGGTAGTTAAAGAGGCCGGCGCTAACTTTGTCTTCGCCGAACTTGGCAGATTTATCCTTAAAAGAATGGGCAAGCCTGAGTCGAGTATAGGAGTAAAAACAATTGAGGTACCAAGTGAGTTCTGTGACTTTGGGAATATCCGACTGCCGGTAGAAGTATCCTTCCTGGGTGTCAAAACCGCAAGCCAGCCAGGCAGCCGCAGTGGCCAGGGTGTTTTGCCGGATCAGTGCTGGGTCGTGAACAGTGGTGAGGGAGTGAAGATCAGCAATGAAGAAAAAAGCTTCGTTGTCCTCCACTTCCGAAAGCTCAATGCCAGGTAAGATCGCTCCCAGTATATTACCTAGGTGAGGGATGCCGGTACTTTGGATACCTGTGAGAATTCGGGACATTTGAAATATGTTTATCTGGTTTAAGTATCCCGAAGTTATGGTTTTTTACCTTTCGATGTTAAATGGATAGTCTGGAAATAGCGAAGCGATTGGCAGTCATTCAGGATGGCGGTCCTATTTACAATGAATTTCTCCACGATTCGGTCGTCCGCGAACCTTGGAATGCCTATTCGTCCTTGTTTTTCTTCGTGCCTGTGCTGTTCTGGCTATGGAAATTACGGGGTCAATTCAAGGATTATAAGATCTTCGTAGTTATCCTGCCTTTACTTTTCTTGAATGGCCTCGGTTCGACACTGTTCCATGCGTTTCGCAACGAACGCTTTTTTCTTTTACTGGACTGGATGCCCGCAAGTTTTATGACCATAACCCTTTCTACTTTCCTCTGGACCCGCCTACTTAAGAAATGGTACTGGGGCTTATTGGTGGTGATCGGATTCTATACGGTTGGGATCAGTGCAGTGGTAGCCTTGGTACAGTTTTTTGAAAACGGTGCATTGGCCCCCAACTTGGGTTATTTCTTTATAGGGGCATCTTTTGTGCTGCCACTCTTCATTTTTTTAGCCAAGACAAATTTTTTCCGGGTACACCACGTGGCTTTAACCCTCTTTTTCCTGTTGGGAGCGCTCTTTTTCCGATCCATTGACTACCCGACTCCCAACCCTTTGCCAGATGCATTTCCGCAAGGAACCCATTTTCTGTGGCATATTTTCAGTGCTATGGCTGTTTTTACCCTGGGGTATTATATCTATGAAACCCATGAGATCGATTACCGGCAGAAAGTTTGATCTGATCTCGCTGATAAAGCATTGGCGGATATAAATCCATGCCCTGAAATTAGAGCGAAAATGAAACAATTCTGCTATCTTCGTCTTTTTAGATATGAAAACAACTAAACTCATCCCAATTGTATGTCTGACAATCCTTTAGATGATCTTTCGAAAAGTCTGCAGAATTTCCGGTTGCCTCCGGAAATCAAGAGGATATTTAGCAATTTTAGGCTGGTATTTCTCATTTTTATAGCAGGTATCCTCGTATTTTCTTCCTTTTTCCAGATCGATACCGAAGAAGCCGGAGTTGTCACACGCTTTGGCAAATATGTACGTACCGTCTATCCCGGTCTCCACTTCAAAGTTCCCTTTGTTGAAAAGGTATACAAAGTCCCTGTAGAACGCCAGCAAAAGCTAGAATTTGGGTTCCGTACCGAAAGCCCTGGGATCAATACCGAATACAGCCGCGACGGGAGCACCAGAGACGAATCACTCATGTTGACAGGTGACCTTAACCTTGCCGATGTTGAGTGGGTGGTCCAGTACCGGATCGATGAACCTTTTCAGTACCTGTTCAAGGTCCGCAACCCTGAACTTACCCTTCGCGACGTCAGCGAAGCTGCCATGCGTCAGGTAGTAGGGGACCGTACAGTGAACGAAGTATTAACCGTTGGCCGTACTGAGATCGGGAGTCGTCTGGAAGAATTGATCCAGGAAATCTGTATCGAATACTCGCTGGGCGTACACATTGACCAAGTGGTGCTACAGGATGTGAACCCTCCCGAAGCTGTTAAAGCCGCATTTAATGCTGTTAACCAGGCACAGCAAGAAAAAGAAACTTTGATCAACCAAGCCAAAGCCGAATACAACAAGGTTATTCCAAAAGCGAGAGGTGAGGCACTGGAAACAATACAGAAAGCGGAGGGGTATGCAACTGAGCGTGTGAACAAAGCCGAAGGAGAAGTTTCCAGATTCAATGCTCTTTACAGTGAGTTTATTAAAGCTCCCGAAGTGACCCAAAGACGTATCTTCTTGGAAACCATGTCAAATGTCCTTCCAAAACTGGGTACTGTGTTGATCACTGATCAGGATGGCAACAATGTTCTTCCTCTCTTGAACATGGATGGAAAACCTGTAAATCTTACAAAATGAAAATCAGAACACTACTATTGATCATACTGGCGGTGCTGGTAGTCATTACCACAGCCCTGAGTACCTATATCGTAGACGAAACTGAATTGGTGGTCGTTACCCAGTTTGGTAAGCCGGTTGGCGAAGCCATTGTAGAACCGGGTATATACCTGAAGATCCCCTTTGTCCAGACCGTGAACCGCTTTGAAAAGCGCTACATGGAATGGGATGGAGATCCTAACCAAGTGCCTACAAAAGACAAGAAATTCATCTTTGTCGATACTTACGCCCGTTGGCAAATCACCGATCCATTGCAATTCTTCAAGCGTCTCACCAATGAGCGCAGTGCACAATCCCGTTTGGATGATATTCTCGACGGTGAAACCCGGAATTACATCGCAGCAAACAACATTGAAGAAGCTGTTCGTACTTCTAACCGTACCGCTGTAATTAGCGATACACTGACAACCTCTGATTCATTGATGAAAATTTATGTGGGTCGTCAGCAGATCCAGAATAGCATTCTGGAGTCAGCGAACAAAGAAACCACTGATCTGGGGATCGTAATCCTCGATTTCCGTTTCAAGCGGATCAACTATGTGGAGGAAGTTCGCCAGCAAGTTTATGAGCGGATGAAGAGTGAACGTTACCGCATTGCTGATAAATTCCGTTCAGAAGGTGCAGGACAAGCTTCCAGGATCAATGGTGAAAAAGAGAGAGAACTCAAGAAAATCCAATCTGAAGCATTTCGTGCTGCAGAAATGATCATGGGTGGTGCTGACTCTACTGCTGCAGCCATTTATGCTTCAGGTTATGACCAAAGCTCCCGCTCAAGAGAACTGTATGCCTTCCTCAAGTCTATGCAGACCTTGGAGTCAACCCTGAACCAAAAGACCTCTGTGATCCTGTCCACAGACAGTGATCTGTACAAGTATCTGAAATCTATGAGATAGGATTAGACAGTGAGACGGAGATCAGACAAAGGAGAAATGTAGTATTGTGTTGACGGAATAATCTCCTGCATGTATATTTGTCGCTCTCCAGTTATTAGATGCCGGGATGGCGGAACTGGTAGACGCGTTGGACTTAAAATCCAATTCCCAGTAATGGGAGTGCGGGTTCGATTCCCGCTCCCGGTACGATTTTCAGAATTTTGATAAAATCCAGCTTCACTGCTGGATTTTACATTTTAGCCCAAGTTGAGCATCTTGCACCCATACATCATTTATTTTCCTTGAATTTGCAAAAATAATCGGTCATTTCTGGACGTATTGACCGATTATGGTCTGGAATCCAGTTCGTAGTGACTTATATATGTTGGCTGGGATTGCCCCTCTCCTTTTCTTTGGGGCATGTTCATTCGAAAAGTCTATAAAAAGAATCCCAACTCCGACAAACGCTATGTTTACTACCGCCTGGTTGAGTCTTATAGGGGTGCCGAGGGTAAGCCTCGCCAGAGAGCGATCCTCGATCTAGGGAAGCTCGATGGCTTTTCTGAACATAAGCATAAGCTGCTGGCAGACAGGATCGAGCATCTGCTGTTGGGGCAGTCCGGACTCTTTGATCAATTCATTGACAATCAGGTAGATCAGCTGGCCCATCGCTTTTACCAGGAGATCCTTCAAACCGATCCTTCCCACAAGCCGGCCCCTCAGCCCAAAGCTCTGAAGGCTTGCTCAGAGGACTTTGTCGAAGTGGATCTCGATTCC
>JBFGVE010000104.1:0-10321 GCA_041565275.1 Bacteroidia bacterium
CACGACTCTACCTTTATCCGCAATACTAGCGGTCAGCTCAACCTTATGAACAAGGTATGGAATGGTGAAGGTGGAATCATTGACTGGAGCAAGATGAAATTAGATCCGAGCGACGTATATGTAGAACTAGAGGAGTACGAACTAAATCTAAATTATTCTATAGTAAAGATTGATTCTGTCCTCTTCCATTACAAAAGCCTAATTGGAAGGCCTCTGAGGGGTAGTTTTGAAGATGTGAATAGGGGATATTCTGATATTAATAAGGCCAATTATCCATCTTTTCGAGGTTACGAAGGAGGAGTGGTCATTGAAAATCTTATTCCGAATGTCCTTTATGAGGGGGGGTTTTCTCTCCGAGGAATTCGCAAGATTGGTTCGGCTTACTATGAATTGGCGGAGGTCAAGACATCAAAGTCGTCCGAAAATATTAAGGACCCCTTTAGAAAAGATGAAGCAAGTTCTGATTTCAATGAATCATCAGATGATGAGTGGAAGATTGCCTCTGATACCGATAACAGTGACTTTTCCTTTGATGAGGATGAAGAAATTCTGGAAGGTGATTGGTATGAAACAGATGTTGAAGAATTCCCTGATGAGAGAGAAGAGTATAATGAAAGAGATTTAGAGAAGGAATATCCAGAGGAATTGGAATTTCTGGATAGAGAATACAAGTTGGTCAAAGCCAAGCTAGAAGTTTTTCACAATGGAGAAAGAAAAATGACCTTGTGGGCTTTAGAGTTTGTGCTTGATCTGGAAAAGCTGGTTTCACGCCGTGCCCAAGTAGCCTTGCATATCAGTGAAAAGGACAGTATCACTCATCCATCCGTTGACGTTTTGTATGAGGTGGACTCTTCGAGGATAACACTGATGAAGGATATAAAGGATAAGCTGGCTCGTCAGGCTTTTCTAAGCCCTTATCATGGATACTACCTCTACTTTGATGCCATCATCTGGGATCAGAAAACTGATCAGATCAATTTTACTTCTTTGATCGACAAGGAAAATCAGAATTCAGCTATAGAATCGTATGACTTTTTCAAATTGCAGCGGATGCGGCAGTTCAAGGGGATTCTCAGTTTCAATCCTATTGGAGCTATTTGGCGTTACATGAATCTCTATCCTGGAGAGGCAATCACTGCTGAAGATATCTGTGCAGAATATCAAAAAGAACGTGAACTTCCAGCGCTTCTGCTGGCACTTCCTGATGTAGAAGGTTCAGGTTTTATTGAATATGACCAGAAAACACACCTAATAAAACCGCTGGACAAACTGGAGTTCTGGGCGCGTGCCGCACGGGGGAAAAAAGACTACGATGCTATATCCATTCTTTCCAGGGTTTCCAAGGGGAATAATTCTGAACTCAATCTGAATAACAACAACATAGATATCTATGGTGTCAGGTATTTTTCGCTTAGTGATTCCCAGTTTGTACGAACTATTCCCAGTCGGATGCACGTAAAAGTGATGTCTAACAGAGACCTGAATTATGATGGGCGAATGGCAGCAGGTAAGTTGAACTTCTATGGGACGATTTCTCCTGATTCTGCTGACGTTAATACATCGCTGGGGAAATTTACTTTCCAGTATGATAACTACAAGGTTATTTGCGATTCCTTGGATTCTTTGAAGTTTGACTTCAAGGTAGGGGAGAAGGTGGGATTGGGTGGAGGAATGTCCAGCCTTCAGAAAGCACTTCAGAATACAACGATAGAGGGTGTTACTGGTGCGATCTACATCAACAAACCTAGCAACAAGGCGGGTTTGGAACCTCATTCGGAATACCCGATTTTTGACAGCTACACCAAATCCTATGTCTATTGGGCAAAATCTAAGATTCGCGATGGAGTGTATACAAAAGATAAATTCTTTTTTGCCATCGATCCATTTGTGCTGGATTCATTAGAGAGTTTTGATGAACGAGGGTTGAGCTTTGAAGGGGAATTTATATCCTCGGGAATTTTCCCATCCATCAAGCAAAAACTGACGGTGATGGCGGACTTTACCCTAGGATTGATCGAATCTGCGCCACCTGATACAGGCTATTCGGCTTATGATGGAAAGGGCCGGTTTAAGGGAGAGATTCAGTTGGACGGATCTGGTCTTTCCTCCAACGGATCATTGGAGTTTATGAGTACTATTGCGGTTTCAGACAGTTTTCAGATGTTCTTCGACTCTGTTAAGGCAATCACTCAGGAGTTTACTCTTCCAAAGGGAAAACGGAAAAATGGAGTGAATTTTCCCCAGATTGATGCCAAAACAGTTCAATATAAATGGTTAACCAAAACGAATCAGATTGAGCTTGAAACTACTGAGACAGGAGAGCCTATTGTCATGTTCGAGGGTGAAGGGGTCTTTGAAGGTAAACTTATCGTCACTGAGATGGGTTTGAAAGGGTCAGGAGTACTTACTTTGGGAAATGTTTCCATAAAGTCAGATGAGATCGACTTCAACGAGACGGATTTTATAGCTAAGAGCGGCACCTTTACTGTCTATGACAAAGGCAACCCTAACAAAGAGTTGTATGTAGCCACAAACGTGGAGCTTGAATACGATGTTGCTGCCCACCATTCGGAATTCCAGTCCAAAGGAATCGGGGTTGCCAACTCGGCTTTCATAGAACAACAGTTTAGAACTTCCCTTGGGAAGGGGGTGTATGATAAAGAAGAAAACAATCTAAAGTTGAGTAGCTTGTCAGCAATGAATGAAGGAAACTTCTTCTATTCCTGCGATCCAAGGCAGGACAGTCTTGCGTTCCTTGCTGAGAAGGCCCATTACGACTTTGACGAGAAAGAAATTGAGATCATGGGAGTCCCTTTTATCTACGTTGCGGATGCTAAAATAACTCCTGATAAAAAGGAGGTAATCATAAAGCCAGATGGCTACCTGAAGAAGTTGGAAGACGCGCTCATTGAGGCTAACCTGAGAACGAAACATCATCGAATTTACGAAAGCGATGTTGAAATTCAATCTTCTAAATACTATGAGGGATCGGGTAAATACGATTATATTTCAATTGGAGGTCAGGATCAGTACATCAATATGTCTGAAATCAAAGTTCAGGCAGATACATTAACGATTGCCAAAGGTACTATCCCTGAGGAACAGGGATTTTACCTGACTGATCGCATTCTGTTCAAGGGAGAAACTTTTCTTAAGGCAAACCAGAAATACATGCGTTTTACGGGAAAGGTTAAAATTGAGAATGAGGCAATCGGAGAGAACTGGCTTTCATTCAATAGTATTGTAAATCCTGATTCCGTCTTCATTCCCATTCAAGATGAGATGCTTGGGAAGTTGGTTGTTGGTCTACACTTTATCGAGCGTAACCGAGTTTTTTATTCTACGTTCCTGCAAAACAAGAAGGATCTTAAGGACATTGATGTAGCAGAGGCCTCAGGTGGTCTAACGTTCGACCGAAACACCAACGAATTCCGGATTGGCCCATCTGAAAAACTGACCGGACTGGAATACCGTGGTACGACTTCATCTTTTGATGATGTGAACAATGTTGTTACCACAATGGGTAAACTTGACTTCCCATTCCATTTCAATAAGAATACTATTTCAGGAGAAGTTGCAGGTAAATGGCGAGATGACCTTAATAACCAAGATATCTCAAGTGAATTAATGTTTAAATTCAATTTTTCATGTATTCCTAAAGAGGCTTGGGGAAAGGTAGGAGAGCGGTTTAGCTTAGTGACAGGTGCCAGCGAAGACATTGACTTCAGCAATTCAACGTTCGTCCAGAGTCTGGCAGAATTCCTTGATCCAAATTACAAACAACCTGAGAAGAACATCGTCAACTTCCTTGAGAAAGTTGGGGGAGATGTTCCTTCAGAGGGAATCAAAATTTTTAAAGATCTTGGGGGGGATTTATTCATTAGTGATGTCCGGTTTAAGTATAGCCAGGACTACAAATCCCTCTACTACTCGGGAGATATTGGATTAATTGGAATTGGAGATAAGTCCATTAATAAAATGCTAGGTACCAACTCCAGAATTGAATATAACTTTGGAAAATACACACCGGCTGGTTACAGGTTGTCAGATACTTTGCGGATTTACCTCGAGGTAGATGAGTCCAATTGGGTTTTCTTTGAGTTCCATGGAGATGTGATGTATACGTGGTCTACCGATCTGGATGGATACAATTCCGTTTTGGCAAATGCTATTGAAAAGCGTAAGAAGAACGCTGACTATAGATTTGAACTGGTCTCAGATTATGAGGTTCAGGAGTTCATCACCCAATTCGTCAGCCGCTATGTCTGGAAGGAAGATTGACTCAGAATTTAAATTCTTTGCATCCGAGTGATATACTTCCCTATTATGTCAAATTCCAGATTGACTTGATCTCCTTCTTTTAAGTTGTGGAAGTTGGTATGCTCGTAGGTATAGGGTATTATGGTTACGGAAAAGTTATTTTTGCTTGGTGCAATCACTGTCAGGCTAACACCGTTGATCGTTACCGACCCTTTATCAACTATGAGAGGGGCAAACCGTTCTGGAAAAGAGAAGCGATACATCCATGATCCGTCTCGTTCCTCTAAGGAAGTAACTTCTCCAACCGTGTCAACATGACCTTGCACGAAATGGCCGTCTAATCGCTGGGTGACCTTCAATGACCGTTCTATATTAACCTGGTGTCCTACCCTCAAGGAATCCAAGCTGGTTTTTTCAAGAGTTTCTTGCACTGCAAGAACTAAATATTCCCGCACTTCATCATCGTTCCGAATAATTTCCGTCACGGTAAGGCATATACCATTGTGTGCAATGCTTTGATCAATTTTTATTGGTTCTTCATCCAGATGAACCCGAATTTGTATTACTAGGTTGGAGCCTACTATTTGCAAACCTACAACCTGTCCTAGTGATTCAATGATACCAGTAAACATATCGATAAAACTTATCTCCTCAAATATGGTTTATGAATCCAGAATGCCTGCCTGGGGGCCTAACATCTTGAAGAACCAAATTCGCTTAACTTCCAATTTATCTTACTAAATCGACATGTCCTGACAAAGGTCTTTTGGGAACATAGGCTGGCAGTCTGTCTTCTTCATAGCGGATCAAATAATAATAAGTACTCTCAGGGACTTCCTCACCCACGGTGGTACGTCCATCCCACAATTGGATAGGATCAGGAACAGAACTTGAAGAATACACAACCGCACCCCATCGGTCATAGATCACAACTTGGGTAATACGGATCGCCCGAGCTGTCATGACAGAGAAATAGTCGTTAATACCATCATTGTTAGGTGAGAACACATTCCCGACCTCAATGACAGGGCAATTTTCAAAGCAGAAAACGATCATTTCAGATTCATTTCCATTTGTATCACTAACAGTAATTCCATAACAATCAGCGATGCTGCTGAGGCTTCCCGGTGAGAACATACCTATCCCGCTGTCAACTTGTCCAATAGGAACATAAGGTCCATCACGGCTGTCTGCAAAATAAATGGTATAGTAGGCGACATCAGCTCCGCAAACTGAGTCTGGTTCATTCCAGATTATAGAGAGCATCGGTTGTTCACAATTCTTGGTAGTATCGAAAAGAATTGTCTCAATGCAAGGAGGGGTGAGATCAGATGGAATTCCACACGTCCTTTGAGAGGCATTGCGAATGGAATCAGGGGTCTTATCAGAGCCGTATTCACCCTCTGAAACGATCACGTAACAATAATCTTCAAAGTTCTTAAGATTTCGATCAATGTATTCATGCGACCCCGAACCAGTTCCTAGGACAGAATCGACAAGCAGGTAGTTTCCATTGAAGTCATCTGCGCGATAGACGTAGTATTTTCGGTTAGACCAAGGTACATTTTCAGCCCAAATTAAGCTAAGGAGTTCATCACCCGGGGTTATAGTAAGGAAAATGGATGAGCCAATGTTGCCATCTCCTATCAGGCGTCCCGAGGCATCATAGGTGTCCACCTTATAGCGGTATCCTCTGGTTTCAGTATCCATGCCAAAATCTATGAAAGTGGTATCGTTAAAGGCCAACTCTGAGGCTATTTGGGTCCACACCAAAGGACCCGTAATTTCTTCAGCCCGTGAAAGTGTGTAAGTAAAAGGTACTGGAAAGAAAAGAGAGTCGATGTCGGTTGGACGAGACCAAGCAACTGAAATACTTCCATTGACGCTAGTTATGTCAATACTGTCCTTGATTAGAATTGCAAAGTCTTTATCAATGTTGACACATCTTAGATCAGTAGAACAGGTGAATTCATTAGAAGTAGTCACACCTCGCACTAGGTAGCAAATGTCAGTATTAAAGGGGAAGCGATCTCCACCATTGTCATCAGAGAAGGTAACATTGCTATTTCCAGCATTGGTAGCAATCAGCTCAAAACCAGCTGACGTGGGATCAGAGGAACAACAGATAGTGTCTTCATTGTAGGTGCTGGTGCCGAGGCTGCGGTAAATCTCATAGGAAACAACGGAGTCGCAAGGATGAGGCGACCACTCCAGATAAACTTGGCCATTCTGAGCTGTGGCGGTAAGCCCTTCGACCGGGCGAGGTAGAAGGGTAATTTTCACGATTTTATGGACGCTTAAAACCTCCAGATTACCGGTCGAATCATGGTAATTAAAATTGTCGTGCGCATAAAAATCTACTTGGTAAAACTGAGACCTTAAGTGGTTACACAATGTAGCCCATTCAAACTCACCAAACACAGTATCTCCAAGGTTGGGAGAGATGGGATAGGTAGGAGGAATTGGACCTATCGGATTGGTGAAGGTGATGGTAGCTGGGTTATTCTGTATTGAAAAGGGTCCGTTGTTAGTGATATTATTATTGTTGAGGTAGAAGTAAAGACTGTCTATCCTAGGTGTAATATTGTCTGGATCATAAGATAGAACATCGAACCGCAAGGTATCTCCTGCATAAACACAAGTATCAGTAATAGTCTCGATAATGGGAGGGTTGTTATCACATTCCTTCACTAAAATTGCCATATCACGCCAGACTTCACCAATCAATTGACCATTCCTGTATTCCTCTACCTTGTATGCGAGGTTGTACCAACCAGTAACCTGAGGTGTATTCCAAGTGATCAGACCAGTTGTTGGGTCCATGGTCATTGGGCCGTTGTTTGAGTATTGTCCCGGAAACTGAAAGTTGGTAGAAACAATAGGGGTTGGAATGGATGGTGGGTCATATTGGCGACATTCCACAAGGGAGTAAACGAGAACATCTTGAGGATCAGGATCATAGCCACCAGGATTGTGAGTCCAAATGCGACCAACACATGCAAAGTCTATAGGGTGATTAAGGAATTGAGGAGAATTCTCTTCACCAATGATAGGTGCGATCAGGACAGTAGACTCAATGAAAAAAGCCTGGTTTCCCGAGTTGGTAATGTTGTTAACGAAGTCCACTCTGGACTGATCATAATAACGCACAATGTATTTACCTGGACCGTTAAAGGTGTAAGTAGTCTTGTAGATATTTTTCTTAATGGTACCTACTATGTATTCGCCCATTGCTTGCCCTGGACAGGTTACGGTAGATGGGAATTGGGGATCAATATTGAGAGGGCCGTTGCTCCTTGGGATGTTAAGGATAGTATCTAAGGGTCCATTCTGAATATTAGGGACAGAAGGCCAAATTTCAAGATCGGCAATACAGCGATCGACAGAAGCAGCTGATGGATCTGTATAAGTGGTAAGAACGATCTCTACCGTATTACCACTTATATAGGTGTAAGCAATTTCTCCAGCAATGTTGTGAGATGCCCAGGCAAATTGAGACAGGGTCGGAAGCAACCAAAATAATCCGATGCAAAGAGAAAGGCGTAAAGCCTTGTATTGGAACATTCGCATTAATCTTCGTTCAAGGATAGCAGCCAATAGTACAGGTAAAAAGTAAAAATACAGACACGCGGCCTGTTGAGTGTTTAAATATTTTAACAAAAAAACTATCTTCAGTTAGCGCACACACAAAATTTGATGTGGATAAATTCATTTTGAGTGTTTACCTTTGTACCCTTATCGGTGCGAAGTCGTACTTTCCAGTATCTAGAGTGCACCGAGCGAGAAACGTTTTCGGACTCTTCTGGGAAGAAAGGCCCTAAAAACACAGGCCGATCGCTAAGATAGGCATTTTTTATACAAAGTTGACTTGTTACTTTGCGAATCAGGGGATTATTAACGTATTTGCGGCCCCGTTTTTTAGAGACTTGAATGTAGATAAATGAACACGTTAAGTTATAAAACCAAATCTGCAAATTCAGCTACAGTTAAAAAGGACTGGTTGCTGATTGATGCGGAAGGCCAAACGCTCGGCCGAGTTGCCAGCCAGATAGCATTCCTCCTTCGCGGGAAACATAAGCCCTATTTTACTCCTCATGTGGATAGTGGGGATTTCGTGGTTGTCATCAATGCTGAGAAGGTTACTCTCTCAGGAGACAAATGGGAATCCAAGGAGTATATTCGTCACACAGGTTACCCCGGTGGACAGCGGTCTTTAACTGCACGACAGATGCTTGACCGGGATGCTCGCAGACTCATTGAACTCGCAGTAAAAGGGATGCTCCCTAAAAATAAAATCGGTAGCCAACTTTACCGCAATATGAGGGTGTATGTTGGAAGTGACCACCCTCATGCTGGCCAAAACCCCAAGCCTTACGAATTGAAGTACGACTCGAAAGTATAATGCTCATGGATAGGATTGTAACAATAGGAAGAAGGAAAACCGCTGTAGCTCGATGTTTTGTCAGACGGTCTAAAGACTCCGGTAGTTTTGTCATTAATGATCGACCTATGGAGATATTTTTCCCCATAGATCTTCTTCAAATCAAGGTTAATCAACCTTTTACGGTTACCGGAATTTCCGCCTCCGAATTTGACATTAGGGTTAATGTAAACGGTGGTGGGTTTACGGGTCAAGCTGAAGCGATCCGTCTAGGTATCTCTCGTGCATTGGTTGAAATGAGCGAAGAGAATAAACCACCACTGCGTCATGCTGGTCTTGTAACTAGAGATCCGCGTATGGTTGAACGTAAAAAGTACGGACAACCCAAAGCGCGTAAGAAAACTCAATTCTCTAAACGTTAATCACCGGAATCTCTCACAATGGCAAATATCACATACAACGATTTACTTAACGCTGGTGTTCATTTTGGGCACTTGACTCGCAAGTGGGATCCCCGTATGGCTCCGTACATTTTTATGGAGCGCAACGGTATACATATCATTGACCTAAATAAGACGCTTCGCATGTTGGAGGAAGCTTCTAAGGTAGCTCGTCAACTCGCTGGCTCAGGTCGCAAAATTCTATTTGTTGCTACTAAAAAGCAGGCAAAAGAGATCGTTGCAGAACAGGCCATTCGTGTCAACATGCCTTTTGTTACTGAACGCTGGCTGGGTGGAATGCTCACGAACTTTGCAACTGTACGAAAGTCCATAAAGAAGATGGGCAACATCGAAAAGATGGAAACTGACGGGACCTTTGATCGTCTCAACAAAAAAGAGCGCTTGATGAAGACCCGTGAAAAGGCAAAACTTGAAAAGTTCTTTAAGGGAATTTCAACATTAAATCGTTTGCCATCCGCAGTTTTCATTGTTGATATCAAAAAGGAACATATTGCTTTGGCAGAAGCTCGGAAGTTGAATATCCCGACTTTTGCGATGGTTGATACAAATAGTAATCCCTCTTTGGTTGACTTCCTGATTCCTGCTAATGACGATGCCGCAAAGTCAATTGCCTTAATAGTTTCGCATATTTGCGATGCGATCGAAGAGGGTCTTGGCGAACGCCGTAAGAAAAAAGAAGAGGAACGTATTAAACAAGAAGCGGAGCGACAAAAGAAAGTTGAAGAACAAGTTGAGCTTCCTCCCAAAAACAGGACAGTGAATTAAGTTTGGTTTTTAACCCTTAAATTCGCTGAGATGAAACGGAGATGAAAATCTGAAAACGTGGAAGATTAGGTTGTGTCTTATAAATAGTTCTGTGGTTTAAATCAGTGGAAAAGGATGAGCAGAAGATCGCTATGATTGGGTCATGCGCAGGTATGAACTCAACGATGATCAATGGGAGTTGATCTCTAACCTTTTCCCGGCTTCAAACAATCGCCAGGGATGCCCATGGCGTTCACACCGCCAAGTATTCAACGGGATTCTCTGGGTCCTTTTCAGTGGTGCGGCATGGCGGGATTTACCTGAACGATTCGGTCCATGGAAAACAGTATATGGACGGTTCCGCCGCTGGCGAGATGACGGAACGTTCGATCTGGTTTTAAAGAAACTCCAATTGAAATTGGATGAGGAGGGTTTGCTTGATTGGTCAGCTTGGTTTGTTGACTCGACTACCTCC
>JBFGVE010000105.1:0-10312 GCA_041565275.1 Bacteroidia bacterium
CTTCGATCCGCTCGGTTTTGTCGTGCCTTCGAACGATCAATTGTCGGGAGGTGCTTGAACCCAGCAAACCGACCTCCTGCCACACTGTGGGCAGGTTTCTGTCCTTGAAGGTGATGTTAAAGTCCCATCTGTTTTGCTTGCAAATCACTGGTGTCCGAGGAATTCGAATAGTTCAATTCGGAATCATTATTGTTCATTGAAAGCGGCCTAAAATGGAGAATATGATTGTTTTCATAGCAATAAACTTGGATTCCGCATATTCAAACGAAATAGGGGGTTACTTTTGAGATTGAATGAAAATACTCGATTTTATCCATTTTAGGCGCCTTTTAGGTCAGGGTCACGATTTAACCGGACAACAGTGATTTTAGAGTTCTAAATTGAAATAATTCGATTCACCCAAAAGCGGTTGAACAGCGCGGTTTTGAAATTGGCTATGGAGATTGGTCCAGATATTACCTGGGTTTGGGTTTGAATGCGACATGGTACAATATACAACTGTACAGCTGGGTTGTGTCATCGAGTTGGCGAACTTTGCTGAACCTGCGCTTGTGTATCCCCTTGAATTTACTATCTCAATGGTTAGTAAGTTTTGGATTTGTCCACTTTTACTTAGATATTCAGAACTTAGTGGGCTGAATTCAGGTCACCTTAGAGCATGCAATGACAGGAGTAAGAAAGCTGAAATTAACCATAGAATTCATCCTGCTGGAAACTGACAGGGTTCAGAGACAAGGTTATGGAATCCAAAGTCTCAATATGGGTCACAGTGTTGATTTCTGTGTGAGAGAATGAATTGGTTTGGAGAATAGTTGACTTATATCTTTGTCGAATGTTGGATAGCTACAAAATGCAAGGGCTACGGCGAGCTCTGGTGCGTACCCTTCAAGAAAAGGGGATCACAAATGAAGATGTATTGGCTGCCATTGGAAAAATACCGCGCCATGCATTTGTGGAAAGTGCTTTTGCAGAAGCAGCGTATGAAGACCGTCCCCTACCTATCGGAGATGGACAAACCATCTCCCAGCCTTATACTGTTGCTGCCCAGACCAGCCTGTTGCAGGTGAAGCCTAAGATGAAGGTGCTGGAAATAGGAACAGGATCTGGTTATCAGGCCGCAGTACTGGCTGAAATCGGGGTAAAGCTGTTTACTATTGAGCGGATCCGGGTCCATTATTTGAAATCCCGGCGGATGCTGGAGGAGTTGGGCTACAAGGTCCGCTCGAAATGCGGAGATGGGTCGGCAGGATGGGCTGCCTTTGCTCCTTATGACCGCATCCTCGTTACGGCAGCAAGTCCCAACATCCCCATTCCTCTGAAAGAACAGTTGGCAGTGGGTGGCCGAATGGTTATTCCTTATGGAAACCGAAAGGTTCAGCAAATGGGAGTTGTGACAAGAATTTCCAAAGATGAATTCAAAATCGAAACCGCAGGAAAATATCAATTTGTTCCCATGATTGGGAAGTATGGCTGGGAGACCTAGCCAAGCTAAAATATCTATAGCAATATGAAAAAGAGAAACATTTTTACACTACTTCCTATTATTTTTCTTCTTACTTTTCTCGACCTGAGCGCCCAAGATAAATTGCCACCTATTATTGACCGGGAAATCCTCTTTGGGAATCCAGAGATATCTAATGCACAATTGTCTCCGGATGGTAAGTGGGTATCTTTCATCAAGCCATACAATGAGGTCCGCAATATCTGGATCAAGAAGTTTGAGGAACCGTTTGAAAATGCCAGACCTGTGCCGGCCAGTACAGAGCGGCCCATTCCGGGTTATTTCTGGAGCCGGGACAACAAGTATCTGTTGTATGTCCAGGATAATAGCGGTGATGAAAATTACCATATTTTTGCCCTTGATCCGTTTTCAACACCCCCTTCAGGCAAGGAAGTTCCACAAGCCCGCAACCTGACCGAAGGAGAAAATATCCGGGCACTGATCTACAGTGTCCCACGCCAGGAACCTGACTATATGTATGTAGGGCTAAACGACCGGGACAAGGCTTGGCATGACCTTTATAAAATCCAGATCTCCACAGGAAAGCGTGAGTTGATCCATGAGAACAATGAACGAATTACCAGTTGGACCTTTGATTGGGATGGTCAATTGCGAATGGCTACCCGCAAAGCTGAAGATGGTGGTACCGAATTGCTAAAAGTTAAGGGTAGTAAATTTGAAAACTGTTATTCCTGTACCATTCTGGAGGCTTGCTACATTGCCAGGTTCCACAAGGATGGGAAGAGAGCCTATATTGTTACAAATAAAGGTAAGCCAGACCTGACCCAGTTGATGTTGATAGATCTTGAGACTGGTAATATAGAGTTCGTTGAATCAGATCCTGAGAAGGAGGTTGATTTCGGAGGGGCAGACTTTTCAGAGATCACCCGAGAACTGATAGTTACTTATTATTCCGGAGACAAAATTCGACCATATTTCAAAGATGCTGAATGGGAAGAGGAATACCAATGGCTCAAGGAGCAGTTGCCCGGTGTGGAGATCAATCTAGGCTCAAAGACCCTGGATGAACGCAAAGTACTGGTTTCAGTGGGCAGCGACGTGAACCCTGGTGCAACTTATCTTTACAACCGCGATGCCAAGACCTTGACTTTCCAGTTCAAACCACGTCCCAAGCTACCTGTTGAGTACCTCGCCAGGATGAAACCTATTCGGTACAAGTCTACCGACAGTCTGGAAATCCCCGCTTACCTGACCCTCCCGAAAGGTGTTGAACCTAAAGATCTCCCATTGATGGTAGTACCTCACGGTGGTCCCTGGGCCCGCGACTTTTGGGGATACAATCCATATGCACAATTCCTTGCTAACCGAGGGTATGCAGTATTAAATGTCAACTTCCGTGGCTCCACGGGTTTTGGAAAATCATTTTTGAATGCTGGAAACGGCGAGTGGGGCATGAAAATGCAGGATGACCTAACAAATGGGGTTAAGTACCTGGTGGAAAGAGGAATTGCTGACAAAGACAGGGTTGGTATTATGGGGGGATCTTATGGGGGCTATGCAACCCTAGCCGGGTTGACTTTTACACCCGATGTATATTCTGTAGGGATATCTATTGTTGGCCCTTCCAATCTGCTTACCCTTTTGGAATCAATTCCTCCATATTGGGAGGCGATTCGAAACGTGTTCTTCACGCGTATGGGAGATCCCAATACTCCTGAAGGCAAGAAAATGTTAATGGAGCGTTCGCCACTGGTCAGTGCGGACAAGATCAAAGTTCCGTTGATGGTGGTACAGGGAGCCAACGATCCCAGGGTCAAAAAAGCGGAATCCGACCAGATCGTAGTAGCCATGCGCGATCTTGACTTACCAGTAGAATACCTGTGCGCACCGGATGAAGGACATGGATATGCACGTCCGGAAAACAGTCAGGCCTTTCTGGCTGCCGCAGAAAAATTCTTACACAAGCATCTCGGGGGGCGCTACCAGGAAGATGTCCCTGAAGATATTGCAAAGCGTTTGGAAGAGATCACAGTGGATATCAGTACCGTGACCAAACCCGAACCCATAGACAAAGATAAGTTAACGGGTCCCTTGCCGACTCCGGTGGCTGACCTCGCAAAAAAGGAATCTTTCTACAAGATGAATATTGAGGTCAATGGGCAAGAAATTCCCTTTGACGTAAAGACAACGATTGAGAAGGAAAAGAAGAATTGGGTAATTACCCAAACCGCAAGTTCTGCAATGGGAATCATGAAAGATATTTGTACCGTAAAGCGAGGAAGTTTAGAACCTGTGTCACGGGTATTGGACCAGCCCATGACCTCCGTTAGTCTGAAATACACCACAGATAAGATAACGGGAAATATGAAGGTTCAAGGCCAGGACAAGCCGATCGATGTCACCTTAGAGCATCCTGTGTTTGGAGACGGAGCTGCTCTGTATGAGGTGCTTCCGACCTTACCCCTGGAGGAAGGGTACACAGCTGTATTTCGCATTTTTGACTTGCAGAGCCAAAAGATAATCCCATCTGAGATCACAATTGTAGGCAAGGAACTGTTGACAGTTTCCGCTGGAGATTTTGACGTTTATAAAGCTGAGATCAAAGATTTGACTGGCAACGGGAATAATTCTACCATATGGTTCAGCACAACCGAGGGTAAGCGAGGGCTCATCAAATCGGTTGCAACTTTGCCAAATATGGGTGGAGCAGTAGTGACCCTGGAATTATTCAAGTGAATCTAAAACTTCCTGGGAGACACCTACTGAAGAAAATCCGCCGTCGTGGAAAAGATTTTGCATAGTGACATAGCGGGTAAGGTCTGAAAAGAGGGAGATGCAATAGTCGGCACATGCTTCTGCGGAGGCATTACCAAGAGGAGAGTTCAATTCCCCGAACTTAAGCATTTTATCAAAGCTCTTGATCCCATTTCCAGCGGTGGTGGGGGTGGGAGATTGACTGACTGTATTGACACGGACCTTTTTCTTCATACCAAATTGGTAGCCAAAGCTACGGGCGATGGATTCGAGTACCGATTTTGCTTCGGCCATGTCGTTGTATCTGAAAAAAGTACGTTGGGCGGCAATATAGCTGAGGGCAACAATGGAACCCCATTCGTTCATGAGGTCTCGTTGATAAGCAATCTGCATGATCCTGTGAAAGGAAAGACCTGATATATCCAGGGTCTTATGGAACCAATCGTAGTTGGTATCAGTATATTCCTTTTTCTTACGGACATTGGGAGACATGCCAATAGAGTGCAGAATAAAGTCAACCTTGCCAAATTTCTTTTCGGCTGCATCAAACAACACATTGAGATCGTCCATATTCGTGGCGTCTGCTGCAATTACCTCTGTATGGAGTTTTTCAGCCAATACACTGACCTGCCCCATACGCAGGGCAACGGGGGCATTGGTGAGGAGGACCTCGGCACCATGATCTACAGCACGCTCAGCTACTTTCCAGGCGATGGAATGCTCGTCTAAAGCACCAAAAATGATGCCTTTTTTACCTTTTAGGATTTTGTTACTCATATTGACGATAGAATTCTAGTATCAAATCAATTCCGCGAAGATATTAATTCTTTTGCATTTCGTATTGCGGATTCACTTGGATGTTCACCGCTGAGCATTTTAGCAAGCTCCAACACACGTCCTTCTTCATCGAGAGGACGGATACAGGTGACCGTAGATCCTCCTTTTACCTCTTTGTAAATCTTGAAATGTTGATGTCCTTTGCTTGCGATTTGCGGTAGGTGGGTGATGGCGATCAATTGATAATTTTCGCCAAGTTGGCGCATAACCCGGCCAACTTTATTGGCGACTTCACCACTGATACCAGTATCGATCTCATCAAAGATGAGAGATGACAATTCTGCTTTGGAAGCAAGTGCCGCTTTGATAGCCAACATTACCCGGGAAGTCTCTCCCCCTGATGCCACCTGGCTAAGGTTGCCCATCGGCATACCTTGATTGGTACGGATTTTGAAATCAACGGAATTGATCCCCGAACTGTTCGCCCTGACCCGCTGTGCATTGATAAGTAAATTTCCATTTTCACTGGCTATCCGGTTGATCTTAACTTCAAAGGCTGCATTGTCCAGGCCAACCGCACTCATCAGACGATCAACCTCTTTCTTTAAATCTCCGGCAGCTGCTTTGCGTATTTTCTCAATAGAACAGCCATGCTTGATCAGCACCTTCTCTTGCTTGGAAAGATCAGTTTTTACTTTTTCTATTTCCGCTCCCAGCGAATCAAAACGGTTGATCTTCTCGAAAAATTCATCCCGTAAAGAAATCAACTCCATGAGGTCACGGACATTGAATTTCATCTTCAGTTTGTTCAGCTCCGAGATCCGTCCTTCAACAGTTTGCAGTGTATCAGGATCGGTCTCGATCCTGTCCTGTACTTTATCGAGGCTTCTGGAGGCTTCTTCTAAGGTATAGCGTACTGCGGAGAGACGTTCATATTGCTCACCGATCACAGGATCTAGACCAGATACATCTTTAAGGTCATTGAGGAGATCTGATAGCCGGTTATAAACGGACCATTCATCGTTGTAGATCCCTTCTGTAGTTCTGGAAAGAACTTGTCGGATTTCTTCTGCATTCTCAAGAAGGTTCAACTGTTGTTCTAAGGCTTCTTCATCTTCTCCGTCCAGTTGGGCTTCTTTCAGTTCCCCGAACTGGAAGCGGAAGTAATCCTGTTGTTGCCGGGCTTGGGTCTCCTCCTGTTGGAGTAAGCTCAACTTAGCTTCAGATTGCTTCATTGTGTTCAGGAGCCCCTGAAATTCGGTTACCTGTTGGGAAACACCTGCAAATTGATCGAGCAATCGGATCTGCTGCTCAGGAGCAAGCAAGCGCTGATTTTCATGTTGGCCGTGCAAGTCGACCAAAAGACTGGTCACTTCTTTGAGGATGCCCAGAGAAACGGGCGTATCATTGATAAAAGCCCGGGATTTTCCAGAAGGAGAAGCTTCCCGGCGAATGATCAAAAGGTCTTGACCATCTTCAAGGTCAAAGTCTTCATAATTCTTCAATTCAGCCAGAATACTAACTGGTAACTTGCCGAAGCTGGCTTCGACAATACACTTTTTACTGGGATCGAAGATCATACTGTAATCTACCCGTTTGCCCAGTATAAGGCCAATGGCACCTAAAAGAAGTGACTTTCCTGCGCCCGTTTCACCTGTGAGGATATTGAGTCCGTTTCCGAGTTGTATCTCAATCTCACGGATAAGGGCAAAATTCCGGATGAAGAGCTTGTTTAGCATTTCAGTATTCGGCCTCTATGTCAAATATAACTTCCCGGACGTCATTAAGGTGGATTTTGTGCGTATGTTTTTTGATGTTGGTCCAGCGGGCATTGATATCCTGGATTTTTATTATTTCAGCATTGGTATCTATAACCTTTCCAAAATAAGTGGTGCCGTCTCTGAGAATAACGTGCACTTCGATTCCAGCTAATTCGTGTATTCGACTGGGTAGCTGATGATGGAAGATGCGGGTATTGCGCTTGCCCATTACCGGGATTTCATCAGATTCTGGTAGTCGTCGGTGTGGGCAGGATCAAGCTTCTCCATGATGGCCACCAATTCCCGCTTTTCTTGAGTCTCTGCTTTTTCAAACATTTGAAGGATTTCAGGAGACTTCGCAGTTATAAAAGTGCGGGTAATGTATTTGGCGGGGTACCGTTGATTCACCACCTGTAAATCTCTGAGAGCACGAACGATGACTTTACGGGCCTGGGTGATGTTCTTCTCCATTTGGTCGAGGCCCTGACGATGGTAGGTATAAAATACATTGTGGATTTTAGACAATGAGTTGTCGAGCACATCGTTGACAAGCCAATAACGATTCTGGGTACCATCGAAATTTCTCCATCCTTGGCCGCCACTGCTGGCGCCCAGGTTGACGATGTTTTGAGCTTTTTGGAAATAGGGGACGCCCCCACGAAGTTCAAAGGTTTCCGCATCGAAACCTATCAGCATATAGCTGTAAAAATTGAGGATAGAGGTCAATTCACTGATGTAGTTGTTTTCAGAGAATTCTAGTGGGGTAAAAGCCGTGAATGTGAAGCCGATATTTTGGTCGCGTATGTTCAGTACCACCGATTCATAATTTGAATTGTACACAGGGCGGATAAGCTGGACCTGAAGCGTACCGGTAAATTGATCAATGGCAGGACGACCATTGATAATAAAGAGCATCCGGCATTTGATCCGCTCCTGTGGTTCAAATTTGAGGTTTGTCCACTTGCGCAGGTTAACATATTTTGTGATCGCATCTTTCATCTGGTCGTAGACCTGCTTGTCAGATCCCTGGTTAGGGGATTGGATATCGATGACGCATTGAAGTTCCTGTCCATAGGAGAAACCAAACACCGCGATAAAGAACAAGGTGGAAAGACTCTTCCGGATACTCATGAAATTATTGTTGCCAGGTGGTTAAGAATATCTTTTGCGACTTCAGTTTTGTCTTTGAGTGGAAACTCGTGGTGGCCACCGTCGCGGTCGATCAGGGTGACTTTATTGGTAGAGGGTCCAAATCCTGCCCCCTTTTCAGCCAATGAATTTAAAACGATAAAGTCCAGGTTCTTAGACTTGAGTTTCTGTCTCGCGCTGTCCAGTTCATTTTGCGTTTCGAGGGCAAAGCCAACAAGGATTTGTCCGTCTGGTTTGTTGGATCCCAGATATTGGAGAATGTCTCGGGTTCTCTCAACAGGGATGGAAAGTTCACCATCTTTCTTTTTAATCTTGTGGTTGGAAGGCTTACTGGGAGTATAATCTGCGACTGCAGCTGTCATGATCACTACGTCTTGTTGCGGTGCCCGGGTAGTGACAGCTACGAAGAGTTCCTCGGCGGAAGTGATTGTGACAGGTGTTACACCAGGGTCAATGTTTGGATTGCAGGGACCACTCACCAGTGTGACAGCTGCACCGAGCTTTTTAGCTTGGGCTGCAAGTGCGTATCCCATAGTACCTGTAGATCCGTTGGTCAGGAACCGGACTGGATCGAGATGCTCTCTTGTAGGGCCAGCAGAAATAAGAATTTTGATCCCAGCCAAGGGCAGGGAGGGTGCGTTACCGTTCGCATAGACCTTTTTGGATGCATCAATGTTACTGGTCCCAGATGAAAAATCCTGTTTAAGCTGCTCAAAAATAGTCTCTGGCTCGGCAAGTCTCCCTTTTCCATGTAAGCCACTGGCCAGAAATCCGGTCTCAGGCTGGAAGACCCGGACACCATCGACGATCAATCGATCTATGTTGCGGGTGGTACTGGGATGGAGAAACATATCAGCATCCATGGCAGGGGCAATGTAGACAGGACAGCGGGCACTGAGGTAAACAGCGGTAAGGGCATCATCACAGATTCCATTGCTCATTTTAGAGATGGTATTGGCGGTACATGGAGCAATGACCATCATGTCTGCCCACGTACCGAGGTGCACGTGCTCAGTCCATGTGCCATCCCAGAGTCCTTTGAAGACTTCTTTTTGGGAAAGATTGGAAAAGGTAAGTGCGCTCACAAAACGGGTAGCAGAGTCGGTCATGACCACGCGCACGTTAGCACCTTCCTTAACCAAAAGCCGCACCAATAGCGCGGCTTTGTAGGCTGCAATGCTTCCGGTAACGCCTACGATGATCTTTTTACCAGTGAGCATTTATCTTTTTTAAACCTGAATTTCGGGAGCGTTGGTATCCTCAATGTTGTCTCTATTCCGCCAATAAACCTCTTCAGATATGAATGATACTAAAGCTCTCTGATGCGGTTTGGGCATGCGCTCATAGTGTTTGGAAATCTCGATCTGTTCGCGGTTTTCGGTAATTTCATCCAGATTGTCATGGGCAGGGGCGAATTCCGCCAGCTTCCGGGTCAGTTCTTCCTTCACATCAAGAGTGATCTGGTTGGCCCGTTGACTGATCAATGCCACAGATTTATAGATGTTGCCAGAGGTGGTGACCATTTCGTCCAGATCTAGTGGCAAAAAGTCGTTGTTCATGCTGTGTATCTTTAATTTGAATTCTTATTTATCGTCTTGCAATTTATTAACTTTTTCGAACAACCTAGCTACCTCTGAAATTCTTCGGCTTGCAGGAAAATCTTCTTTAAGTTCATTGAAAGTAGCGAGGGCACTCTCGTATTTGTCTGAAGCCTCCTCTTTGTCGCTGCTGGTCATCAATGTTTGCAGTTCTGTTTTGATGTTTTTAAACAGCTCTTCTTCACGCCTCAACTTGGCTTTTTCTTCCAGTCGGTGTATTTCCTTGCTGCTTTCTTCAGCAATAGCTTCGGATCCAGCAATGAATTCGCTGTTTGGAAACTTTTGCTTGAATCGTTCGTGGTGTTTCAAAACTTCCTGGTAACGGCTTGCTTTAAGCCTGTCAATGCTGGCTCCAGCTAAGCCATAAGTAGACTTTACCAAATAAAACTGGGCTTCCTCTCTGTATTTGGAGTCAGGGAACTCGTTGATCATAACCTCAAACGCCTCCACTGCCGCTTTGTAATAGGTGATATTGTAGTAAAGAGTTGCCTGCTCAAATGCCTTGCGGGCCTGCCGTTCACGGAGGTTGTCCAGCATGGTATTGGCCTCATCTTCATAGTCTGATCCCGGGTTCTTGCTTAGAAACAGTTGAAGGGCATCAATCGCCTTATTTGTAAAGGATTGGTCTAGATAATAGGGGTCTGCCAAGCGGTAATATGCCTTGGATCCCATGAATTCTGCTTCTGCCCGGTGTTCATTGGTCGGAAACTTTTTCGCAAAATCATCGAAATAGAATTGCGCGCTGACCATTGAACCCAGGTAGTAATGTGAGTAGCAATAGTAATAATAAATCCGTTGCTGTTCGTCCAAGA
>JBFGVE010000106.1:0-10286 GCA_041565275.1 Bacteroidia bacterium
ATCAACCCTTTAGGCTTTTCTTTTTTAATTTATCATACAATATCGACTACAACCTATTATATTGATGTTTGCAATGAAGATCAAGAAAAGATCTGCTTGGTTTGGGATTGTTATGGCGATTTTATCAATATCCGTTTGGGGTCCAAAACCCACTTACCCCCCTGTCGACCCTATAATCAGACCTTTAGACATGGAATTGGGAGAGCTTGAAGCGCACGTAGTATCTTTGAACGAATCCATCGAGCACCTCAAACCAGGCAACGAAGGAAGGATAATATGGGCGAATGATAATTTCCGGCAGCGGACTAAATACTCAATCCTATTTCTGCATGGTTTTTCAGCAAGCCCCCGCGAAGGGTATCCCCTGGTACCTTTATTCTCGAAAAGATACGGCTTCAACGCATATTTACCACTCCTCGCAGGGCACGGGATTGATTCGGAAGATTCATTTCTGGAATTATCCCCGGCAGACCTGATCCATTCGGCCAGGGATGCATTGGCCCTCAGTAAGATTCTCGGAGAGAAGACGATCGTTATCGGATCGTCAACCGGTTGCACTTTGGCTATCTATCTGGCTGCTATGAATTCAGAAGCAATTGATGCCATGTATCTCTTCTCCCCTAATATTGATCTCGCTGACAAAACTTCCAATTTCTTGCTTTTTCCCTGGGGCATGCACTTAGGACGCTGGGTTATAGGTAAAAGAAGAACTGTTGAGGAATGGGTTAACACAGAGGCTGAAGAATATTGGACAACTACCTACCGTACGGAAGGGATAGTTGCGTTGAAATACCTGTTAAAAAAAACTATGACCCAAGAAGTATTCGCAAAAGTAGAACAACCCTTTTATGCCAGTTACTATTATAAGAGCGAAGAAGAGAAAGATGGAGTGATCTCAATCCCAGCTTTAAGGCGATTTTTTAAAAATACAGGTACTGCAGCGGATCAAAAGAAACTCATCCCAAATGCTGATGCAGATGCCCATGTTATGACGTGTGATCTTCGTGTCACACCAACAGTCATGAATTCCATTTTGAAGGAAGTGTATGATTTTGGAGAAAAAGTGATTGGAATCCTACCCAATGAAAAATCCATTAGCTTATCTTCGGCAATGAGTAAGTGAAAGACCAATTTGAACCATCCCTTCGACAGAGATACCTTTAAATTGCTGAGAATTCACTTCTCGTTCTTTCTGTTGCCTATATTTCTGTTGGCGGTAAGCCGGGCTGGATCTTTTGATTTATGGTCATTTATTGGAATCTTCATTGTCCTCCACTTATTTATTTATCCTGCAAGCAACGGATACAATAGCTATATTGACCAGGATGAAGGACCTATTGGAGGTCTAGAAGATCCACCAAAACCCAGCCGAAATCTATTCTGGGCCTCACTCATCTTTGATATTGCAGGCATTGTACTGACCTTGCTTATAGACTGGCAGGCCTTTCTCCTGATCCTGGGCTACATACTTGCATCTCGTGCCTACAGCAGTCCACAATTGAGACTCAAAGGGATGCCTATCGTCGGTTTCTTTACCGTATTTTTTTTTCAGGGGGTAATTACTTTCGCCACTGCTTACCTGGGGGTCAAAGGGGGAAGTTGGCATGAACTGGCCAGCCACTGGCCAGCGCTTGTCGCCAGTTCCTTTCTTATTGCAGGTGTATATCCACTCACTCAGATTTATCAACACAAAGAAGACCGAGCAGCCGGAGACACAACCATCTCAATTGTGCTGGGATACCGGGGATCTTTCGTATTTTCTCTGCTAATGTTCTCGATCGCAATTGCCTTTATTTTCACGGAATTCTACCTTTTCGAACAATTATACTGCTTTTACATTTTTGCAATCATGATGGTTCCTTCCTTTATCTTTTTCCATAGGTGGATGCTACAGGTTTGGAAAGATCCCGACAAAGCTACTTTTAGAAATTCGATGAGGATGAATCTTATAGCCTCCGCTAGTATGAACCTTGCCTTTGCCCTTATGATTTTTCTCAACGAATTTGCATGAATGGACACATCGTTAACATAGCCACTCAAACTCCCGAATTCAGTTTTTCTCAATCTGGAGCCCTTAGATTTATGCAGGATTTTCACGGAAGGGAAGCTGTACTGGAGCGGCAACTTAAGGTACTTTACAGCAGGAGTAAGATTGATCGGAGGTATTCTGTGCTGCCCGACTTTACCAACAATTGTCAAGCTCCCCTTCTTTTTGGTATAGAAAGAAATCCCGGGCTCACTGAGCGCCAGAATATTTTTAAAGAAAAGGCCATTCAATTGGCAACCTCCGCTGCAACCCAAGTCATGGATGGATTTTGCACACCAAAAGAAATCACCAATATCATCGCCGTGAGTTGCACAGGTCTTTTTGCTCCCGGACTGGAATTCCAATTGATTCAGGAATTAAGCCTTTCTACCTCTGTAGAAAGACACTCGATAAATTTTGTGGGATGCTATGCCTCGGTTCCCGCACTTCATTTGGCTAATCTTATTTGCCACAGCAATCCCAAAGCACGGATCTTACTAGTGAGTGTAGAACTGTGTTCACTACATTTACAAAAAAATACAGATCGTGATACTTTAACAGCAAATGCCATCTTTTCCGATGGCTGTGCGGCTTGCTTGATTGAGGGAGCCAAAGTTGTTTCCAGGCAAGATCCCAGCGTTGTTAGAAGCCTTGAACTGGGTCGACATTTTGTTAAGGTTTACCCAAAAGGAGAGACAGATATGACTTGGGAGCCAACTGAACTCGGTTTTCTGATTCGGTTGAGCAGCTACATCCCACTTTTGATCAGTGAAGAGATCAGGGAATACGTATTAAGGGCCCTGGAAGCAGAAAAACTGTCACTTGATCAGGTCAGATGGGCATTTCATCCTGGAGGAGCTCAGATCATGGCTAAAATCAAGGAAGCTCTAAAATTGACATGGGAAGACGTAGCCGTCAGTGAAAATATCCTCCGGCTACACGGCAACATGTCTTCCGCTACTATTCTTTATATTTTAAAGGACATTATGGGAAACTCTGGTGACAAGGAATATGTCTTTGCGTCTGCATTTGGACCTGGTCTAACCTTCGAAAGCATTGTTCTCCGGCATGTTTAAGAAAAGGTCTATTCAAAAAGAGATGTTGGACAAGGAAAATATCCCAAAAGATTTACTTTTTCAAAACCTTCGCGAGTTAGAAGCTGTCAATGTCTGGCTGGGTGGGCTACGGATCACCAAGCTTGGCTTCAAAAGGTCTTTACAAATGCAAATGGGAAATAAGCGGGAAATTAAAGTGGCTGACATTGGTTGTGGTGGTGGGGACGCCCTCCGAGCAATGGCCAGTTATGCTGACCAAAAGAACTTAAAGGGGGAATTTGTAGGTATTGATATGAAGTCCGACTGTATTGACTATGCTCAGGCCTCTTCCCAGGGGTTTGATACCATCAGCTTTGTAAAGGCTGATTACAGAGATGGTATTCGCAAGGATCCTGAAATCACACATGTGCATGCAGCATTGTTCTGTCATCACCTGACCGATGAAGAATTTATCGAGTTGCTTCGCTATTGCAGGCAAGAGAAAATGACCCTAATCATCAATGACCTGCACAGGCACCCCTTAGCCTATTATAGTATCTGGTTCATTACTCGCCTGTTTCGTGGAAGTAAATTGATCCAACACGATGCACCGCTCTCCGTCTTGAGAGGATTTAAGAAAAAGGAGCTCCGTTCACTGCTGGATAAGGCTGAGATCACAACCTATTACCTGCGTTGGAAATGGGCCTTTCGATACCTGATCATTATCCCGAATGAGTGAAAACGATTACGATATCGCGATTGTTGGTGGAGGTTTAGGTGGGTTGAGCTTGAGTATCCTCATGGTACGCCAGGGTTGGCGTGTGGCCATTTTTGAAAAGGAAACCTACCCTTTTCATCGCGTCTGCGGTGAATATGTCTCCAATGAAAGCATTGAACTGGTAAGGCACCTGGGAATTGACCTGAGAGATAGTCCAAAAATTCACCGACTGGCGATCAGTTCTATCAAGGGACGGGTTCTAAAGGCGGAGCTTCCGCTGGGAGGGTTTGGAATATCTCGCTTCAGACTTGATCACCAATTAGCTCAGGTTGCAATTGCAGAAGGTGTGGACCTCCATGAAAACTGCCGGGTAGATCAAATCCGTTTCATTGATGAAGGTGAAGGAAGGTTTGAACTCAATAGCCGAAAGGGGGCGACATACTCTCGCCTGGTCGTTTGTGCATTCGGAAAAAAGTCTAACCTTGACGTGAAGCTGGATCGGGAATTTACCCGACAAAAACCAAAGGCTGAAAATAACTATATTGGGGTTAAATACCATGTTCGCCATCCCGATTTTCCGCCTGACCTTATCGAATTGATGAACTTCAAAGACGGCTATTGTGGAATGTCGATGGTGGAAGATGGAAAATACTGTCTTTGCTACCTTACTACTGCTGCAAGCCTTCGCAAATGTGGCAACTCTATTCGGGAACTTGAGAATAAGGTACTCAAGCAAAATCCTTTTCTTGCAGAACGACTGGAATACTCCGAACGGTTGTTTGAAGACCCACTTACCATTGCCAATATAAATTTTCTTTCAAAGTCCGTAGTAGAAGATCATTTGTTAATGGTTGGGGACGCAGCCGGGAGTATAGCTCCTCTGGCGGGGAATGGGATGAGTATGAGCTTTCATGCAGCATGGTTACTGCATGGATTGGCTGATAAATTCCTTCGTGGCGAATTAAAACGAGCAGTACTTGAATCGACTTTTACAGACATTTGGACAAGAAAATTCAGGACCAGGATTATAGCAGGGACTCGCCTTCAAAGACTTTTTGGCAATACCCACCTCACTGAGTTGGCAATTGGGACCCTAAAATACCTTCCTTTTGTTACTCGACAGCTCATCAGATTGACTCACGGAAAACCATTTTTCACTCCTAACGGCCCCTGAGACCAGTCTGTCGCACACGAAAATGAGAGCTAACCTAAAATCAGACCCCTAACCGGAATTACTCCAGATTATCACCCTTTTCTTTTTTTAAACTTCTTTTTATTCTTTTTAGGGCGATTTCTATCTGTGTCCCGGTTAACTCGAATTGACCGGCCGTCAATTTCAATTCCTTTGAACTTGTTATCAAGGCTCTTTTCATGCCTGCTATCGACATCGAAGTAGGCACAATTTTTTTGCAGAGAAATATTTCCCAAGTACTTTCTATCAATTCCCGCTATATCGGCAATAAAGTGGATCAGGTCGGCTTGGGTCACACCGTCAATCGTTCCTACATTAATAAAGTACCGATTCCCGATTGCACTGGTGGATTGACCTCCTCTCCCCTTTTTCTTAATGGGTTTACCAACTGCTCTCCTTTCCCTGGCGTATTCATTCAAGTCTTGCTGATTTCCTTCCTGCAACATTAAATGATCCAACTGGGTACTGATCAACCGCTTAAGAAGGTCTTCTTTGGTTAAGTGTTCAAATTGACCGTGCAATTCAGTCAAAATAGTTTCAGCCTGGGAATGGACTTTAGTATTGACGATAAAATCAGCCCAATGGTTGATCCGGCTGGACATTACCTGCTCATGGCTGGGTATCTGGACTTGCTCAAACCTGACTTTAATGAATTTTTCGATTGATGAGATCTTACGGGTTTCACGAGGATTGATGAAAACCAAGGAAATCCCTTTATTTCCAGCACGCCCTGTTCTTCCGCTCCTGTGGGTGTAGTATTCCATTTGATCAGGGAGGCTGTGGTGAATAACATGAGAAAGGTCCTTAACATCAATCCCTCTCGCAGCCACATCTGTGGCAATCAAGAGTTGCATTGATCTGGTTTTGAACAGTTTCATAACCTTGTCGCGTTGAGCCTGGGATAGGTCCCCGTTTAAAGCAGCAACATTGTACCCGATAGCACCCAACTCCTCGGCAATCTGCTCGGTCTCTCTTTTGGTTCTGCAGAACAGAACACCTCTCATATCTGGCTGAATATCTAGGAACCTTCTCAAGGCCATCAGCTTATTTGATGACTTCGTTACGACATATTGATGAATGATGTCCTTGTTACTGATCTCCGTCGTGTTGACCACTACTTCCAGCGGAGCAACCATATACTTCTTAACGATCTTTCTAATCGCGGAAGGCATAGTTGCAGAAAATAACCAGATAGCCCTGTCATCCCCGGTGTGCTCCAGAATTGAGTCAATGTCTTCCTTGAACCCCATGTTCAGCATCTCGTCTGCCTCATCCAGAATCACATATTCTACATTTTTCAATTGAACTGCTCCCCGGCGTATTAGGTCCAATAGTCTGCCTGGTGTCGCAACTACGATCTGAACAGCCTTTTTCAAGGCCCGAATTTGGTTCACGATGGATGTTCCACCGTATACAACCTCAACGTTCAGGTTACGGTTGTTCCTGGAGAACTCCACCAACTGCTGTGCAATCTGCTGGCCCAACTCTCTGGTAGGTGCCATTATCAGAGCTTGCGTGTTGGAATTCGAGTCATCAATGAGGTCCACCAATGGCAACCCAAAAGCAGCAGTTTTGCCAGTTCCCGTCTGAGCCAAACCAATGAAATCTGTATGATCATTGGTCAATAGCATGGGAATTGCTTTTTCCTGAATGGGGGTCGGTTCTTCAAAACCAATCTCCTTAAGCACTTCCAAAATGTTTTCCGAAAGCCCTAGCTGGCTGAATTTACTCAATATAATCCTGTTTTAATACGGACAAAGATAACAAAAACCCGGAGAGCAATAAACAATCGAGGCACCTCCGAGAAAAGGCTTTCGCCGCCAAAGCAGATTCTGTCTTTAACACAGTAAGGATGTCGATTTGCTTCAATAGAGGCAAACCGTCACGGTTTGGCGAAGATAAATCTTCATCGGATAATTATTCAACACGTTCGAACACATAGCGAAAGTGATCAAAGAGCTCTCTCTTAAAACACTCTTGGTTAGGGGCATAGCGCAAAATAGCCAGCATGTACCGAAATTCCTTGTTGGTAATATATTCAGGTAATAACCTGAGAAAATACCAATATTTCAGCAAGCTGAACTTTTTGTAGCGCTTGGTCCATTCTTTGTTAGTTTGGACGTAGTCGGCGCGGCCACTGCTCATATCTATGAGCTTGAAGTATGGTTTGGCTGCATCAATTGCAGGTTGCTCCATGTAAGGCAACCAGGAAAGGGGAAACTGCTTCACCATAAGGGCCATAATATACTCGTCAGAATCCTTCGGTGCATCGATGTTCCAGGTTTCACGGGGGATTATATTTTTCCCAAAGGTCATGGTCTGCATATAGAAACGCGCCCCGACAGGGATCAATTCAGAAACCTGTTTGAAAAATTTCTGGTAAATCTCATGCTGCTTGCCTTCAACATATTCCTCATAAGAGCATAGGTGCTCAAAACTTCCTAAAGCAGTAGCGTGGTCAAAAGTACCAAAAGTTTCGGGATGAACGTCTCGCATATCCATATGGTGGACGTTCAAGCCAGTTTCCTGACCATGTTTTGCTTGTCCCTTAGAAAGCGTTACGCCTGTACCTTTGATTCCGAAATGATCGGTCAGGTGCCTGAGTAAACCTCCCCATCCACAGCCAAGGTCAATGACAGTATCACCCTTCTTCATGCCAAGCATGTTGCCAATATAGTCGCATTTGGCAGCCTGAGCTTCTTCAAGGGTCATGGAAAAGTTTCCCATATACCGGGCTCCGCTGAAGTGTGCGTTTTTTCCTAAACTGAGTTGAAAGATCTTGTCGGGTACAGTATAACAATAGTCCATCTCCTCAGCCTTGGTCCGGACAAATCCGACACCTTGGCTCTTTTTGGTGTCATGAGTAGGTTGTAGAACAGGGGAAGTTTCTGACATAGGTATAAGTGTTTATTTGATATTCTTTCTCCTTAAGTGATTTTTCTCCTCTGTGACCAAAAGGAAATCACTCAGGCAAAAAAACCATCTTTCCAGTTTCAAAGCAAATAAAAAATAGAGAAACCCTATAAACCCAGTATCACCACTTTCTTCTCTCCTCTTCTCTTATTGTCGAATAAAATCTGGCAGGAATAAATCCCTGCGGATAGGCCTTGAACATTGACCAAGGCTTCACCGCCTTCGATTTTATCTTTAATTACGACCCTTCCCAGCATATCTACCATCTCGAATTGATACGGTCCTGTTGGATTCCCATCCAACAGGATGTGAAAGGAAGAAGTACTCGGATTAGGAAAAACGTGAAAGTCTACTGGCTTTTTTTCCTCGATCCCAACGAAAGGAGCTACGGTGACCGGAAAGACCAGACCCCCAATATATCCTCCGAATGGACAGTACACGACATACTCAAACTGATCAGGCAATATATTTTGCCCATTGTGAATATAGGTAAGGAGATTGTTGTCAATGTCGTCCTGTGTAAAAGTATCACCCACAGCAAGTGGAATTTGGATGAGAAGCAACTGACCATATTCAGGCAGTGCTGTGACGGTGTATTCCAATACGCTCTGGGTTGGAGCACAATTCCCGGAAAGGAGTGAACTCGAGATCAGACCCGTATCACCCTGAATGACAGATAAACCAGAGAAATTGAGAGTTGGAGTGACATTGGTCGGTGGTGGGCCGCATAATTCCAAACCCCAACTCTGCAATTCACCTCCATCCTGATTAGTATCGTCAGAAACTTCCATGAACCAAGTCCCGAATGCATTGGTGCCACTCAAAACAGAAAGGGGGGATTGTGGTTGATACGCCAAGCCAGTAACCGGGGGACAGGGGATTTGCCCCGCAACTGAGGCATCATCAAAGGAAATGTCAAAATCATCATCATTTCCACAAATATTCCCAAAGAGCTGGATCGTATCTCCGCTTGGACCAATTAGCCGGAAATTAAGGTCGCCCATCCAGGTGTGAACACCGACAAGATCAACTACGTTGACATCTGATAAAAGAATATTTTGAGAAATATCCAATTGCGAATACACGGTTGGGGTCCCGGAACTTGAAATAACCACTGGGGTATCGATGCTTAAATAGGGCGGACATTGCAGCAGTTCAGTCTGAAAGGAATAAGTGAATGACCAATCGCCAGATTTACAATTAGGTTGGTCTGCCTTTACCCGCCAATAATAGATCGAATTGGGATTAAGGTCTGGTACTGGTATGTAAGTAGTATCGGTAATCCCGGTCTCACCCTGAACAATTGATAAAAAAGTGGGAGATTCGGAGATCTCAATTGAATAGCTATTGATAAAGGGAATTGAATTCCAAGAAAAAACGGGCTTTCGGGAGATGGTAGCATCTCCGTTGGATGGAGAAAGAAGAGAGACCCCACTTGGAATACTGCGAGCGCCAACAGTCAGAGGTAAAAGGCGAACCCCTGTTGAGGCGCTGGCCTGCAAATCCATGTTGTAATCCCCTGGCACTACCTCACTGGTATCAAAAAGGGAAAAGACTACAATTCCCGGGGGTATAATCGAATTGCTGGAAAAGGAAAAGTCCGTACCGGCCGGATTGCCTGCCAAGGTCAAGGTTACCGGATCCGAAAAATTGAATAGGGTATCCAGTTCAATAATATAAAAAGCAGTGTCAGTGCTACACAAGACCTGAAAAGGATTGTCAACGGTAAGTATATAATCTGCGGCCTGTGCCGGGTGGATAGTGCTGTTGTTATCAGACACATCAAAAAAGATGTTGTCCGATGCTTTTACCTTAACACGTATATCATTGCCAATGATATTGGGGACAGTGATAACTGCATTGCCATTGTTAGGCCGGTTACTCCCCAGCAAATGGGGGTATGTGTAGCCTCCATCTTCTGACAACCAGATATCTACCTCCTGGCAACTGACCGGAGCTTGGTCAGAATTGGCTACATCCCAGGTAACGGTCTCGATATCTCCTACAGTCCATGCCTGTCCTCCGTTGGGAAATGTAACTGCGAAGGGCCCTGCACTGTCTGCCACCTGAAAGGTGAATTGGCCATAATCTGCTCCACCACCACCGACGACATTGTCCCGGACCAGCACCCGAAAGTTCATTTCCCGGCCGAATTGAGGCAGAAGCTCTCCGATGGTTTGAGTATTGTCGACCAGATCCGAGATTTGTGGGCAGATCCGGACCGGATCGTTGCCAGCGGGCCAAGTACGGAAAAGAGGAGCTGTCCCGGCTGCAGAATCCGGGTGAGTCTGAGGCCCCAGGTCAAATTGCTCCCAGCAGTAGGTCAGGGAGTCACCATTGACATCGGAAGCCGAAGCCACCAGTTCAAAGGGGGTTTGGTAAGGGATATAATAATCATCTGCC
>JBFGVE010000107.1:0-9898 GCA_041565275.1 Bacteroidia bacterium
CACCGTGGTTATATGAAGCGATACTCTTACAACAAAGGGTATCTGGTCAAAACCATACATGAGGCCATGCGCGACCAAAGACAGCGAGGGGGGATGGAAAAACTTCCTCAATACCAGGTTTCAGAATGGATTGAAGATGCGGGGTTCCTCTATGAAAAGATGTTGTATGACCAATGTTCCAAACGCCTCAGGAAAGCTTATAAGGAAGCTAAAAAATATGAGTTTCACGAAGATCAGCTCAAGATCTTGCGCTTCCAGGGACTGCTGCTAATGGCTTCTCAGGAAAAGGGTTACCAGGAAAAGACCCGAACTGTCCTTCGTCAATTATCGGCAACGACCACTATTATTCAAAACAAGTATATGTATTTGGGCTTGCGGAACAGATTGTTTCTCTTGATCCGCAGTACCCCAGAGATCAGAGAGGAAAAATGGCGCAAAGAAGTCATATCTATTGAGAACCATCCGCTTCTAAAAGATATATCCAGTGCTCTCTCCTTCGACGCAAAGCTCAATTTTCATTTTTGCCATGGGCTAATAGCTCAAATTGCGGATAACCAAAAGGAAAATCTGAAACATCATCAATCAATTTTTAAACTCTGGAGAAACAACATTCATTTCCGGGACCCACGCCCTTCAGACTTTCGGAAATCGCTCAATAATTACCTGAATATATGTTGCGCAGCCCGCTGTTTTGATGACTTTATGGAAGGGGTTGCATTGCTCGAGACCCCTCCTTTCAGGTCAAGGGACGAGGAGATAGAATCCATCCAGGCTTGCCTGTATACCCGGCTCCATTACTATATCATCAACTGCATGTGGAAAGATGCGCTTGAGATCGAAACTGAGTTTCAAAAGAAAATACCCATTTTCTCCCAGAAGAAGATCCCTTCCCGGATCATGGCATTTTACGTCAGTTTATCCCGCCTAAACCATATCATGGGTAAATATCCTAAAGCTATCCGATGGAACGAAAGGATCCTAGACATGGGTACCAAGCAAGTACGAATGGACATTCGGAGAAATGCTTTGTTGACTTCATTGATACTTTTTTATGAGACCGGAGAGCAATCCAAACTGGAAAATAGGTACCGCGTAGTGGTCCGCGCCTTTGCTAAAGAAAAACTGGCCCTGGAATTTGAAAAGCAGGTGCTCAGGATCCTGTATGCTCTTCCAAGGATCGCTTGTCAAAAAGAATTGAAGGTAAAGCTCAAAAACCTGCGTGACAAGCTACATGAACTTAAACAAATCCCTGCCGAAAGCCGGGCTTCAGGTTTCGAATTCATTTCATTTTGGCTTGAATCAAAGGTAAGTGGTGTACCCCTGAAAAGTGTGATTGAAGGAGCATTGTCATGACTCGCACCGCCACAATCAGTAGTTAACAAGGGCGCCAGCCCTTCCTACTGAACCCTCATCTCGGAAAGGATAGCGATTGCTTCGTCGATATAGGCGTCTTTGCTGATGCTCTCCATCCATTCGTCGTTCAGCTTGGCCAGTACAGTATCCGCATAGGTCTTTTTATAGTCGGCGGGTACAAGGGTCGCTTTGGTCCCGGGGATTTTCTTCCACAGGTCCTTGTACTGGTTGGCTTCTTCTTTGAGTTCCTTTTCCCGGGTGATGTAGACTTCATAATTCAATGCCACCACTTTGTCCTCGCGGGACCGCCTGATGCGCTGTGCGTTTTCTTCGACCAGCCCGAAGGTACTGTTCGCTTTGATGCGTTCGCGGGAGCCGCTGCGGATTTTACCATAGAGGTCTGAGCTGAATTCACCGGCACGGTACTCGGCTGGCTCGATCTCGTCCCAGGGCATGGCAAAATCCAACAATTTCTCTCCGCGGTCAATGTAGTAATACGCATCTGGAAGAATGACGTCGGGAGTAACACCTTTGAGCTGGGTCGCTCCGCCATTGACTCGGTAAAACTTCTGAGTGGTCAATTTGATCGATCCCAAATCACCAACTTCCTCAGCGCTCCTGCCGATAATGCGGTTCAGACCATAGAAGCGTTGGACAGTCCCTTTTCCGTAGGTAGGCGTACCAACGATGATGGCACGGTGGTAGTCCTGCATCGCAGCAGCGAGGATCTCAGAGGCTGAAGCACTGGAGGAATTAACCAAAATAACCAGCGGGCCATCGTACTGGACCTTGCTGTCATGGTCATGCAGGATCTGAGGCTGATTGTAGCGACCCTTGATCTGAACCATAGGGCCTTCCTTGATAAACAGGCCAGCCATTTCCACAACATCGGCCAGAGATCCGCCGCCATTGTTGCGCAGGTCAATGATAAGCCCCTGAATATCTTGTTCTTTCAACTTTTCCAGTTCTTCAGCGACATCTGTAGCGCAACGGCGGCCGCTTTTGTTCTGGAAATCCGCGTAGAATTTGGGGAGCTTGATGTAGCCAACAGAATTCCTTCCTGTATTTCTATTGTTGATCAGCGCGCTTTTGGCATAGGTCTCAGTCAAAATAACCACATCGCGAATGATGGGGATGATCTTTATGGTGCCGTCTTCCTTCTTAACGGTCAGGCGGACCTCTGTTCCTTTTTTTCCACGGATGAGCTGTACTGCATCATCCAGGCGCATGTCTACAATGTCAACCGCTTCATCAGATCCTTGCGCTACTTTCAAGATGACGTCGCCCTCCTCCAACTCACCCTGGAGGTAAGAGGCACTGCCGGGAACAATACTCACCACCCGGACATAGCCGTCCTTTTCTTGCAGGGTAGCACCGATTCCTTCCAGGCGGCCAGACATCTGGATGTCAAAGTTTTCCTTGTCGCGGGGGGGAAAGTATGCCGTATGGGGATCATACGTGCCTGCTATGGCGTTCAAATAAATAGCGCGACGGTCATTTATGGTTAATTTGCTAACCCGCCGTTCCCACTCATTGTACGTTTTCATTACCTTTTGGCGAGAATCTTCCTCTATTTCATCAAAGGTCATGACCAGAGTGGGGTCATCTTCATTGTCTTCATCAGCCTCTTCAACACCTTCCTGGACAGCAACCTTAGTAGCGATCCGCGTAAGTACAGAATACTTCAAGAATTTACGCCAGCGGTCGCGGAGTTCAGTCTCGTTCCCGGCCCATTCCATCTCGTCATAGTCCAGGTCGATTTCTTCATCCAGGGTAAAATCAAAGGGCTGGAGAAGAAGCTCCTTGTAAAGACTGAATACCATATTCATTCTTTTCTCCAGGAGTTCTACTGAAAAATCAAAAAACTCATAATTGCTCGCCAGGATCTGGTCGTCCAATTTGGTTTCATATACCTTCATCCTGCCGATGTCTTCCTGGGTATAAAACCGCTTGGCGTAATCGATGTTATCCAGATATTGGTGAAAAACCCGCTTCGAGAACTCATCATCGATCTCATAGGGATCGTAGTGGTGGGTATTGAGACTTTGCACGATCACCTGCATCAAAACCTCAGCCTTAGGGTCGTCTCTGTGACCTTTGAATGTCGAAAAGAGGGGGATCGTTATGATCAATACAAGGCTGAAGACTGCTATATTCTTGCGCATATTGTAATATCCTGGTCTGCCAATCTATATTTGAACGAATTTGCTAATTTCTAGTTAAACGCAAAAGGTAAGCGATAGTTACAAGAACGGTATTTTATCAGCAGCCTCCAGACACCGGGCCGAGGATTTACTAAAAAGGATCAGAGGACACTGGGCAATAGAGAATAACCTGCACTGGTGCCTGGACGTAGGCATCGAGTCCAAAAAAAGCAGGCAGGGTGGGATGAAAATTATTTGAGCCACCTTATTATTGAAGTTGATTTAATGCGACTGCCCTGTACAACTAGATTTTTTTCATAACTTTAAGGGATTGCATTTAATTATTCACTCAACTATTATTTACATTTTAGTAGTCTTAAACATCAAGTTATGAAGCAACTAATACTTTTTTTATGTGTATGCTCGTCATTCCATTTTTTGAAGGGGCAAACATTTTTTTTGGATGAAAATTTCAACAGTGGTATTGATACCTCTGTGGGTAAGTGGACGATTGTTAATGGAGGTACTACCGGAGATACTTGGTTTGGAACAACGGGGGGAAGAAGCGGTAATTATCTGGATGGGACTGAATTTGCCTTAGTCGACAGCGATGCTGCCGGGAGTGGAGGAATATTACTGCGTGAAGAACTGGTTTCACCCATAATGAATACGGCAGGGGCTGGCCAACTATTATTGGAATTCGATCATTATTTTAATGGGATTAACAGTGGAGATTATGGGCTGGTAGAGGTGTATGATGGTACGAGTTGGGTATTAATCGATTCCTTTTCGGCTGACCGAGGAAGCTGGGGCAGTCCTGCACAACCGATTTATGACATTACACCTTACTCAAATTCCAATTTTCAACTACGCTTTGTCTACGACGACAATTCTGCTTATGCTTGGTATTGGGCAGTGGATAATGTTAAAATTTTTACTCCACCTGATACATCTGCAGGCGTGTCGGCTATTATCACGCCCGGGAACTCTACTTGTGGAGACAGCTCCATGACCCTGGCCTTGGAAGTCGTGAACTCGGGTTCGCAAAATCTGGTCAATATTCCTGTTGAGGCTCAGCTATCTGGGCTTGTCACCACGACCTTGAATGGTGTCCTTCCTGGACCTCTGGCTCCCGGAGCAGTAGATACAATCATTCTTTCAGGTACATTTAATGCCTCTGCAGGTGGCCAACTGAACATCCTCGCATATACCCTACAAAGCAATGATGAAATAGTTTCAGACGATACTTTATCCACTTCTGTGACTCTCTTTAGCTTACTTTCAGCTCCCCAAGTCACTGGGGACACAGTGGTATGTCCTGGCGAGTCAGCTACCTTGAGTATCGTTGATCCGGAGCCCACTTTAAGTTATCTTTGGTATGATAGCCTGGGAGGACCTGTGGTCGCCACAGGAAATTCTGTCACTTTAGGCTCAGTTTTAGCTTCAACATCTTTTCATGCTGTTGCAGCATCTGTTTTAATTGGCCAAATGGGTCCCCCTGACAATACATTTGGTTCAGGAGGCAGTTATAGTGCTTTTTTTGACGGTTTGGTTTTTGACGTAATTTCGGAGCCGATGATCATTGATTCCGTAGATATTTATCCTCTAGATGCTGGAGATGTTGTGGTTGATGTAAGAGATGGTCAAGGTAATGTTGTTGGAACCACACAGGTAGCAGTTGCCCCTACCAGCCCAAATCAAAAGATTACGATTCCAGTTGGGATTACTGTTCCTACCGGAACCGATTATTCCATCTCCGCAATTGGATCTACCGTTTCGGGTCTCTATCGAAACAGTAGTTCAGCTAGTTATCCTTACACATTGGGGTCTTATGCTAAGATCACAGGTGCTATAAATGCACTATCTAGCTATTATTATTTCTTTTACAACTGGAGTACAAGAATTGGCACAATCTGTCCAAGCCCTTCTACCAGTGTTTTGGTTGATACCTTCTCCGCTGCTCCCCCAACCGCTGGTTTCACCTTTGTAGATCAGACCGTTGGAACCACCTATACTGTAGACTTCTCAGATGCCTCTTCCGGGCCGATCACTTCTTGGCACTGGGACTTTGGCAACGGAGATACCTCCAGTGTTCAAAATCCGAGCTATGTCTATCAAAACCCCGGTAATTACACAGTTACTCTCACCGTTGTTGGTCAGTGCGGAGATTCCTCAGTTACCTCGCAAACTATAATGCTGATAGGCATAGAGGATGCTTTGGGAGCAGCACTCTCTGTTTATCCAAATCCCTCCTCTGGGAAGTTCCATGTTTCTTTAGGAAATATACAGGTTGAGTCTGCAGAGCTGAAGATCATGACGATGCAGGGACAACAGATCTGGGTAAAGGAGTTAGAGGGGATCGGACAGTTAGATGAAGTCCTGGAACCCAAACTTTCTCCCGGGACCTATTTCCTTTATGTGGATGCAGATGGCAAAAGAGCAGTTCGGAAGTTGTTAATTCGGCAGTAAAGTAATTCTTCCTGCTATCAACTTTCCGCCGACAGGTGTACTCGGAACTTTGACCCTAAAGCTTCTCGCTGCACCAAATGCGCAAAAAAAGACCCCGGTGATTCGCTGGGGTCTTTTTTGTTTGATTTTGATAGAAGGAAGCAAGGCAACTACTGTTTCCCAGGAGATAATAACCACCGAATCAATACAGGAAGAAGAAAGAAGTCAGCTGCCAGTGCCACCGCCAGAGTCAAAGAAAGGAGGAAACCAATTGTAAATGTTGGCGGGAAAGAAGACAATACCAGGGATCCAAATCCAAAGAATAGGATTAGAGAGGTAAGGAAAATGGGCTTCCCAGATTCAGCAAATGTATTGTGAATAGCGGTGTTGATATCAAATCCCTTGTCCCGTTCCATTTTATAGCGGCTCAGAAAGTGAATGCTGTCATCTACTGCAATGCCAAAAGCGACGGTAAATACAATGGCAATTTTGGGGTCCACCTGAAAGCCGAGGTAACCCATAGCTCCCGCTGTCACCACCAGAGGTATGATATTGGGTATCAGAGATATAACAACAAACCGCCAATTGCGAAATACCAAAGCTACAAAGAAGCTGACTATCAACACCGCCAAACCAAGGCTTTTCAATAAACTGAAGACCAGCAATTTCTGGTGTTTGTCAAATATATACCTGGGGCCGCTTTGGGTTATCCTGAAATATGGGTTGTCACTGGTTAACGCTGTAATTTTCTCGTTCAATTCCCACAACCTCTCCGATCCAATATCTGGTACATTTATAAATAGCCAGGCTTCCTTTCCATCTTCAGACAATAAACTCCGCAGTGATTTTCCCATAAACCTATCAGCGATCGCATACTGCTTATCAAATTCCTCCTGCGAGGTAGCCAATGTGTAATTTTCGGAAGAAGGACCCTTCCAGGCTTGGTTCATAATCCTGAAAGCAATTAAGGGAGAGATCAAAGGTCCATGTAGGGGGTTTTTATGCAATTCCTTTTCAATCCTGTCCAATTCACGCTGGACTTTGAGCTCATAAAGGTTGTACCCATCCCTGACCTGTACTGCAATATCCAGCGTGTTCAATCCTCGTACCTTTTTATCTATGGTTTTAAAATCTGTGAGAAGTTTAGAGCCGAAAGGCAGGTCACGACTTACGGTCAGGTTCAGTGTGGCCCTTGAGGCACCAATCCCACAAATGACGATCAACACCATAGTTACCACTACGATACCCGTTGTATGAGTTTTAGTCAGATGGTCGATATTCAACAACATACGCGTGATGGGCCTTGGTCCTGTCCTTGGCTTCATCAAAGCCGATTCAGAAAAGCGAGAAATGAATGCAGTGGTAAATAAAAAAGCAGTTCCAAATGCAACCAACACTCCCAAAGCAGCATACAAGCCAAAATTGCGGATCGGAGGCATGTTTGAAGTAGCTAAAGAGATAAAACCGATCGCTGTGGTCAAAGAGGTCAGGAAAGTGGCCATTCCAACTTCCCTGAAAGTAATGCCCAGTGCCTCCTGCTTGCTCTTTCCTAAATGCAATTCACCGATGTATTTGACCATAATATGGATCACATCGGACGTTCCCACAATCACCAGCAGGATCGGGAAAAGGGTTCCCATGAGATCGACAGGGCGCCCACTCCAACCCAAAATCCCAAAGAAAATCAACATACCCACAATTACGGAGGCGAAAGCGATAAAAGAACCCCAAAACCTTTGGAAGAGAATAACCATACAGACCAACATGATCAGGCTGCCGACTACGGTAAAAAACCTGAACTCAAAAGATTGATATTTTGTCAGGTGGTAGTGAAAGACCGGGTAGCCAGCAAGTACAGCATCTTCAAAGTCAAATTCGGACAACAGGTCATTCAGAGCCTTAACGAATCCTTCTTCTTCGTCCTGTCCCCATTCAGATGTAGTTGTTATTTGGATAAATAGCATGCTGCCATCGTAGGAGATCATATTGCCGGGAAAGCGGAGATCCGACATGATACGAAGACTGTCTGCTCGGAGATCCTTACTGGTCCGGGCATCTAATACAGGTAGACGAAGCGATTGGAGCGGATCGTAAATGTAATCCTTGAGGGTCAGTAATGAGTAGGCACCTTCCACAAAGGGAAGACGCCGGGCACAGACCGTGAACCTACGGACCTTTTCTAGGAATTCAGGTTCAAAAAGAGACCCATCTCGCTCTATCCCAACTTTGACTGTACTGCCACCCTGGGTAAAATTCTCCTTAAAATCCCTGTAAAAGGCTATATCCGGATTATCCTCGGGAAGAAAGGCTTCGAAATTAAAATCAAATTCAATTCGGTATAGCCCTACAATGCTAAGAATTGTAAGCGGGGCAAACAGAACCAGCACTAAGAGTCGGCCACGCTGCGTGAGCATCCAAATACGAGATCAGTCGAATATGTACATTATTTTGAAGTCAGGTCGGAGATCCTCCTCCCAAGAGACCGGCGGACCTTGCCGAGGCGTTCACCACTGCGTATGAAGAGATAGTACATGACAGGTACGACTACCAGGGTAACAACGGTAGCAAATCCCAATCCGTAAATGATGGTCAAACTCAATGAACCCCAGAAGATGGCAGTATCCCCACCCGTATAGATCTGTGGATCAAATTGGGTGAAAAGGGTTGTGAAGTTGATATTCAAACCAATTGAGAGGGGCAGTAGTCCAAGGACCGTAGAGGATGCCGTCAGGATGACAGGGGTGAACCGGGTTGATCCTCCCTGGACCACTGCTTCCTTGAGGTCCGATCCTTCATCTTGCTTCATTTGGATAAAGTCGAGGAGAATGATACCATTGTTTACCACAAGGCCAGCGAGGGCCACGATCCCTACCCCAACCATTACGATAGACATGTCCATACCAGAAATCGCAAAGCCAAGCAATACCCCTGTGATGGAGAAAATAATCTGGGAAAAAATAATACTGACCTTGGACAAGGAATTGAACTGAAACATAAGAATCAGAAAGATCAGGATCATGGATGCTCCAAGGGCAGAGCTGAGGAAGGCTGATGTTTCAGCTTGCTCCACAACCTCTCCTGTCATTTCTACAGTTACGCCATCCATTAACCTTGGATGGTTACTTTTCCATTCTTCCATCCATTCGATCACCTCAGCCACCACCTCGTTCGCATTGGCATCTGCCAGTACATTAGAGCTGATTGTAATCGCCTTCTCCAAATCGAGGCGGTTGATCGCTCCCAATGCTTCTTTGCGCTTCACCTTCGCAATAGCGCTAATAGGTATAGCATGGAAGGCACCCGTTGACATGTCACGGTAATTGATCTGTACCTCCTTCAACTGGTCTATGCTTTCGCGATAAGGCTTTGCCAGGCGAACAATGACCGGATACTCATCCTCCAATGGACGGAACTGAGAAACCTCCCGGCCGAACACAGCGTTTCTCAGGTCAGATCCAACCTGCAGGTAATTCATTCCCAATTCGCTGGCCTTGGCTTCATCTATCTCAAAGCTGATCTCAGGCTTGCCAACCTCCAGGTCGGTCTTCAACTCCTCGATACCTTCAATGATCCCAGAGTCAATCTTAGTCTTGAGAAAATCGAAGAGCGCAGCAGATACGACCTGTACCTTTTCAAACTTCTCACTCCTGACCTCAATGTTAACAGGCTTTGCAGTTGGAGGCCCACTGGCCTCTTTTTCCACTACAATTATGGCGTCTCCGGGTACCATGGGATCATTTCGCTTGGCTTCTCTCAACTCTTTTCGCACCCTGGTCAGGATATCACGGGAGGATATTCCCTCTCTTTCTTTAAAGGGAATGAATTCAACCTGGATCCGGCTTTTGTTGGGGTAGATTGAACTCTGATTGAAGTCTTGGGGAGAACCTGCACCTTTGGCTACATTGGAGATAATGGACTTTACGATCTTCTTGTCATCTCCGATCGCGTCGTTC
>JBFGVE010000108.1:0-9872 GCA_041565275.1 Bacteroidia bacterium
CGGGCGAAATGATTGTTGTTGCAGGCTGGGCGACTGGACGGAGGGTCGAAAGCGAGGAAACCGCGAACTACAGAACGAAAATGTGCCGAAAGGTGAAGGTCGGATTCGCCGGGCCGACAACCCCGTTGGGGTCAGGCGACAACTCCGTTGGAGTCAGGCGACAACCTCGTTGGGGTCAGGAGACAACCCCGTTGGGGTCAGGAGACAACTCCGTTGGGGTCAGGAGACAACCCCGTTGGGGTCAGGAGACAACTCCGTTGGGGTCAGGAGACAACTCCGTTGGGGTCAGGAGACAACTCAGTTGGGGTCAGGAGACAACCCCGTTGGGGTCAGGAGACAACTCAGTTGGGGTCAGGAGACAACCCCGTTGGAGTCAGGAGTACAACTCAGTTGGGGTCAGGAGACAACTCAGTTGGGGTCAGGAGACAACTCAGTTGGGGTCAGGAGACAACTTCGTTGGGGTCAGGAGTACAATCAGGTGGGGATCAGAACACAACTCGGTGGGGTCACAGTACAACTCAGACGCAGTCGGGACACCACCTGGTTGAGGTCGAAAATGCAACCCAGTGGGACCGCAGTGGAGCTCAGTTATGAACCAGATATCTTTCGCAGCTTGATTACACTACAGACACAGGGCTGTATTAGAGCAGATTATTCACCACGGGTCTCGCAGTGCTGAAATTGGCTGGCGATTGTCCCTGTCAGGGGTAGGTGCGTGCTTATGGACCCACTGCTGTATTCAATTTTCGGAATTCGGTGCCGGATTGGTTTTGAGGGCGTTTTTTGCCAATTGCTCATTGACTAAGGGCCCTGAGAAGATGGTCCTCACGCGCCTGATGACGCTGGCCCCAACCTTGAGCAGGAAGAGCCGCAGGTTATCCACCTGCCATCTGCGGACCTTTTCGTGGCTGGTTTTTTGCAAAAGTTGCTTGATACCACGGAAAAACTCATACACGATGACCGAAAGAAACAACCAGAAGAAATTTGCCCAAAAGCTATGGCAGGAAAGCCGATCCGAGAAGCATTTGTTCTTGATCTCCTTGATCCTGTTTTCACGGGCCTCACCACGCATGACATAAATCTTTTTGGGCTTCATTCGCTCAAGGTTGGAAATGAAAAAGCGCGTATTGAGCCCTTTTCCGGTATAAGGCCGCAGAGGAATAACCCGCATCCGTCCTGAGAACGATTCGCATATCGGGAAATCGTGTCCGGATCTTGTCCACGATCATCCCTAAAATATTGACCGACCATCGTGCGATGTGGGAATTGCCTGGTCGCAATTCCGGGAAGATCGCATCCCTGCTTTCTCCGACAGTGTGACTTTTCATGTAAAAAATTTCTTAATCAAAGAGAGCTCACACAGGGACCGAATTTCCTTAAAATCCTATGAGCTCTAAGTATGACTATACCTTGATGTTTCTGATTAGAACGGCACACTTGAAAGATTTGATTTTGTCACTTATATAAAAGTGAAAATCCAGGTGCTATTTTCCAGAAAGTTGAGATATATTTGTGTTTGAAGATGGATGCATACTTAAACAGAGGGTTGCTATCTTCAGAATGAGCTTATAACTTTTGGATAGTAGGGAGTACTCAATTTTTATGAATTCTGTTTGGGAACGCCTAAAACCGATCAAGGAACTATTATCTAAAAGTCCTGGCAAAATATGGTGCTGGAAATCAATATTAGAAGAATAAAGAACAGGATAGCAGTATGGGCACTCCCTCCATTTATTTCTACGTTCTTCCGGTCGAAAATGGCGGCTACCAGCACAATTTGATCAGCCTGGCGCAGGGCTTAGAGCAGATGGGGGAGCGATTTGCCGGGAGTACTAATTATTGGAAAAAGGCCAGTGGAGACTATCTGTTCTTGCATGATGACAGACAATCTCCTCAAGATTTTGACGTAGTGGTCATTTCTGAGCAATACATCACTTACGGAAATGGGCAATTCCCAGATGGTTTTTTTGATCTCCCCGGAAAAAAGGTGTATATCCATACTGGGGATGGTCTGAAACATCAATACAACCTTGGTAAACTCCGGTCATTCTATGCTCGTTTCGATCTGGTCTTGATACATATGTATAAAGGGATCCACTATCCCGATAATTTCAAACCCTGGGCCTTTGGTATTTCCCAGCATATTCTTGATCTCTCTCGGCCCGATCTCCCCAAGGAGAACAAGATTTGCCTGAACTATCGCAATTCCCACTCGGTCCGCCGCCTGGCATCTAAGAGGATTTTTGCCCAATTGCCGGATGAAATGATTGACGATACCCGGGAAATGGAAGATTGGCGAGTATGGAAGGATTCAAAAAACTACAATCGTTTCTGCACATACCAGAGCGCTGGTCGCCACAGCCCAGGATACAATTACCGGATCGGAAGCAGCTTAGGGACCGCTTGCTTTGGTGGTGTATTTTTTATCAAACCTTGGATTTGGAATTGGCCTTTCTTCAAGGTGGCAAATTACTTTGTCCAGAGTGCCGCTTCGGTTGGGAGAATGCAGGCTGTTGTCACGAAATTAGGAATGGCAAAGTTGCATAGTTATCGGATCTTCCAATGGGACTCGTGGCGTTTTTGGGAGGCATTTACCAATAAAAGTGTGGCCATTCACGTAGACCTGAAAGAATATGGAATTATTCTCCCTGAAACACCGATAAATATGAAGCATTATTTAGGGGCCGACTTAATGACTCCAGAAGTAGCTATCAAGATGATAAAGGACAAGGCTTTAATGCGTAGCATAGGGGAAGCAGGAAGGGAATGGGCAATTCAACATTATGCACCTGTGCCTCAAGCGAAACGTTTTCTTGACAATTTATAGTTTTTTTGCCTAGGCTAGGGTTTAAATATTAATTGCCCTGATTAGTTGATTGTGATTAGATTTGCAAGGTATTATTACATACTGATTATGAATTTCATTGTTTCTTCTTCCGCATTGCTTAAGCAACTGAGTAAGATCTCGGGTGTAATCCCTAGCCGCTCAGTGCTCCCGATCATTGAAAATTTCTTGTTCGAGATCGACGAAAGCAAGCTGACCATCTCTACCACCAATCTGGAAATCTCCATGCAGACATCTCTTCAGGTTGAAGCACGTGGTGAATCAATGAAAATCGCAGTTCCGGCAAGAATCCTTCAGGATATCCTCAAAGCACTTCCAGACCAGCCGATCAGTTTTTCCATCGAAAAAGAAACTTTTGGTATTGAGATTAGCTCTGAAAATGGCAAATATAAATTGAGTGGAGAGAATGGATTAGACTTTCCCAAGATTCCAGTCTCTATAAATACCCAGGCAGCTACCATGCCCTGTTCGGTGTTGTATTCAGCTATCAACAAGACTTTGTTTGCCGCATCAACCGATGAAGACAAGGCTGCTCTCAATGGTATTTATTTCAATTTAGGTACCAATGGGCTGACCTTTGTGGCTACCGATGCCCACCGACTGGTCCGTTACCGACGTCTTGATGTCACTGTTCCTGAACCTACTAGCTTCATTGTGCCTCAAAAGGCACTAAACCTGGTCAAAGGATCATTTGCCAACGATGACAATCAAGTGCGTATCGAATACAACGACAACAATGCATTCTTCCGTTCTTCGAATATTTTGCTTGTCTGCCGTCTTATCGATCAGAAATATCCGGATTATGAAAACGTAATCCCGACCGATAATCCGAATCGCCTCATTATCAGCCGTACTGATTTGCTCGGCACCCTCCGTCGAGTAAATATTTTTGCCAATAAAATCTCACACCAAGTCCGGTTTAAAGTTTCCGGCAGCGAGCTTACCATCTCAGCAGAGGATCTCGACTTTGCCAATGAAGCCAGAGAAACACTGAAGTGTACCTATTTAGGCTCCGATTTAGAAATCGGCTTCAATGCAGCTTTATTAATAGACATCATCAACAATTCTGTTACCAACGAAATTGTCATGGAGTTGTCCGCCCCGAACCGCGCTGCCAACATCTTGCCGGATATTCAGGGAGAAGGTGAGCACCTGTTGATGTTGATCATGCCAGTAATGCTTAATTCCTATACTTCTTCCAACAATCCTAACTCTTAAGGGTTCTTTCTGGAAAGACTTTAGTGATGAAAGTCCATGAACTGATTGATCGCGCCCTGAATTTCGAATTTCTTTCTTTAGAAGAAGGGGTCTTCCTGTTTTACAATGCTGATACCCCATCACTCATGCGCACTGCGAATGAGCTGCGAAAAGTTCACAAGAAAGACACTGATGGGATCGTTACTTGGCAGATTGACCGAAATGTTAATACTACAAATGTATGTGTTGCCAACTGTAAGTTTTGCAATTTCTTCCGAATTCCGGGACACGAAGAATCATACATTACCGATGATGAAACCTACAGAGTTAAGATCGAAGAGACTTTTGCTCTTGGCGGAAATCAATTGCTGCTTCAAGGCGGGCACCATCCGGAATTGGGTCTAAAATTCTACACTGATCTTTTCTCTAAGCTGAAGGGGTGGTATCCTGACCTTCGCTTACATTCCCTTGGTCCTCCAGAGGTTGTCCATATCTCTGAGATGGAAGGAATGTCTTACTATGATACGCTCAAGGAACTGAAAGAATCTGGTTTGGATTCTTTACCGGGAGCAGGTGCTGAGATTCTAGATGACCGGGTCCGCAGACTAATCTCCAATGGCAAATGCAGTGGAGAATCATGGTTAGATGTGATGCGTCAGGCTCATAAGTTAGACATTACTACCAGTGCTACCATGATGTTTGGGCATGTAGAGACGATAGAAGAACGCTTTGACCATTTGGTACGTATCCGTGCTATTCAGGCTGAAAAGCCTAGGCATGCAAATGGTTTCCTTGCATTTATTCCTTGGCCTTACCAAGACGATGGCACCCTACTTCAGCGTGTAAAAGGTGTCAATACCAATGTCACTGCTACTGAATACATACGCATGATAGCTCTAAGTCGGCTTATGCTTCCCAATATTAAGAACATCCAGGCCAGTTGGTTAACGGTAGGGCCCAAGGTCGCCCAGGCCTGCCTTCATGCCGGTGCAAATGACCTTGGATCCATTATGATCGAGGAGAATGTTGTAAGTGCGGCCGGAGCCCCCTTTCGTTTCACTTCAGAAGAAATTCAACGTTGTATCATTGAGGCAGGCTTTGAACCTAAGTTGCGAGATCAATTGTACAATTTCCGGAAAATACCAGAACCACTCATTGATAAGATACTGGCATAGTACCTAGTGGAATCCTCTTATACGTTCTTATCTTTCACTTTCCGTTAGGCGGTACTTACCCACCACGAGTTCGATTTCTTCCCGGTCCGTCATGCCTTGAAAAACTTCCAATTGCCTCCCAGTATTGAGATAAAGGAGAGTCAGTGGAATCCGACCGTTGTAGTAATTATAAAAGTTTCGGATAAGTGCTACCTCATTCTCGCTTCGTGAATAAGTTTGGAAATCTACGCCCAGGTCATTCAGGAAGTTTAGCAGCTTTGTTTCGGTGTTGTTGGGATTATCAACTGAAACTAGAATTACCTCTACATCAGAGTTTATATCCTGCTGTATGGCGATGAGATCGGGAAGTTCTTCCTTACAGGGTCGGCACCAAGAGGCAAAAAAATTGACAAGCACATAGGGGCGTTCTGAATGGGAGATTAGTTCCAGCAATTGGTCCTTGTCAAGGTTGGCTTTTGGTTTCGGGGTATGAACTCCTTTACCTCTACCTGAAGTGTGATCCTGTCTACAACTGCTCAAAAGCATAAGTAAGCAGAAATTCAGGATAAAAGCGATACCATATTTCATAATTTTTTTCGTACTCATCTGTTCTCAATATACCCGAAACTATTCCTTCTTGTTTCAATGTTTTTCTTTCCGGATTGATCAATAGATTATGTTTGAAGGCGATACCCTTTTTGGCGTAGAGCTTATAGAGCGTTTCCTTTGCACTCCAAACTAGAAAAAACACTTTTATATCTCCAAGCTGTTGATAATGAGCAAGTTCTTCAGGGTGCATAAATAAACCTGCGGTTTTGGGGTTTCGAATCTTAGTCAGGTCTTCGAGATCAATAGAAACTTTGTGGCACTGTGAAGCAATTGCTCCAGAATACAAGTTAGAATGTGAGTATGAGATTTGAAATGAAAAATCAGATAAATAAGGTTTACCTGTGTTTTCATTCAGAGATTCGACCCGGTGTCGGATTTTGAGCAGTTCTTTCAGGCAAAGTCGGCTACTCAACCATTCCAATCTCCTCTGTGGGTGGCTTATTCTAGATAATATTTTAGCTTCATTCTCATAAATGCTGAGACGTTCAGTGAAGTAAAGTTCATCCTCTTCCACCCTCCACAAGCCAACTAAGATTCCAGGGTGATCAAAATTATTCGGGAGAAATGGCATGGCAACTAGCTATACAGATCAGGTTAACTCATGCACACCCATCGGAGATATCGAAATCAGTTACCTTGCCTGGATAAATACGCACTGGCTTCATCCTTAGTGACACGGGTACCATCTATGTAGGGTACTACCCAGGCATCTTTAATCCCGAGTTTTTGGATGTCATTGCGGAAAGATTCAGCGTTGGCAATCCCTCGAAAATTACCCATCATATATTTGTTCATTCCATCCTGATTTTCACCTTCAAAGCTTTTGTCAGTGTTTGCGAGGTGTTGGTTCATATCGAAATGAACATAGGCACCCACCTGAATCCGATAGACAAGTCCGGGAACAATTCCTTTGTCATTCATATTCTTTTGAGCCTGATGGGCTGCTTCAAGCTTTTCGTATTTGTGTTTCAATACAACGAGTTCTGCTTCACGGGAAGAGAGGATAGAGGATAAGCTGTCATAAGATACCTGAAGTTTTGTGTAATTGCTCTGAAGACCCTTGTTCTGCTCAGAACACTTACGAAGTTTTAGTTTGGATGTTTCTAAATCATCTCGCAACGAAAGTGGAGATTTAGCGTACTTCCTTGCTTTATTCTTCCAAAGCTTCTTCTCCTTTTTAGCTGCTTTTTTTTCTTCCCTAGATGTTTGAGCAGCGATAGGAGAAGCAACCCCAAGGCTAATTATAAAGACAGTAATGATTATCAGGAACCTATTCATAATACTTTAAAGAGGAATTTGTACCTATTGGCTATCAGATATTCCACCGAATTTAAACCTTTGTAGCTATTTTCCCAAAATCGCAAATAGCTATGTCTAATATTTACTACGCTACCGGACTATATTAACCAGTTTTAAGAATACTATGCAAGGAGTTCAGCAAATGGAATCAGGTAGGAGTACGGCACCAGTTTATTCGATCAAACCAAGTTTTTTTGCCTTTATTTCCCAACGCTGTCTAGCATAAGCCTGAAGATCCGATACAGAGTCTGTTTCGTCCATGATCTCTATTCCAAACAACGTTTCGAAGACATCTTCCAGGGTCAACAACCCAATTGATGAGCCAAATTCATCCATGATCACCCCCAGGTGCTCTCTTTTCTCACGCAGAAGAAGGAATACTTCACGCAGTGGCATATTCTCTCTAAGGAAAGGAGGTTCTCTTTTAATTGAATCCAGGTTGTCTTCGCCCCGGCCTTCAATTATGGCGGAAAGCAGATCATCCTTCAGCAAAAGACCAGTAACTGAGTCACGGGCTTCCCTGAAAAGAGGTATTCTAGAGAATATAAGAGGTTTGGAAGATTCATAAAATTCGCGGATGGTTTGGCTCTCATTGGCCATAACCATTACTGGCCGTGGTGTCATCACATCTCTAGCTGTTAACTCATCGAATCGAAGCACATTCTTAATCAACTGGAAATCACCTTCCTGGATTTCTCCGCTTTCAGTAACGATCTCGGCCATTGCAGCAAAGTCCTGTTTTCCAAAGACACTCTTCTTTTTGTCTTTTTTTAGGCTCCTGGTAAGAAGATTGGTTATCCATACAAATGGAGCAAGGATTATAAGGAGTATTCTCAGAGACCTAGCCGTAAACCCAGCCAAGCTCTGCCAGTTATTGGCACCGACGGTTTTGGGGATGATTTCGGAGAGGAATAGGATTCCAAGGGTCATGAGAGTTGCTATGATTGACTCAATTGGCACATCCAGCCCCAGAAAGTTAATTGAATTACCTTTGAAGAGAGTTCCTGCTTGAGCACCTACTCCAATGGCTCCAACGGTATGAGCAATAGTATTCAGGGTTAGAATAGCAGAAAGGGGCTGATCGATATCTTCCTTCAGTTCTACAAGTAGTTTTCCCAAAGCCGGAGCCTCCTGTTCCTTCCTTTTGATAAAGGAAGGATTAATGCTGAGAAGGACTGCCTCCCAAACTGAACAGAGAAATGAAAAAATTATTGAAAGTAGAAAAAAGGCGATCAATAGAGTCATAGCAAAAGGTAGTAATTTAATTTATTATATTTTGTGCCTGTCCGCAACTTTACCACGACTATTTACATGTTACTTTTCCATGTTGTTCGTTGTTCGTGGAAAAGCCACCATCGCTAACTTGGCCTGTGACAGTAAAATGAACGAGCGGACTTTTCGGCGCAACTTCCGAAAGTTCTGGGGCTTCCACCGTTTGGATGCTATTGTGATGGACTTGCTCGACATGGGTGAATGTATCGCTGCGATTGATGCGACCACCCTTCCCAAATCCGGGTGCAAGACCTTCGGTGTAGGTTGGTTCTGGAGTGGTTCATGCAAGCGGGTCAAATACCTGGTTGCAGATGGGTTCTACAGCAAAAAAACCTTCATTGAAGGGGCTCATCTCGCCAGCTACCAGCGGGACTATTGTGGGGAGTCCCTAAGCCTCTCCATCTGTAGCGAATGGATCGCCAATTCACAATAGGGATACGACAAGCAGGACTGCCACCGACCCCCTCAGAGTAAATGAAATGGATACTCGCTGAATTGCTGCGGGGATCCCAGGGCAATCGCATCTAAATTTTTAAGACCTCCCAAAGTTTGTCTGGGTTCCATGCGAGCTTAAGCCTTTTGTTTTGTATTCCAATCTTCCCTGATCCCCAATTTTTGAGCAAATTCAGGGCGATTCGCCTGATCAAGGAGAAATTTTGAGCAGCATTTCCTTCTCTGACCCTTGAGTCATCCTCTCTAAAAGAAACATCGAGTATCCAGTGTACTTTGTTTTCAATCCCCCAATGACTTCTAATGGCCTGGTTGATCAAGCTGGGATCCCCTTTCAGGCTACTGATATAGTATCGGGTTTCTTTAGTCGATTCCCCTTTGTTTAAATCATGACTTTCCGAGTTCAGTTTGATGATGGTGGTCAGCCCCTTCCACTCGCCAAACTCATCTACCCATTTCAGGTCTTCGATCACCTGGCAGTTTCTCTGCTCTATTCTTCCATGTCCATAATCGATCTGATCATCCACTAAGGCTGATCTTTGGGTATTGAAGGCATGTTGTACCTGTTCGTGCAAAGCACCCTGGTTCCCTTTCAGACTGATCAGATAATCAGCCTTCTTCTCTATAATTTTCTCAACGATCTTCTTTTGGCATCCCATGGCGTCAATGGTGACAATAGCCCCTTCAAGAAAAAGCGAATCGATCAATTTTGGAATTGCCGTGATTTCATTAGACTTATCATCAACTTTTACCTGTCCAAGGATTAACTCGTTTTTATTCGCCCAGGCGCTTACCATGTGAATCGCTGCTTTGGAATTTGATCTATCATAGGATCGGCGCAAGGTTTTTCCGTCTATCGAGACAATCTCCTGATCGCTGAGTTGAGAGACGGACTTGACCCAGGATAGAAAACAGGCTTCAAATTCTTCAGGGCAAATACGAGACATCACGTTGCCGATTGTGTCATGAGAGGGAATCCCTTCAGGTAGTTCAAGATACTTTCTAAGCCATTCTTCACGCTCTTTGCCGAACTCCTCAACGCCAAC
>JBFGVE010000109.1:0-9819 GCA_041565275.1 Bacteroidia bacterium
GCAATTTTGGGAGCTCCCCCCCTGGCGGAATACCATTTTATCTACCTGCTGAGCAGCAAGCGGGTACGCCATGCTGTAGAGCATGCCAATTCTGCCATGTTCACATTGCCGGACTATGTAACTGCCACCACGGAGAGCATCAATAGCATCAACGGTATCTCCGCCCATGAATTTTTCCACCTCTGGAATGTAAAGCGTATCCGCCCAGAAGCACTGTGGCCCTATGATTACCAGAAGGAGCAGTACACCACCCTGCACTGGTTTACCGAAGGAGTCACCGACTACATAACTTACCTGACCCTGGTCCGTTGCGGCCTGATCACCCAAGACCAATTCTACGGCATGCTGGCCAACAATATCTCAGCCCTGGAAAACAATCCCGCCAGTTGGCGGACTTCACCTGCCGAAGCCAGCTTCAACTCCTGGCTGGAGCACAGCGCTTACCATCCGCCCTTTTCAAGGGTTTCCTACTATACCCTGGGTACCAGGGCAGGCCTGTTGCTCGACCTCGAGATGCGCAAGCTAAGCCGGGGCCAGGCTTCCCTGGACGTTCTCTTCCGGGACCTTTTTGACAATGTCTATGGCGCTGGAAAAGGATTGTCAAAGGAAGAACTGCAGAGCAGAGTTGAAGCCCTGACCAAATCTTCATTTGCCAGCTTCTTCCAGTCCTATATTTACGGTACGGACAAAATCAACTACCAGGCATTTTTTGAGCCCTTCGGGCTTTTCCTGGATGTCTACACCCGTGAGGACCTTCCCTGGTACAAGATCGGCATCACCCAGGCCTCGGTCAAAAGAACCGGTTTGCACATTGATGGAGTGATCCCGGGTTCGGACGCGGCACAGGCGGGGTTGGCAGATGGAGATGTCATCACAATGATCAACAATGAACCAGTTGATGCGTTTGATACGGAGGCATTCTTCTACGCCCACAAGGAAGGCAAGAACTTCAAAGCAAAGGTGATCACTCCGGGGGGAAATGATGAGATCACTGTCACCTGGACCAACCGCCTGGATGCACGCGAATTCAAGCTCAGGCAATTACCCAAAACCAGCAAAAAACAAGACCAATTGCGGGAGTCCTGGTTGAAGAGCCAGGTAAAATAGAGAGAATTCCCAGGAAAACGGAAAGAATACCCGGGAAACGGTCTCTTCCTAATAGCGTCGCTTTACGTACTCGATGTCCGGGTGGGCAAACATCGCAATGGTCTGGTTAGAGATCGCCAGGAAGCAGTGCACAATGAAAGCCGTCATAAAATTCCCTGTGTACAAGGTAACGACACAAATGAAGATCCCGAAAGGGATCGCACCGACAGTCTCACCAATCCCTTTGAAGAAATGGGCCAGTGAATAGATCGCACAATTGATGGCGATGGCCGGCCAGATGCCCATAGACTCGATACATCCATATAGGAGGAAACCCCGAAACATCAGCTCATAGCCCAACAGATACACCAACCAGCCAAATGAACTCAGCAAAAGAAGCTTGAAGTCCCATTGACTGGCGCGGATCTGGGGATAATGAACAAGATTGGCAGGTTTTCCGGCCCGGATTAAATTGATCACCACGATCAAGGCTCCCATACCCAAAATGAGGAGAGCTGTTTCTCCGCTGATCCGAAAGGACATACCGTATTCGAAAGGAGATTTTCCGAGACCGATCACCGGAACCAGCAAGGCAGTAGCTCCCAGGACCACACCTCCCCACACCCGTTGAAAGACAATCCAACGGACCTCCCCTTTTTTGCCTTCATATTTCCCCTTGATCAGGGACTCCATTTTCGGAGAGATCGTCACAAAGTAATAAGCGATAAAAGCAATGGTCACCGAACCTATGGCCAGGACTGGCGCAAGGAATCCATCCTGCCAATGAAATATCTGCTCAAAATTCATGGCCGGAAGTTACGAAAAGCGGCCTTAGTATCTCAGTTCCCCGGTATTAATTGTAGTTTCGTAAAAACCAATTAAAAGCAAGAGCCCAATGAAGTATGTCACCGTCGACATGATGAAGATTACCAACTGGGAGGATTTCCACGACAGGTTCAGTGATACAATGGGGTTTCCCAATTTTTACGGACGCAATATGAGCGCCTGGATTGATTGTATGGCGGACCTTTCATCGCCCGATGTGGTCGGTATGACCAAAGTTCAAGTTCCTAAAGGAGAGCATTTGGTAATAGTTCTGAAAGGAACAATGGATATGGATCCGGTTCAGGTAGAGATATTTAAAGAGTTGTCAAATGCTATCGCTTTTGTTAACGACAGTAAAAAAGATATTCCCAATTCCAGGAAGTTACTTTTACTGCTCTCATAAAAGCGATAGACCGCAGGCTACCAATTCACAGAATACAGGTGAATAATTCATAGATTAAAATTCCCCTCCTTTTACGAGAAACCGATCTCCCCATAGAACCTCTATCTTCAGAAAGAACAAGGATCACCTTATTCGTGTACTTCTTCTTATCTTGAGCGACATAGGCTAGAGCGGTGAACAGAAGAGACACAAATTTAGACCAGGAGTTGGTTGAACGTATCCGAGAGGGCGACAAGGCAGCTTTCAGGGTTTTGTTTGATCAGCACTATAAGACGCTCGTGGGTACTGCTGTCAATATCCTGAAGGATGAAGCCAGAGGGAAGGATGCCGTCCAGGAAGTTTTTCTGCAAGTGTGGAAAAGCCGCAAGAAGCTGGAGATCAGGACTTCACTGGGAGCTTACCTGAAGCGTGGGGTAATCAACCGCTCCCTCAACCAGGTCAACTATGCAAAGAACTTTGTCGCAGAAGGTCAGTTGAGAGAACATACGATGCTGACCCATTCAGCACTGGACGAACTGGCACTGCAGGACCTTGAATCAGCCCTTCGGGCAAGCCTGGACCTGCTCCCTGAGCGATGCCGCCTCATATTTGTCATGAAACGATTAGAGGGGATGTCCCACAAGGAGATTTCCGAGGCATTGGGTATCTCCCCCAAGACCATTGAAAATCAGATCACCAAAGCGATGAAAGTCTTAAAAGAGGCCTTGCAGGCTTTTCGTAAAAAAGAATGAATCACCTAGGGGATCAGACGATTACAACTGTCATCGTTCAAACCCGTAAAGCGCAATATGGAAGAAGATCTTTACTATACCTTGATATACAGGCAATTGGAAGGAGAGATCACGGCCAGTGAGGAGGCTCAACTAGGGGAGTGGATCGACAGTTCTCCTGCCAACCGCCAGACCTACAACGATGTAACAGAAGCCTGGACCCTCAGCCAAGGCCTATCGGCACAAATCGGGATGGACTTGGACGAAGAGTATTCCCTTTTAGAAAAGCGAATAAAAAGTGCCCGGTCACCAACCAGGATCCGGTTGTATTGGGCAGCTGCCGCAGGATTCGTCCTCCTGGTCGTGGCGGGCATGGTGGCTACACGGATATTCGGAGGTGAACGGGAGCAGAACTGGGTCGAATTGACCAGTGAGCAGGGGAACCGGGAACTTGTCTTGGAAGACCAGACCACAGTGGTGCTTGCCGAGGGGAGTACCTTGCGGTACCCGGAAAAATTCAGAGGGAAAGACCGCCCGGTAGAGATGGAAGGGGTAGCATATTTTAAAGTCGCCCAAAAAGCAGGTCAGCCATTCCGTATTACCACCCCAGTAGCAGAGATCACAGTGCTGGGTACAGAATTCAATGTATCCGCACCCAAAGGCGGGAAATTGGCCAGGGTCGCTGTTACTTCAGGAAAAGTTCAGCTCCGGCCTTTGGTCGCAAGGGGAGACCAGGTCTTGACCAATGGCACAGGACTCACCCTGGAAAAAGGTGAAATGGGGACCTACGATCGGGAAACAGGGATTTTGAAAAAAGGGATCCGATTTCCCGTCAATGAAACAGCCTGGATGACCGGAAAGCTGACCTTCGAAGAGACACCCCTGGCACAGGTCATAGAAGAGGTGGGACAATATTTTCAGACTGAGATCAGCCTGGAGGATTCTCTCCTGAACAGGTGCTCCTTCACCGCCAAATTTGAAAATCCTAAGTTGGAAGCTGTCCTGGAAACGATCGCGGCAGTATTCGGAGGGACTGTCGAAATCATAAACGGGAAATATCAGCTCAAAGGAGGCGGATGCTGAAAGCCCTACTGGCAGTTTTCATGGCTTTGGTTTCCTGGCAGTTTTGCCAGGGACAGTCCGTATTGGATCAGCCAGTTGATTTTTTTGCCTATGAGGTGAGTATTCCCACTGCACTGAAGAGGCTCTCCAAGAAATCCGGGGTAGATATCGCATTTAGTAAAGGGTTTTTTACACCTGGAAAGCTGGTCTCTGTTGGTTTAGGGGCTGGTCCCGGAAAGAACCCTGAAACAGGTCTGAAGATTGGCTCTGACCACAGCCTTGGGACAGGACCCGGGAGCGAACCCTTAAAAACCTACCTGTACAAGATCTTGGACGGAACCGGAACTGGTTTCAAACTGGTAGGGAACAGGATCATTGTCTTCCGGAACAGGGCAACCCTTAGCGGTTATGTGGTAGAAGAGGAGACCGGGGAAGCCTTGGTTGCGGCGACTGTTTACTGTCCTCGTTTAAAGCAAGGGACCTTCACCAATGAATATGGCTATTTCAGCATAGACCTTCCGGCTGGCGAATGGCAATTGGAATACCGGTATTTAGGTTTTCAGAAAGTAACGATGAAGGTCAATATCAAAGAGGATGAAGTAAGAAGAATAGCCATGTCCCCCGGTCTGTACATAAACCCGGTCTTGATCACCCCCGAAAAGGAAGACGGCGTCCTTCCCACCACCGCTACGGCCCGGTCGGTGGATATTGATCCCGAAATGGTGGCATCGGCTCCGAGCCTTGGAGGAGAGGAAGATTACCTGCGTACTGCCCAATTGCTCCCCGGAGTCCAGCAAGGGGTTGACGGTGCGGCAGGCCTCCACATCCGTGGCGGCGATCCCGGCCACAACCTGATGCTGCTGGACGGGGTCCCCGTCTACATCCCCTTCCACCTCCTCGGCATCTACTCCATCTACAATTCCAGCATTGTCAAATCCGCAAAACTAGTCAAAGGCCGGTACTCAGCCCGCTACGGTGGTCGCCTCGCATCTGTATTTGACCTTCGCACCAGGGAAGGAAGCCGCGAAGGCTTGCGGGCCAGTGCTTCGGCTAACCTCATAAATAGCAGGGTCAACTTCGGGTTCCCTTTCGGAAACAAGCGCGGTTCGGTCCTGGCTTCCGGCCGGAATGCTCCCAATGCGGCTCTCCTGAGACCCTTTTTTGACAAGGTTTATTTCCCAAACCAAGGAGGAACATTCGAAACCAAATTCAACGACATCTTTGGAAAGGTGAACATAGACCTTTCTGTCAAGGATCGCCTTTACTTTAGCTTTTTCAGGACCCTGGATGAATTTGGGAAGGAATACACCGAGCAAGAGGGCGATCAATCGAGGGAATCAGAATCCGAGATATACTGGAACAATACAGTTTCCGCCCTCCGCTGGAACCACCTCGTTAACAACAAACTGTTTGCCAATACTACCTTAACTTACAGCAGGTATTCGTACAAATTCAAAAGCTATGACGAATTCCTGACCAATGACACAACCGTTCAGGATGAATTGTACTATATCAACAACAGCAGTAAAAACCAGGACTTGGGCCTTCGCAGCGATATGGACTGGTTTCTGTCCCCAAAACATACCTTGCGATTCGGCAGTGGGGTTTCCTTGCGGAAGTTTAACCCTGCGCTGACTTATTTTGATCAGAACTCAACCGAACTGGAAGACCTTGAAGCTGTAAATGGGGCCTCCCTCGACAACCTGGTCGAACCGCAGGACTGGCTGGCGACCGAAGGCCATTTCTACCTGGAAGACCGTTGGGATCCCAGGCCCGGAATAGGCGTGGACCTGGGATTCCGGGGAAGCTTTTTTGTGAATGAAAGCCGTGTATTTTTTCGCCCGGAGCCCCGGCTGACCATTGACCTTCAAGCTACACCCCGGCTTGCTTTTTTTACCTCCGGGAGCCGCATGATCCAGTACATGCATTTGATATCCAACACCACGATCCGTTTCCCCAACGATTTGTGGATCCCCTCCTCGGACGGCCTTATGCCCCAGGAATCCTGGCTGGGAGAAGTGGGTTTGCGCTGGCAGATTTCAAATCACCTGCTCTTCACCCTGGAGGCTTATGGCCGCAAAATGAAAAACCTCTACACGGTTCCGGCGGGATATGACTTCCTTGACAGTTTTGACCTGACAACCCCGGCTGCCTTTCTGAGCAAAGGAGAAGGAAAAGCTTACGGAGCAGAGAGCCAGCTTTCCTATGAAGGAACCAACAACCAAGGTATCATTTCCTATACGTTCGCACGGACAACACGACAGTTTTCAGGGGAAAACCTTAACTTAGCATACCCCCAGGATTTCGACCGTAGTCATCAGTTTAAGCTGTTTTTCTATCAAAAAATTAAACGTTTACTTGGGATTGGGCTTTCCTTTCAATACCTGTCCGGAAGTCCGCGGCTCGACCTCGTTAATGTAGAACGGGGACTGGGTTTAACCAATACGGTCCTCCACCCACCGGGGGAGAAGAACCGCATTCGATCCGAACCTTACCACCGCCTCGATCTGAATCTTCGCTATACACTGGTGAAATCCCGATGGGTACACTGCTTTAAGGTGGGTGTTTTCAACCTGTACAACCGGAAGAACGTGTCCTATTACCGGACTTCCCCGCGGGGAGGCGGAGGGGCGGAGCCAGTATTCTCTATCCCCTTAACCCCGTCCGCGTCCTATACCCTCAGTTTCAATCAGTAGGCTTTTAGCTGCTCTTTTCCCACAAATAAGAGACTACCCATGCCAGCGAAAACAGAGTAGGAACTTCAACCAAAAGCCCGATTTTCCTGGCAAATGCCTGCCCGGACTGCCTGCCGAGATACTATGCGAAGCGGTCCCGATCTACTGGGCCGCTTTCGATTTTCCGGATCTGGCCTATACTCTCCCTTTTTCCTCCAGGCAGACCCAGTGGTAAAACCCGTTTCCATTCCCACGGCCAATTCCTATCTTTGACTTGTTGACGGAATCTAACTTATAATGAAATGAAGAAATTATTTACGGTTTTACTATTCGGCCTTTTCTTGGGCTTGGCCGCGCCCGGATTTACTCAAAATGGAAACGGTAACGGTAACGGACAGCAGCACACAGTGCTCCCTACACAAACGGTTGTCAAAATCCTCAAACTAGCCAAAGAAGAATTTGCCTCACGGTTTGGCATCCACATGAGCCTGGGGCTATGGATGCAGAAATACAACAACTGTGAGTGTACCATTATTGAAGTCCAGCCGAAATACTTCCGGGTTGAGTTTGGTGGTGGTACTTCAATACTGGTGCTGGACACACTTTAATTGCGGTTTTTTTTCAGCACGTCAACTAAGGTATTCCCTGATAGTTTTGATTCAATCCAGGTTCGAAGGAATTTGCCCAACTGCTCCACATTCGGGGTGGAACCAACCGAATCGTCTAAGCTATCGGCAAATTCCGAAAGGCGATGCCTTAGCGTAGATTCCGTTTGAATCGAAACATAGGTACTAAAAAAGCCTAGGATGGCATCTTGAACAGGGCCGCTGAACCCCACTTTCTGAAATAGTTTCGCTGCTTTCCGGGTTTCCCTTTCGATTCGGTCCAGGTCCGCACTTTCGTACAGGGCAATTAGTTGATGAATTTTGCAGATGCACACGAATTCAGTCTGAACATTTAATAGATCAGGCTGAACAACCCTTTCTCCCCAGACGATCACCATTTTGAAATTCCTTGCGATCAGATAATAACGTGATAGCAAAAATGCCAATTCAACGAGAATTTGATTGTCCAACTGCCCCACAAAATCCCTAACGTTTTTTTCGATTCCCGCCGCAATTTTAATACCAAGTTCGGGCCTGAATTCATCCGCGATAATTCCGGCTTCCAGCTTTGACACTCTCTCCGCTATAAATAGCTGTTCGTCTCGACTGCTTGCACTAAGGCTTCGCATTTTTGCAGCGATTTTCCGGGCGTGCTCAAAGTCCCTTAAAGCGTTTGCAATAAGTCCGCTGTTCCCATAAGCCATTACAAGCGTGGAAAATAAGGATTGGTCTTGCATTAGTTCCGTCCTGATTTCGCAAATTTTAATGACCCGCTGCAAAGGCTTTCTAGCTTTTTCAATTTGGCCGCTTGCAACCGCAATAAAATGGCCGATCCAGTAGAAGTAAATTCGCGCCCGATCCGATAAGCATTTCTCCTCCGAAGCCAATAAGGGATGTTGTTGAAGTTCAGCTACTTCTTTGAGCCGTTCGGTCCTTGGAAGGCTCAACAGTCTTCTCGCATTGTCCAATAGGCGGTTATATGCTTTGATATTGTTGTACTTTTCAAGCAGGGTTTCCTCCAGCGGGTGAAGGGTGTCTGTCACAGTGGCAAGAAACCGCTTGTCAACTCGTCGTCTGGATTCCTCCCGGAGAACGTCAAGTAAGTCCAGGTGTTCAGAAAATGATTCCGTCTTATCGGCCAATGCCAATGCTTCTTGTAGCAAAGTCGGCAAATGATTGTATAAGCCCTTCCGCAAGAGGAACTTTGCCTGTGCCAGATACATAGCAAGCTGCGAATCGCTGTCCGGCTCGGTTTCCGGGGCGTACCGGAGGATTGTTCTGTAAAGTTCTTTAGTTTTTTGTCCGAGCCGCTTGCCGATGGTGTGATTCCTGAAAGGCTTTCTAAACCGTTCCTGGCTCGGCCTTTCTGTCATTCGCTGGATCGCGTCAAAAAATTCTACGTTTTGGTTATAGTTTCCCCGTGTCCATTGATATGAACGGCTTTTGAATCGCTGCTTCTCGGCTTTGTTCAAAGCATGAACCAACTCCCAAAGAAGGTCACGGGCTGACATACGGTTTAGTTAAAATCTAGCAATTCGCTCGGAGGCGACTATCAAAAATACAAACCCAATAGTAATATTCCAACATGGGGATTTTTATGCACAATCACCCCCCACTAAATTTACTGCCAGACATGAGAAACGAAGAACAGTCTCCAACCGTTTCCCTGTCCTGACATTGAGGAATTATAGGGGCTGGGATCTAGGTAAGAATCCGTCAACATGGTTTTTCCTGGGTATCTGGTCCTTCGCAATCAGTCGGGCGACGATTCGCCCTGGGTATATAAAATTGATCTTTGAAATGGATACAACTTGCCTAACAAGGTTCCGTTTAGTTTTCTCATAGTCCCCTGTAATAGAGGACGTACGTGGATGAATAGGTTTGGGGCTTAGGGGGCGAGTATACGAAGGGGCCGCTGCGGTGGTTCCCTTCGTATACTCAAATTATCTCCTTTTTTCCGATTCCCGCTGCCCTGCGGGAGAATTCTCTGTTGATTGACACCAGGAGGGCCGCCGCTCGTCGGTCCCCTGGCCTACAGAGAAGCCACGCGGGGCACACCAGCCTTCTCACTCAACTATAAACAGTCGTCACCATGTAATATAGTCACCACCATTTTAGATAGCCACCCATGAAGTTAACACAATTATTTGTGCATCTGTCGATGCTCTTCTTTTTTTGTTCCCTGTTGTGGTCCCAGGGCCCTCCTGTCCCTTTGGCCAGTCCTCCTCTCCCGCAGGTTTCGGGAGGGATACATGCCTGGTCGGACTACGACTCCGACGGCGACCCCGACCTCTTCCTTGCCGGCCTGGACAGCGCCGGCAATCCTGTTTCGTGGGTGCTTAGAAATACAGGTTCAGCCTTTGTTCCCGATCCCTTGCAGTCTCTGCCGGGCCTTGCCCTGGGCTGTGCTGTCTGGATCGACTACGACGCTGACGGCGACCCCGACCTTGCCC
>JBFGVE010000110.1:0-9641 GCA_041565275.1 Bacteroidia bacterium
GAAATTGGACTTAATATTGTGCATCGGTTATAGATTAAGGGTTTAACAACTACTAATCTACTCAATATGAGGCCGATGCACATTTTTTATATCAACATTTTAATTCACACTACGGGTTAAACTCAGATAAACAAACCGAAATTATTTAGGCTCTACCCTAACCCATTGAGCACCGTGATAGGACCGGAAGTCAGGATCATACATGGCCTCACAGCCCAATGGCGCAAGTTTGAATTTGCCCGCATTGACTGCACGCAACATGTAATGATACGTTCTTTTGTCGTTTGCAAGCATACTTGTAAAGAGCAACAGGCGATCATCCCGGACATCAAGGTATTCCGGGTACAGGGTATTTTTGATCCAACTGAGTGAGGTTGATGTGCCGAGCCTCGGGTTCTCGATCTCAAATCCAGCCGGGATCAAGTCGGAAACTACCAGATTCTGTACTCCCAGCAACCCGGTTTTCAATTGCAGCTCACATACAATGAGGTCACCCTGACGGACGATCCCGTCGGTAATGACTTCTCCTGAGCGGGTATAGTATTGGCGCCGGGCCACAATATTCTTATCCTCTTCTTTGACTTCACCTCCTACTTTTTTAATTCCTTCCGTGCTCCAGAAATAATAAGCTTCACCTGTTCCGGATGCTTTGAGGGTCACCTGCTGACCGTTAAACTGGTCAGACTTCAGGCTCCAGTCCTGGTTGTCGTAGGTACCGACCTTCTTGCCCGCCACCGTAACATCAATCCTGATGTCTGCCTTGGCGTTGCGGCTGGCGGCTTTTCCAAGTGCAAGGAAGGTCCATGCACGGTCCTGGGTATTGTACAACTGGTTCTTGCTCACGGAGCTGAGGTATTTTACAATGGATGGCACCTGCTTGTTGCTGGGATCAATATCGCATAGAACGCTGAGGACGATAGCATTGGCACGGACGGGCGAGTCAAAGCTTCCACCGGACTCACGTACCGGATTTTCGGCAATAAATGCCTGCGGCATCAATTCTTTGAATGCATTCCAATCTTTGATCAGGGCAAAGGCTCCCGCAAGAAGATATTTTGAATCCGTGGTGAGCAGGTGGGGACGCACACGGTAGTAATTCATAAGAGAGACGTCAGCCCGTTCGGCCAGAGCAAGTACATATAAACTGTAAATGACCTCTTTTCTAACCCGGATCTCTTCGAGGACGCGATTGACGCCTCTGTAAGAACGATAAGTATAGGTATCCTTGTCTGCGGCTTCACTGGAGAGGTAGCCCAGCAGGCGGTTCAGGACTCCGGACTGAACATCATATCCGTTTTTCTTTGCTTCTACGAGAAAGTGAGCGGCAAAAGTAGAGCCCCACCAGTTGGTATAGCTACCACCTGGCCAGTAAGCGAGGGAGCCATCGCTCAGTTGCATAGACTGTAGCTTCCGGATGCCTTGTTTGACAAAGTACACGGGGTTACCATCGATGTAGGCTTCAGGTGCAACGGCAGCGGCAAGGTCCTCGAAATAGAGTTGTGGAAACAGCTTGGAAGTCGTTTGTTCGAGGCACCCGTGGGGATATTTAACCAGGTAGTTCAAATTGCCCGCATGTTGGATCCCGGGAAATTTGGAAATGCTGAAGGTCGTATTCTGGGTACCTTTCAGGAAGTTGGCGGGGATTTCTACCGTAGCTGTCGATCCGGCCTTCACCCGGCCAAAGTCTTCTTCGACGACCAGAGGTGAAGTCGGGCGTACCCCGATCTCGACTTCGTTGGTCACCTTGTCCAAACCAGTGGTAGATATGATTATCTTTCCTTTACCAACTTCGTTGCCCACCTGAAGGCCAAACTTCACATTCCGGTTATCCTTGCCTTTCATGTTGACGGATTGGGTTGTACTTGAAGTCACCTTGATAGGGCCTTCGGTACTTACTTTTACCTCTACCTTTCCGGACTTGTCGGTAGTGTTCATCAGAGATACCGGAAGTACGATAGAGTCATTCGGAGACAGGAATCTGGGGATAGATGGCAGGACCACAACATCGTCGGTAATGGTCAAATTCTTGTCGGCGGAGCCAAAGCGCTTGCCGGTGTAGGCAACTGCCATGATACGGGCAGATCCGTTGAATTGAGGAACCGGGACAGTGATCCGGACTTCTCCCTTAGAATCCGTTTTACGGACCCCTGACCAGAAAGACAGAAGCTTGAACCGCTTCGCAGAAATAGGATTGGCGCGTTTGGCAAGGCCGTCTTCCCCTTCGCCACCGGCAACGGAGGAGGACATACCCACCACTTCATCCAGCAGGTACTCATAAAGATCATAGCTGCTGACACTGAGTTTCCGCTTGGCATACATAAATGCATATGGATCCGGCGTCCTGTAATTCTTGACCTGGAGAATGCCCTCGTCCACAACCGCGAGCGTAATGTGGACGTTTTCCTGCGCATTGGTCTTGACCAAAATTTCTTGGTTGCGACGGGGCTTGATCCGGTCTGGTGCATCAATCTGAACGTCAATTTTGTTACTGGCTTCCTCCACCATAAGGGGTTGGTAGCCGTGACCGACGAGGAAAGGTGTTGCACTTTCAGCAGAATGGCCTTTGAAAATAGTAGCACTCACAAAGACATTAGGAAGGTGGTCGCCTGTAACCGGGATCGTAATCTCGGCAGAATTATTCTCTACCTGAACGATCTGGTGATCCATGACCCGGTCGCGCTCAATGGTAACCAACATTTTACCCGAAAAAGGAGTCTTAAAGAGTAATTTTGCAGATTCACCGGGGGCATATTTCTTCTTGTCGGGAACGATCTCAATCCGGCCTTCACGGTCTACTTGGAAGGAAGTAGAAGTGGAAGAGGAACTTCCGTATGCGTAAAAGGTCCTGCTGGTATAGCGGGTTTCTCCACGTTTACGTAATCTGATCTCATACTGTCCTGATCGCTTGGGAATAAAATCCTGCTTGGATGGCCCACTCAGGGTCAGTTGTTTCTTTTCTTCCTGGATCTCTTTGCGTACCGACTGGTATTTGTAGCTGCCGTTGCTATTCTTCTGCAATGATGTACGCCATTCGTAGCGGATCACTTCCATCTCGGCAGCAAAACTTTTCAGGACTTTGTCCCTGCTGTCCACTGCAACTGCAGAGAAACTGACAGGATTGCCAATTCCTACGTAGTAGTCGCTGCTTTTCAGCCCAACAAAATAATCGTTGGGAAGGTAGTCGAATGGTACAGTTCTGGAGACAGTGCGCCCGGTGGCATCAAAGACGGTGACATAAGCTGTGCCCTTGACAATTCCGGATGCGGTGACCCCTGTGGGTGCTGTCCAGCTAAATTTGTCCTTCCCTTCGGTATCCAGGCGCCCTTCCCCAAAATCATTGTCCAGGTAGTCATTGCTAACTGTACGGGGGTAGAAATTATAATCGGGATATTGCTTGCTGTAGAAGGATTGGTGGCGGAGGCGAATGTCGACTTCATAGGAATGCTCGGAACAAGGTGCACCAAAGAGATATTCTGAAAATATATCGATGCTGAGTTCTTCTCCGGGTTTTAGCTGCAACTTGTTTGCTTCTGCTTCTACCCTGATTTTATCCGGCACGAACTCCTCGACAGAAAATTGGTAACTAGACAGCAGTTGGCCATCCCCTGTAAAGGCTTCCAAGGTATAATCACCAGTCGCAGCGTATGCGGGCAGTTGAACTTCCAGATCAGTACTTCCCTCTTTGTTCAAGGTCTTTTTGCTCTCCATGAAAATGCGTCCCCGAGGGTTGATCACCTTCAGGACAACCGGGAGATCAGGCACAGTGCCTAGGTTCTTGTCACGGACAATCGTGTTGAAGTGTGCTGTCTCACCAGGACGGAATAGGTTTCGGTCCCCATAAACATAGGTGTCGTAAGTAGGCGAATATTCTCTTTTTCCACCTACATCAAAGCGGGACAGACCTACTTCGGTAGATTTAAAATCGATAAAATTGAAGTCCTCTCCAAGCTTGGCAGTTAGCATCCGGGGAACGAAATCTTTGATGTCTTCGGTAATATTCTTGAAGTGGGCAATGCCGTTGGCATCAGTTTTTGCGGTCAGTAGCGGCTGGTTATTGGTAGATATCAATCCTACATCCACACCGGCCAGCGGTTCGGCGGTACGGATCGAGTTGACCATGACAAACAATTCGTCGTGTGAACGTTTGGTAACAATCCCAAGATCTGAGACGGAGACAACCTTTAAATCTTTGCGCCAATAATCCCGGTCATCGCGGACTTCTATCACATAGATACCGCCAAACCGTTTATCCAGGAATTTATTGAGGTTGATGGTAAAGGCTTCCCGGCGGTTTTTGTTGTCTCCCAGGATTACTGAATCAGTATGCAGGAGGCGGCCATAGTTGCCTACATCGCTTCCATAATAGTAATAGTCGTCGTAGTAATAATCGTCACCGTAGTAGTCATCGTCATTTTGGGAAACGAATCCATTCCGGACCCCACAGCAATTGTCAGAGTAGTATCCTCCTCCCCTACTGTACAAGTAGTAGAGCAGATTGTTGGCAAATACTTCATAGATCGTAACATTTGCCCGGCGTATATTCACTGCTTCAACCTTAAGGTTTTCCATCCCTCCCCGCATCAGGTACTGTCCACTTTTGTCGGAGAATTTCAGGTCCGGACTGAGGTCAGCCATTACCACTTCCTGGGTGTAGGCGTCGTCCATTTGGCCACCGTACAAGCCGGGAAGCCCTTTGTTGACGTTCAAAACAACCATGGTACCCGGTTCAAAATCGGCTTCGAGACGGAAACTGTTCGCTGTGGTAAAGATTTTAAGATCTTTCTTGGGGCTGATCTTTACAAATTTTCGAATATCCTTTTCGTCGACTGCCTGGGTGGTGAAGACTTCGATCCATCCTTTTTTGCCATCGTAACCAGAGGAGACATTGGTCACCGCAAGGCGGGTCAGAGGATCAAGTTTTACATCGTAAGCACGCGCTTCGGACATAGGCCGTTCTGTCGCGATCGACTTCAGACCAGACTCGATCGTTATTTTGAATTCCTGGAATTTTTCGGTTTGCTGCACCTCACCGAAGTCCACCGCAATGATCTTATCAGGCTCTGTGGTAACCACCGTAAAATTCTTGACGGATTTATCTCCTTTTCGCACTTCCAGGAAATCAACGATGGCCTTAGGGTCAACCTCATAGTTGAAATAGAGGTTGGCCCGAACCGAAACTTTGAACTCGGAATGCGGGATCTGGGTCCAGAAAAACTCTACACGGAGAGCATCAAAGTATTCCGTATGAAAGCTGACCGGCTCAAAAGAACCCTTTTTGTCGGTATCGGCGAGCACTCTATCCGTTACCTTGGCAGTATAATCTTGCCCTGGTTTAAGTGGAATGGCCGGGGAAAACAAAAGTTTGTTGGGAGCATCCCATTTATATTTTCCTGAAACGGCGGGGTCAAATTCAATATAGTCTCCGTCAATCCATTCTCCGACCTTACCTTCGGGAGCAAGGGCTTCACTGAATTCAACTTCAAAAGTGGTGTATTCTTCTACCTCGCCGGTTGGGCTGAAGGCAGTAATGCTGACCCCATTGCCAGAACAAGAAGCCAAGAACAGAAGAATAGAAAATAAAAAGGGTATTAGCTGGTTTTTCATGGGTATTGAGTAATGAACCACGGAAAGATACACAAACTGTCTCCCAAGGTAAATTTTTTGCATTTATTTTCCGTTATTTTGGCTTGAATTTTGAGTTCAGGGATACCATGTTTAGAGTAAGTGTTTACGGATTGTGGTCGAGGGATTTCATGTCTTCGCTCTCCCGGGTATTGGCAGAACTTTTTGATACCAGTCTTGAGGCAGCAAGGGCTAAGGTGGAGCAAGTGACAAGCGGTGAAGTCATAACCTGGGAAAATCTGAATATGAAAAAAGCCGTCCTCCTCGCGGAAGGTCTGATGGAATACGGTGCTTATGTAGGGGTAGAACAGACCGGTCCTTTGTCAGAAGAACAATACACGGCTGAGATCATTGAAGATTTATCCCCTGACCTTACGGGCTGGGTGGTAGTTTTGGACAAAACAGAAGAACATGTACAGAAGATCATCGACCCAAAATACCTGGTAAAGCTCAGGTTTGGGAATGAGCGGATGCAGGACAGGATTGGGGAAGCATTGATGTGGCGTGGTGCAGCACCTATTTCCAAAATCGTTGAGGAAGATCTTGAGGCTAAGATGAAGGCATGGCGAGAAGCCTGGGGGCAGCGGATACGGGCAGCAATTGCACGGAAGATCGCTCTGCGAAAGAAGGAAGAGGAATAGTACAACTTGTGTTATAGTTGAGGGTAAAATACTATCTTCATGCCATTGTTTGATTAACATTTTGAAGTAATGGCAAAAAGTGCACGCATCAGATCTGATTTAGAAATAGCCCAGGAAGCTGAACTAATGCATATTCGCGAGGTTGCAGGCAAACTGGGAATCCCCGAAGACGAATTGGAGATGTACGGCAAATACAAAGCCAAGCTTCCATTGAACCATATCAATGAAAACCAGCTCAGGGACAGCAACCTTATTTTGGTAACAGCTATTACTCCTACTCCGGCAGGAGAAGGTAAGACAACCACCTCAATAGGACTGACCGAAGGGCTAAACAAAATCGGCAAGAATGCAACGGTCGTACTTCGGGAACCATCTCTCGGACCCGTCTTTGGGATCAAAGGAGGCGCAGCAGGCGGTGGTTATTCGCAGGTTGTGCCGATGGAGGACATCAATCTACATTTCACTGGTGACTTTTCTGCCATTGAGAAGGCAAATAATCTTCTCTCTGCACTGATAGATAACAATATTCAAAATCCTTCGAGAAGCCTTGGATTAGATCCCAGGTCGGTATCCTGGAAAAGGGTTATGGATATGAATGACCGTGCTCTCCGAAATATTGTAGTTGGCTTGGGTGGAAAAAGTGGAGGAATGCCTCGTGAAGAAGGTTTTAATATCACTGCTGCTTCTGAAATAATGGCGATTCTCTGCCTGGCCAATAATCTGACGGACCTGAAAGAAAAGATCGGCAATATATACGTTGGGGATACCTATGACCGGACAGCGATCTATGCCCGCGACCTGAATGCGCACGGTGCTTTGACAACCTTGTTAAAGGATGCGATCAAGCCAAATCTGGTTCAGACCCTAGAGGGCAATCCCGCCATCATCCATGGCGGGCCTTTTGCAAACATTGCCCAGGGTACAAACTCTATTATCGCCACCAAAATGGGACTTTCTTTGAGTGAATATGTGGTGACGGAGGCAGGATTCGGAGCCGATCTGGGAGCGGAGAAGTTTTTGAATATCAAATGTGGTTATGCAAACTTGTCACCTAAAGCAGTGGTGATCGTAGCTACTGTCAGAGCTTTGAAGTACCATGGCGGTAAAAAACTAGATTCACTTCGCGAACCTGATACCTCCGCACTGGAACGTGGCCTGGTCAATTTGGATAAACACATTGAAAACCTCAATCTTTTCGGTATTCCTGCTGTGGTTTCTATCAACCGATTCATTTCTGATACCGAGGAGGAGGTTGCACTTGTTCGTAAGCATTGCAGAAACTTGGGGGTAAGGGTTGCTCTGAGTGAAGGCTGGGAATTTGGTGGCGAAGGAATGAAAGAGTTGGCGCATGAAGTTGCTGATGCAGCCGCAAGTTGTACCGGTCCTTACAAGCCGCTTTATGACTGGGAAGAAACCGTTGAAAACAAGATTGAAACCATTTCCAAGAAGATCTACGGTGCGGGCTCAGTAGTCTTTACTTCTCAGGCCCGATTGAACATAAAGCGGGTGAAACGACTTGGTTTGGAAAAGCTCCCGGTTTGCATGGCCAAGACACAAAATTCTTTGTCAGACAATCCCAAGCTCCTAGGGCGGCCCAGTGGATTTGAATTGACGGTAAGGGAGATTGAAATTGCGTCAGGAGCTGGATTTATCATTCCAATTCTTGGAAATATGTTGCGCATGCCGGGCTTGCCCTCCGTACCAAGTGCAGAGAAGATCGACATTGATGCCAATGGGCAGATCACCGGATTGTTCTAACCCGGACAACCTATTTTTGACACTCCACTGAAGCACGCTTTATGAAAAACAGCATAGCTATCCGCCGTGAAGACCTCAGCAAAAGAGGAGAAAAACGAGTTGCGATCTCCCCCTGGCTTGCCCGGGAGGTCACTGAAGCAGGTCACCTTCTTATCGTGCAGCCGGGGATTCATCCTACCAAAGGAACAGTAAAACGCGCTTTTTCTGACCAAGATTACGTTGATGTTGGAGCTACCATCAGTGAAGACCTCAGCCAGGCTAAGGTGATCTTCGGTTTGAAAGAGGTTGAGATCGATAAAATCCTTGCCAACAAGACCTACCTCATCTTTTCGCATACCCACAAAGGCCAGGTCAAAAACCGAAAGATGCTCAAAGAATTTATGGACAAAGGCTGTAGCGTGGTTGACTATGAATTGGTCACCTATGACAGTGGGGCCAGGGTTATCACCGCTTTTACTTATTTCGCTGGTTATGCAGGGATGATCGATACCTTATGGACTGTGGGTAAGCGCTTTGCCATGCGAGGATTCAAGCATCCGTTCAGCAAGGTACCGCAATCCATCGAAAAAGAAGATCTGGGGCTTCTCAAAAGAATGATGAAAGAGATAGGAGATGAGATCAGGGAAAAGGGGACCCCCGGTGATTTGCCTCCTTTCATCACTGTTATCCTGGGGTCAGGCAAGACAAGTACGGGAGCACAAGAGATATACGACCTGCTGCCCGTTGAATCTATCCCTTGGTATGACCTGGCCGAGATCTTTGCAAATGGTTCGCGTGACAGGGTATACAAATGTGTCATGAGCATTACGGATATGTTTCGCCTCAAGGCGGATGCGGGCGTTTCAGTGGTGACCTATACCAAATGGACAACCGAAGAGAGGGAGCAGCATTATTTCAATCATCCCGGGGATTTTGAAAGCAATCTCGATCATGTGTTGCCTTATACGACTGTTCTTATGAATTGTATCCTGTGGTCTCCTGAATTTCCCCGAACCATGCCCCGCACCTTGACCAAAAAGATCTGGGAAGCCACCCCTACCCTGGAAGCCATTGGCGACATCACCTGCGACCCAGAAGGATCCATTGAATTTTCCAAGGAGACCTGGATCGACAACCCCGTCTTTGTTTACAATCCGGCCACTGATACCAGCACTAATGGTTTCGAAGGTGAGGGAATTGCCGTGATGGCCGTCACCAACCTTCCCTGTGAGTTTTCCTCAGATGCCAGTAAACAATTTAGTTCTGATATGAAAGGTATAATTCATGGAATTCTTGAAGCAGACCACGATGCAGCTTCTGTGGAGACCTCAGGTTTACCTCAAGCAGTCCAGCGCGCAGCTATCCTCTGGAAAGGTAAATTTACCGAGCCTTATGCGTACATGGCCGATTTTGTGGCTGATCAATAGTGCGCCTTGTATGAGGTCCATACATCCGGCAAGCCCGTGGTAGATGGTATTTATGGTTCCCTTGCCCAAGTCCCCTAAAATTCCATCCCATTTTTCCATTCGTAAGCATCTTTTGGTGTGGATCCTTCCAACGAAACTTGATACCAAGCAGTTATCCAAGTCTCAGGATCTTTTTCCCATGTAACTTCATCGATTAATATGGATTCGCTCTGTC
>JBFGVE010000111.1:0-9612 GCA_041565275.1 Bacteroidia bacterium
GATCAACGTCAACAATGATGCGCAATGTTTTCTGGGGAGCGTTCCGGTAATAGGTATCGATCAGTTCGCTGAGTTTGTGGCGAACTCCCATTACATGAGAGGTACGGCCGATCTTAAAGAGGATTACTTGCCGGTATTCATTGCGAAGGCGTGTGACATAAGGATACTCCGGGCCGAGCATGGATTTACCAAAGGTAGGCAGTAGGATATTGCGAAGGGCTTCTGCCTGAGCTTCGAGGAAAATCTGGTTCTTGTGGCGGATTTCCATACGGATAATCCTAGTGTAAGGAGGATAATTGAGCTGCTTTCTGTTCCCCATTTCAAGATCGAAAAAAACATGATATGGCTTGGTAATGATCTTCAAAACCGGGTTTTCAGGGAGATAAGTCTGGATCAATACATGTCCCTGCTTTTGAGAACGTCCGGCTCTACCACTTACTTGTGTCAGGACTTGATAAGCATTCTCATAAGCGCGAAAGTCGGAAAAATTCAACATCATATCCGCATCGATCACACCGACCAGTGTGGCATTTTCGAAGTCGAGTCCCTTGGTTACCATCTGTGTACCTACTAAAATGTCAATGTCATGCTCTTCAAAACGTCGGATCAGCTTTATGAATCCAGACCGGGTACGGGTGGTATCCAAATCCATACGGGCAATCCTGGCATCGGGAAACAATAACTTCAATTCTTCTTCGATCTTCTCCGTACCAATTCCATGTTGCTTCATTTCATAACTCGCACAATGGTCGCATTTATCGTACTGGTGATCGGTATAGCCGCAATAATGGCAGCGCAATTCCCCTGAGAATTTGTGGTAGGTCAGCGTAATGTCACAATTGATACAATGGGGAACCTGTCCGCAATTCATACAGGTCAGCCAGGGAGAAAACCCGCGGCGATTCTGGAAAATGATCCCCTGTTCTTTGCGTTCAAGGGTCTCCGTAATTGCGGTGAGCAGGTGATGGGAAAAATATCCTTTGTTGCCTTGCTTTCGCTGTACCCGCATGTCTACCAACTTGATCCGGGGCAGCTTGGCTTTGATAGCCCGGTGCTTCAGTTCAACCAAGTTATACTTGTTTAGCCGGGTATTGTAATAGGTTTCAAATGAAGGGGTTGCAGACCCGAGAAGAATGTGGCATCCAAAAATATGAGCTGCATAAATAGCTACATCGCGGGCATGGTAACGCGGAGCAGGATCCACTTGCTTGAAGGAATTATCATGCTCTTCGTCAACCACAATCAGTCCGAGGTTGCTGAAAGGAGTAAATACGGCTGATCGTACACCGATTACAATCTTGTAATTCCCCACAATCACCTTTTGCCAGATCTCCACCCGTTCAGCATCGCTAAACCGACTGTGGTAAACCCCGACCATTTCCCCAAACTCTGACTTTACTTTATCAATTATCTGCTGGGTAAGGGCAATTTCCGGTAATAGGTACAATACCTCCTCTCCCCTACTCAAAGCATCTTTGATTAACTCTATGTAGAGGTGTGTCTTTCCACTTCCAGTTACGCCGTGTAAAAGAACAGGCCGTACCTTTTCCTGATCAAATGAATCCCGGATCTTTTTTAAGGCCGAAACCTGTTCCTGATTGAGAACAATGTCCTTGTTGTTTTCTTTGTAGGCAAGAGCTGTGACCCTGTCTTCCCGCTCTTCGTACTCTTCTAAGACCCCTTTTTCTGCTAAGCGCTTGATCGCCCCGTCAGCTTTATCAAGCCGCTTATTCAACACGGACTTCTGCAATTCATTTCCCTTATACCACTCGCTGGCCACCAGCATCAAGACTTCTTCCTGGCGGGGGGCGTTGTTTAGATCTTCAAATATCCTGGAAAGTGCATCTTCATTCTGAAAAGCTGCCCCCAGACGGATAAATTTTATCATTTTCGGTTTATAGCCAGTCTTAAGGCGGTGTGTGAGCTTGAGCAGGCCACGGCTGTGAAGATTTCGCAGACGAGGACGTGGATCAATCTGTTCCCAGACAAGAGCAACTTCTTTGAGGGTAAGTACCTTCTGATTGGCTAAGATCTTGAGAAGGTTGTAGGACTTATTGTCAATGTCCAAGTCTTCCCAATTAGGATACTCAGTCCATTCTACGATCTGCTCACTTTGCAATTTCAGGCCGGCGGGCAAAGATGCTTTAACCACCTCCCCTTCAGTGCAGAAATAGTACTTAGCCATCCAGGAAAATAGCTCTAGTTGTTGAGGTTGTAGTACCGGACGGTCATCCGGCAAGTCCTCAATTGGTTTCAGGCATGCAATGGTTTCATGGTCTTCTGTCTCATAAATCCGCTTGACCACTCCTGTGTACATTTTATTTTTCCCAAAATGAACCACTACCCTACTCCCGACCTCGATCCGTTCCTCAAATGCAGGAGGAATTCGGTAGTCGAAATTGGATTTGACCGGTACGGGGAGTATGACTTCTGCGATCTTCAACAGGAAGGACTTTCTTTTTAGTAGAATTACAAACATAGGATTTTTGTTTGGCATATAATTTGTCCCATATTTCACCGATAGCCCTATCTTTGGGGCGCTCTATGCAGCAGGTTCGCGGTTATATACTCCTCCTATTGGTGCTTCAGGTAGCCATCCCAGCCATGGCCCAACCCGGAACAGATCCCGAAAACAGACTGGAGATCATCTCTACCGATGTTTTCGAGTTTGGTATGTTCAATGGGGAAGGGATCAGGAAGCTGATTGGGAATGTCCATCTTATGCAGGATTCCACCGAAATGTTTTGTGATTCTGCCTACCACTATGTCGACTCCAATTATGTGATTGCTTACTCCAATGTACGGATCATCCTTTCGCAAAACCTGGGCCGGGAAGTTAGAGGGGACAAACTGACTTACGATGGTGAGGAAAAGGTTGTCAATATTTACAACAATGTGATCCTCAAAGACAACAGTATCACTTTATACACCAATCACCTCACGTATTATAGAATTCCAGACTATGGATCTTACCAAAGTGGCGGGAAAATCGTAAATGGGGAAAATACCATGTACAGCCAGTCAGGCTATTATTATCCCAAAGATGAGATGACCTATTTCCGTAAAAAAGTCCTGCTGGTAAATCCCGACTTCCTCCTGGAAACAGATACACTCGGCTTCCAAACCAAAAAGGAAATTGCTTATTTCCTGGCGCCCACTTATATCTACGATTCCCTCAATTACATCTATACCGAAGACGGCTATTATGACACCGGGCTAGACATTGCTTACTCATTTCGAAATTCCCAGATCGGAGATACTTCCTATACGCTCTATGCAGATACGATCATTTACAATGAAAACGAGGATATTGGAGAAGCATTCAGCAATGTTAAGGTTGAGGAAGCGGACTCAGGGATGATAATTTTTGGCCAGTTTGGACAATTTAAATCCAAAAATGAGGAGTGTATGCTTACCGATCAAGCCTTTGCAATCCAGTTATTTGAGGATGATACATTGTATCTGTTTGCAGATACCCTCCACTCAGTGAGGGATTCTGTAAGAGACCAAAAAGTGTTCTTTGCCTACTACAGGGCTCTTTTTTTCATGAAGGATATCCAAGGCACTTGTGATTCCATCACTTATCTTCACAAAGACTCTCTTCTCTACTTTGATTCCGACCCAGTACTTTGGTCTGACTCTACCCAGCTTACCGGAACCTCCATCATGGCAGGACTCAACGGTGGGGATATTGACACTTTATCGATTCCTAAAAATGCATTTATCATCAACCAGGAAGGCACTACAGGTTTTAACCAGATAAAAGGGAAATCCATGAACGCCAAGTTTAAGGATAACCAAATAGAAAGAATGTGGATATGGGGAAATAGTGAAAGTATCTATTTCGCTAAAGATGAACAAAAGGGAGGATACATCGGCATGAATAATGCAAAGTGTACCGATATGTACATAACTTTCAAGGAAAACCAACCCAGTAAAATCATCTTCATAGATCAGCCCACCGGTAGCTTTTCCCCTATTTATGAGGTGTTCAACAAAAAGAATACCCTGGATGGATTCAAATGGCGAGAGAAAGAACGTCCCACCAAGCCAGAATGGTTGTTCAATATTATTTTTCCAGAACGAGATACCTTGTTAGCTGATTTGGATTCAGTACTTAACCATCTCAAGATCCTCCAGGAACAGCTGAATTCCATCTATGGTTTTGAAGCAGCTTTTCCTATATCCGCTGACAGTGATGAATACCAGGATAAAGCCAAAAGCAAAATTGGGGTAGCTACTTACGAAGAGGAAGGTCTTCCGGATGAAGGTGGTAAATCAGAGAAATACCCCGAAGTAAAGAAAACAAAAGATCGTAAATCTGAGGTGAGTGAAAGTGATTCGACAGCTTCCACTTCCGGAAAGATTAAGATCCAAAAGCAAGAGAAGATCAAAGTCTTTAAGAATCCTAAAGCGGAGTTACGCTACCGTTTTAGGCAAAAGAAGAAAGACGAAAGGCTTGAAAGGCGAATGGCCAACCAAGCGAAAAAAGCCGAAGAAAAGGCAAAGAAACCAGCCATTGGTCAGCCTGAGCATCCGAACAAGCAATTTAGCCTTAGAAAAGTATTTGGGCTGCAAGGCAGAAAGTGAAATCCTGGAGAGAAGCTTGACTTTCTCTGATGCTACTCCAGATATCCGGCTGTATGGCCGGGTGAAAATTGTCCAATTCAGATTGCGAAACCGTTGCATAGGATGTTTTGCCAATCCACATTTTATTGTTGGTAATCCTGGTTAAAAACAGAACCGCTGCTCCCTGAGTATTAGCATACCCGAGGAGCAACGGCCACGTTCATTCAACAATGAGTTGTACTATCTAACGATGAGCTGTTTCGTAACGATCTGGTCGTCCACACGAACCTCAACGAGATACAATCCACTTGCAAACTGATCCAAGCGGAACTGCCGGGTGGTCTGACCAACCCCAATCTGAAGGCCTGTTGTCATCATATCGGCTCCGCGAATGTCACGCACGGTGATCTGGTACTGGTACTTGCCTTCGGTGGTCAGGTCCAGGTCAACCGAGAAGAAATCGGTTGCAGGATTAGGATACATTTTAACTGTTCCATTCACCAGACCTTCCAGAAGGTCTGTCTCGGAGACATTAACGCTATCAGAGAAGGTGGAAGTACCACAATCATCGGTTGTGGTAAGAGTCACGAGATAAACGCCACCGACTGCATAAACATGGATGGGGCTGTCGGAGGTGGAGCTGGCTCCATCGCCAAAGTCCCAATTAAAGGATGTACCTGCCGAGGCGGTTCCTGTAAATTCAAAGATACTTGTCAGGAAAGAGGTCGTAAAGGTATAACTGGCCACTAGGTTGAACGGAGTAATGTTGACGGTGTCACCGGCCATTCCACAGGCACCGCTGACATTAACACTGTATGTGCCGGGTGAAGAAACCCAGATGGATGGGGTGTTCGCACCTGTACTCCAGAGTACCGTGTCGCTCGGATTTGCATAGGTCTGCAGCATCACACTGTCACCCGTACAGAGATCCATATCAGGGCCAAGGCTGAAAGTGGACACAGGGGTGAACTCGTCAGCCCCGATGTCAGGAGCCGTAGTGCTGCGCACTGTTCCGTCGATGTCCATCACTGCCCAACCGGGTGCACCTGCACCGTCCAAGGAGTCCTGGCAAACATGCAGGTCGTCCTCGGAGACGAACATCGGGTCTGCCCAGATGGAATTTGACTCTAAACCTGTCACATTTTGATAATCCGCTAACGTAGCCCGATCGACATTAAAATAACCAGCATTCCCATTGGGAACGTAAAAGTTATTGTGATCAGAACTGGAAAGGCTAAAAACGGAATTAAGGTACAAGCCATAGCCCGGCCCACTGTTCAGAATGATATTGTTGGTAAAGGTATTTTGCCCGCCTCCTGTAAAATAAGCAGCCCTGCTGCCTGTTCCATTCGAATTTACACTAAAACTGTTGTTGTAAACATCCTGAAATCCGCAGCTGGACATATAAAGACCGTAAGAGGTGGAGGTAGACGTACTGTCCCCAACGTGGATCATATTGTTATAAATCCTTCCATGTGTACCTGCGTTACCTTCGCAAGCTGACATGTAAATTCCGTAACCACGCATGTTACCTGTTGCGGTGTTGTTTGCTACCACCAATGCATTGTCACAGGAACTAAAATAGAACCTGTAGTAACTGCCTGTATAATTGGTGTTGCCTTCAAGGTGGTTATTGACGAAGGTCAGGTTGTCCTGATTGGAGTTATAGGTGCCGCGGTAATAGTTTTCCACGAACCTGTTCCCGTCAAATACATTGCCCTCCTCAAGAGAAGATGAGCTTGTGCCAAACCAATAGGCACCATAACTGCCTCCCCGGATAAGATTGTTTCGGAAAGTGTTCCAATTGTCCTGATCGTCACCGGAATATATGACACTCATATTGTCGGAGGTGCTGGAAGGGGTAGTGTCTCCGACGATCCAGCAATCTTCAATTGTGTTGTGTTCAGATCCACCGTTCATGTCAACCACCCTTCCATTCGACGTACCGGAATTGTGGAACATAAGCCCTTTGAATGTGATCCACTTCGCCCCGGACAGGTGCAAGAGATAGTTGGTGGAGGAGGAGGTATTGTTGAAAATCACTTCCGGCCGGCCTGACAATGGCTGGAAGGTGATGGTATTGGTCGAGGATGCACCAGTTATTTCCTGGAGCTCGATCTGCTCGTTGTAGGTGGTGTCATAGACATTGAAAACGACAGGCCCACAGACGCCTTGGGCATTCAGTTCTGCAACTGCAGCGGCAAAATTGGGATAGTCTGCACCAGCACCACCGATCTGAAATGTGCCTGCCAGAGATGACTTAACTGTGGTCATGGTGGTGTCGTTGACATTGACCGTATCGGCCTGACCGTTGGGCAGGGTGCTCCAGGCTTTGATGTCGTAAGGTGTATTGGGGGCAAAAAATTGGGTGCCAATGGTGATGATGGTATCTTGGGAACCAACGCCACCCAGGGTGTCCAAAAGACCTGTCCAGGCAACCGGGGTTTGGAGCACGCCATCAAATTCCCAATTGATGGTAGCGCTCGTAAGTTGCGCGATGCCTTTGTTTTTTAAGGTAACCTTGATATCAAGTGTATCTGAACAGAAATTTACAGGTTCATTGATTGCGGTGACTGCAGCGTCATTCGGAGCAGTTGGCAGGGGTAGGGATCTGTTCCAAACCCGTGAGATTTCGCTCGAATCAAGCGCCCGGTTATAAACCCGGAATTCATCCATGAGCTGGTTGGCACCAATGCCATTGAAGGAGAAGTACCCACCGACCTTAAAGTCGGTTCCGCTGATGTTCAATATTCCCTGGCTGACAGTATTGTTGAGTACACCGTCGTGGTAAGCTTTGATATCACCCGAGGCTGAGTCATAAACAAAGGCCGTCATTGAAGATGCACCGATAGGTGCACAGCCCGTGCACACTACTTCGATAATTGGCCCACGCAGTATGAAGTCACCCTGTCCAGCAGATCCGTTGGTAAAACAGCGGAAACTACCAGCGGTGTTATCACCGAACTGGTACCTAGTGGAGCTCTCATTGGCAACGTCGTCAACCCAAAACATAATGGTCCAGGAGCCTGTTCCCAGATCGGTATCCCAACCTGTGCTTACATAGTTGGTTGAACTGGATGCACCAGTGCCGATGAGTGCACCACCGTCAAGGCCGCTGCTGCCTTGGCTAAGCGTTCCTAAAATAGTGGCCGTATCTGTACCAGTCGGCGGATTGAGGGCTTCGTTCAACAAAATCGTGCCAGAATTGTCAAACCTATAGTACAGAATCTCGGGCACACCCTGGGCCATAAGTGAGCCCGTGATTGTGATAAGAGTAAGTAAGGTAGAAAAAAGTCTCATAAAGGTAAATTGATATTGAATTAAACGACAACAATCCGGATTTTTTGCAAAACTGCCACCTCAAAAAGGTCACAGCAACCTGAACATCGACGCTATAAACGATTAAAATTCATGTTCTCAACGAATTGATTTTCAAAGGTATACATGTATTTTCCAGATCGTTTTTAAATAATTGAACTTTGATACTGGAGGCAAGTTAGGATTTCTCCCTCTATTTTCAATATCAAATGTTGAATAACATTAATTAATTTGGATCGCTACCCTTAACAAGTGACTACGTCCCAGGTTATCAAAAGATGGCAAGCTTAAGGATCTTCAGCTATTTAGCTTTAGAAAAGTATTTGGGCTGTAAGGCAGAAAGCTAAATCCTGGAGATAAGTCCAATTTACAAAGCGGCCATATTAGGGAGTAAGGCACCTTGCTTGTACTCCCCATCCGCTAACTTCTTAGCCACTTTCTCAAAGACGTCCAGTGTGTAAGCGACATCATCTTTGGTGTGAGAAGCTGTAGGGATCATGCGCAGAAGGAGCTCACCTTTTTCAACTACGGGATAGGTCACCACACTCACAAAGAGGTTATAGTTTTCCCGCATGTCTATGATCAGGCGTGCCGCTTCCATATAATCTCCCTTCAGATAAACGGGAGTGACTGGTGAAATGGTAGGGCCAATGTCAAAGCCCCGAGCACGCAGACCACTCTGCAGGGTGTTGACGATTTCCCAAAGACGGGTACGCATCTCAGGAGCATTCTTGAGCATCTCCAATCGCTTGCGAGCACCCACAACCAATGGCATTGGCAGTGACTTTGCGTAAACCTGGGAACGCATATTGTAACGGAGAAAGTTGATCACCTTCGCACTACCGCACACGAATGCACCTATAGAAGCCATAGACTTGGCAAAGGTACAGAACAGAACATCAATTCCGTCCATTACACCATAGTGCTCACCTGTACCTTTTCCGCTCTCACCCATCACACCAAACCCATGGGCGTCATCCACCAAAAGACGAAAATTATACTTCTCCTTGTAAGGGACGATCTTGTCGAGAGCACCACAATCACCCTTCATTCCATAGACCCCCTCGGTGATGACCAGAATACCACCGCCAGTTTTCTCGATGATCTTTTCAGCTTTCTTGAGGCGATCCTCAAACTGCTCCATATCATTGTGTCTGAAGACAAAGCGTTTAGCTGGTGTCATCAACATTCCATCCATTATGCAGGCGTGGACCAATTGGTCGTAGACGATAACATCTTTGCGATCTACCAGTGTCTGGACAATAGACACCATTCCCTGGTAGCCAAAATTAAGCAGGTAAGCATCTTCCTTACCCATAAATTCAGCAGCTTCCGTCTCAAAAGTTTCGTGAGCAGATGTATGACCGGTGAGCATCCGAGAACCCATAGGATAACCAAGACCGTAATCAGCAGCAGCTTCTGCATCTATTTTACGCACTTCAGGGTGATTGCAAAGACCCAAATAATTGTTGATAGACCAGGTAAGTACTTTCTTACCGTTGAACTTCATCCAGGGTGCGATCTCACCTTCTAACTTAGGAAAGGTGAAATACCCATGCCCGACCTTGGCAAACTGGCCGAGGTCAACTTGCATGTATTTGTCAATCTTATCGAATAAATCCAATGTGTGCTGCTACTTTAATCTTGTAAAAAGTCGTTACCAAATACAAAGTAAGCAAATTGCAGACTATGAAAAAAGTAGCCCCTGTTGAAAAAGTTAGAACC